>JBBRBN010000012.1:0-66118 GCA_038205755.1 Lysobacterales bacterium | reverse complement strand
ATGATCGCGCAGGATGTTGTTCGCACAGGAGACTACCGAAGGAGCGGCGTAGCGGGCCATACGACCGACTGAGGTAGTCTCCTGTGCGGACAAGAGACAAGCGAGGGCGCGCGAGATTCATGAAACATGCGGGCTAGAGTGCCGAGGTTGCCGATCAGTGGCGCAGCGCGCCCGTCGGCAACGGCTCGAAGCCGCCGCCGACGGGCCGATAATCAAATGGTTGGGAGCAGGTTGCTGCGGCGTTTGCTCACCTGTTTGCCAAGCGTGCTGTCCAGTCGTCGAACCAGCTTGCGAGCGGCGCCATCGAGCGCCTGATGCAGCGAATCCGCCTGGTCGCGCACCGCAATCGGCCGCCGTCCCGCCACCCGAGCCTCCATCAGGCAATGCTTGTCGCGATCACCGGCCTTCTCACCGTTGACGTCGCGCAGATGGATCTCCACCCGCGTTACGTGGTCGTCAAAGCGCTCCAGCGCCTTGCGGGTCACCTCTTCGGCGTGACGGCCCAGCGCTTCATGGCCCTCCACACTCTCGTCGTGGTTCAACTGGATCAGCATGCGTTGCTCTCCTCGGTGGGGTGGTGAATCGATAGACCTTGGGTCTGGTCGACAGTTCACAAGCCTGCTCGCGGGAGCGGCTGCGGTCGGTTGGCCGCCGCACAGTGCCAGCGGACCAGGGGCGGCGCGTTGACGCTTTCATCACCCCGGCGCACCATCGGCGCAGACGTTCATCCGCGGGTAGCGACTGCCATGCCAAAGCTGGGCCGACACCGACGCCGTGAGGCGATGTCCAAAGTCGACACCGCCTGGCTGCGGATGGAGCGGCCCACCAACCTGATGATGATCTCCGGCGTAATGATGCTGGAGACACCGCTCGATCTGGCCGCCCTGAAGCGTCTGCTGCAGCAGCGCTTCCTTTCCTTCAAGCGCTTCCGGCAAAAAGCGGTGGATCTGGACTCTTCTGCGTTTTGGGAGTTCGACGAGGATTTTGATATCGATTGGCACGTGCGGCGAACCGCGCTGCCGGGCAACGCCGGTCAATGCGAACTGCAGGACCTGGTCAGCCAGCTTGCCTCGACGCCGCTCGACCAGTCCAAGCCGCTGTGGCAGTTCCATCTGGTCGAGCGTTACCACGGCGGCAGCGCGCTCATCATGCGCATCCACCACTGCTACGCCGACGGCATAGCGCTGGTCCAGGTGCTGCTGTCGCTGACCGACGTGTCGCCAGAGCCGCACCCGGACGCCGCCCTGCACGCCGCCTGGCTGAAGGAGGACGGCAAGAAGGTCACTGCGCAGTTTTTTGACCCGGCAATCGAGCGCCTGGACCGGGCCATGAAGTTCGGCAGCAAGATTCTGCACAAGGGTCTGGAGGTCTATCAGCATCCGTCGCTGGCCGGCGTGCTGGTCAAGGAGGGAGCCAGCATTGCCGCCGAGCTGGCTCATGCGCTGGCGTTGTCCGACGACCCGGCCACCTCGCTGAAGGGCCCGCTGGGCGTGGTGAAGCGCTGCGCCTGGGCGCAGCCGCTGCCGCTGGCCGAGGTCAAGGCAATCTGCTGCGCGCTTGAGTGCACGGTCAACGATGTGCTGCTGGCATCGGTGGCTGGCGCACTTCGGGGCTTTTTGATCGAACGCGGCGAAGACGTGGACGACCTGGTGATCCGAGCCACCGTGCCGGTCAATCTGCGGCCCTTGGAGCACGCCAAGAAGCTCGGCAATCACTTCGGCCTGGTATTTCTCGAACTGCCGATCGGCGAGGCCAATCCGGTCGAGCGGCTGCGCCGGGTGGCGGCCAGCATGCGCGAGATCAAGGGCTCCAAGCAGGCCCTGGTGACCTTTGGCGCGCTGGCTGCATTGGGAATGGCGCCGGCCGCCGTGCAGCGCGTGGCGCTGGAGTTTCTGAGCCGCAAGGCCACGGTCGTCGCCACCAATGTGCCGGGACCGCAGATGCCGCTTTATCTGGCCGGCGCGAAGCTGCACGAGACCATGTTCTGGGTGCCGCAGAGCGGCAGCATCGGCATCGGCGTGAGCATCCTGAGCTACAACGGTGGCGTGCATTTCGGGCTGATGTGCGATCGCAAGCGACTGGCCGACCCGGATGCGGTCATTGCGCGCTTCCGTCCCGAGTTCGAGAAGCTGCTTTACATCGTGATGATGGAGGACTGGCGCTCGCCCATTGATCCCGCCGCTGCGGCTGCCACGCTCGATCACTATGGCTGAGCCGGCCACCTCCAACCGCATCACCCAGCAGCTGCCGGCGGTTGCGGCAGGGCACTTCGCTGGCGATGGGACGCACGATCACCGGCTGGTGGCGGTTTATTACCTGGTCGCCGCCTGCGTGCTGAGCGTCTACGGCGTGCGAGTCTGTCCGTTCATCGCCGGGCTGGAGTCACTGGCGGTGCTGATGTCTTTCGCGCTGGCGTTCGCAGCGGCGTTCGTCCTGAAGCTGCTGTTCGAACACCGGCTGATGCCCGCCGGTGAGCCGTTCACGCTATCGATCTACCAGTTCCTGATCGACTTCGGTTTGTTTCTCGCGGTGGGTATCGGCGTGGCGCTCTACAACCACTACGCGCTGGATTTCCCGCTCGAATCCGGCGGCAAGGTCCTTATCGGCTGCGCCATGTTCGGCATCTTCGCCGGGCTTGACAACGGGCTGCGGCGCGAGCGCCGCACCCCCGCCACGCTGACGTCGTTGACCGAGTCGCCAAAGCGGATCTTCCCGATCACCGACCGGCTGGTGATCATCTTCATCAGTGTGGCCATCTTCACTGGCATCGTGGCCGGGCTGGTCATCGTCAAGGACATCGACTACCTGATCGCCCACATCCACGACGAGCCGCATTCGAAGCTGCGCCAGGCGGTGTTCATCGACATCGGCTTTGTGATCGGCGTGGTTCTGCTGCTGGCGCTGCGCCTGCTGTGGTCCTACGGCAACAACCTGGCCTTCATTCTGCGGCTGCAGATTGGCGGTCTGGCGGACGTGTCCGGCGGCAAGCTCAACACGTTCGTGCCGATCATCACCCGCGACGAATTCAGCCTGATCGCGGCCAAAACCAATCGCATGATTGCCGCGCTGCGCGACGCCCATCGCGAGCAGAACGACCTTTTCGAGGTGAGTCTCGCGCTGGCCACCGAGTTGCGTCTGGACCCCCTGCTGGCTCGAATTGTCGCCACTACCCGCAGCTTCGTTGGCGCTGAACGGGTCAGTCTGTTTTTATACGACCCGGCCACCGATGAGCTGTGGGGCAAGATCGCCGAAGGTGTCGAGGAGGTCATGCGCTTTCCGGCCGGCAGCGGCATCGTCGGTGATTGTTTCCGGCGTTCAGCCGTCGTCCGGGTCGAAGATGCCTACGCCGACCCGCGATTCAACCCGGCGTTCGACCAGCGCAGCGGTTACACCACGCGCAGCCTGCTTTGCGTACCTGTCGAAGATCGCAACGGGCGCTGCATCGGTGTCATACAGGCGCTGAACCGCATCGACGGCGAATTCACCGACGACGACGCGCGCAGGCTGCGCGCGTTTGCCGCACAAGCCGCCATCGCGCTGGTAAACGCACAGCTGTTTGCCGACCTCGACCGCGAGCGACGCTACAGCGAGAGCATTCTGAAGAGCCTGAGCAACGGCGTGGTAACGCTCGACGGTGCCGCCGACGTGGTCAAGGCCAATACGGCGGCGCAGGTGCTGCTGGGGGTCGACGAAGGAATTCACGGTCAGCCACTGGCAACCGCGCTGGGCGGTGACAACGCATGGTGGCGATCGCTGAGCGCGGGCAGTGAGCACGCCTATCTGGCCGACGCCGAACTGCAGCTCGCCGACGGCAGCCGCCGCCAGGCCAACGTCACGCGTGTGGCGCTGGCGGATCTGGAGGATCACACGATCGGGTCGATGCTGGTGTTCGAGGATGTCACCGAGGAAAAGCGCGTACGCAACACGCTGTCGCGCTACCTGCCCAGCCAGGTGGCCGAGCAGATGCTGGCCGACCCGGACCTCAATCTGGGCGGCGTCACCCAGACCGCCACCGTGCTGTTCTCTGACATCCGCGACTTCACCAGCATTTCCGAGCGACTGGGCGCGCGCGCCACGGTGGCGATGCTCAACGAGTACTTTTCAGCGATGGTGGACGCAATCTCGGCGCAGGATGGCATCCTCGACAAGTTCATCGGCGACGCGGTGATGGCGCTGTTTGGCGTGCCGTTCTCCGGGCCAGCAGATGCCGATGCCGCCGTGCGGGCGGCGATCGGAATGATCGAGCGGCTGGAAGCGCTGAACGGCCTGCGCCGGCAGCGCGGCGAAGAGCCGCTGGCGATTGGCATCGGTTTGAGCACCGGCGAACTGGTAGCCGGAAACGTCGGTTCGCCGCGGCGCATGGACTACACGGTGATCGGCGATACCGTGAATCTGTCGGCCCGCCTGGAATCGGCAACCAAGAGCTACGACGTGACCATCATCATCAGTGAGGGCACCCGGCTGGCGTTGCGCGAGAGCTATCCGCTGCGCGAGCTTGACCACGTCAGGGTAAAGGGCAAGGAACAGGCCGCCACCATCCACCAGCTGATGGTGGGAAGTGAGCTGCTCGACCCTGCCGCGTTGGAGCGCTTTGCGGCTGGACGTCAACGCTACGCGCGGCGCGACTGGGGCGGCGCGGTGGCTTGCTTTGAGGACGTCCTGAGCTGCTTCCCAACGGACGGCCCGAGCCTGACGTTCCTGGAACGGTGCTGGATGCTGGAGCGCGCTCCACCGCCGGACGACTGGGACGGAGTATGGCCGGCGCACCGCTGATCGACGAACCGAGTCGTCAGCCTGCGCCGCTTTCCAGCGCGTGCAGCATGCGCCGCAGGGCGAAGTTCCGGTAGCTGTCGCGGGTAAGCGCGCTGATCTCGTCCCAGTCGACGGATGCGCTGGCGTCCAGCGCGATCCAGCCGTTGTGGCCCATGTAAGCGGGAATCCGATAGCGCGGATCCGCCGTCATCAGCGATTGCCGCTCGCGTCCGACCCAGAAGGTGAGGAGGAGCGGTCCGCCGTAAGCGTGTGCGCCCGCGAACACGCGCTTTCCGGCGCGCCAGACCGGTGTTCCGAACTGCTCGTCTTCGGTTGTCTCGGGTAGCGCCAGGCACAACGCCCGAAGCCTGCTGATCACCTGCTGGGCATGCTCGGACATGAGCGGGTCAATCTCGGCCGCCGTGAGTTCACGGTCTGCTGCCTTCACGGCGAGCCGCGAGGCACACACCGATTCCGACCGCGGCGCCACCTGCCGGTAGGCCTCAACAACCCGCTCGACGACGGCCACCCACGCAAGTCCGCGATCAAGTCGTACGCCAAGCCAGCCGCGTGGCCCGACGTAGGCCGGCACGAAGTACGTGTCGGGGTCCTGCTGGACGAAATTCTCCTGCGCACCCGGCGGTGCGTTCAGCCACAGGGCAACGCGGCCGTCCCCGTGGGGATTGAGCGTGTAGATGGCGAAGGCTTTGCCGCCGCGCAGGCGAAAGTTGGGTGAGCCGTGCGACAGGAACTGCTCGGCGTCTGGCAGCGCCAGACAGAGTTCAGGAATGGCGTCATTGAGCGTTCTGCACATCCGATCACCTTTTCAGCCTCACCGGAGGCACCCGTGCATACCTCAGTGTAGCGAGGTGAGGTGCTGGCCACCGCGCAGCGTTGTAGAGGTTGAAAAGTGCCCGCGCGACGCTGGCCCGCGACCCGATTGGCTACCATGGGTCCGCGACCCTGCCATAGTGGAGCAACGCGCGACGCACTTTTCAATCCGTCTGGAGGATGTTCATGAGTCGCCACATCGCTTTTTTGCGTGCCATCAATGTCGGCGGCCACAACGTCAAGATGGACCAGCTGCAGCTGCTGTTCGAAGAGCTGGGATTCACCGATGTGAGCAGCTTTCTGGCCAGCGGCAACATGCTGTTTGCATCCCGTCGGACCAGCGCGACTGCCCTTGAGCAGCGCATCGAAACCAAGCTCGAGGCGGCGCTGGGCTTTGCCGTCGCCACGTTCCTGCGTTCGGAGGCCGAGCTGGCGTCAATCCTGGAAAACCTGCCGTTCTCCGATGCCGAGCGCAAGGCAGCCGGCGCGGTGAACGTCGGATTTCTCAAGGCAGCACCGGAGGCAGTGGCCGCCAAACGACTGCTGGCGCTGCAGAGCAAGGACGACCAGCTGGCCATTTTCGGCACCGCTTTCTGCTGGCTCTGCAAAGGCAAATTGAGTGACTCGCGGCTGGTCAACTCAAGCTTCGAGAAGGCACTGGGCGCACCGGCAACCCTGCGCGGGTTAACCACGCTGGTGCGGCTTAACCACAAGCTGAAGTCGACTGCCCGCTAAGCTCGACGTCCAAGCACCCAACGGCCCGGAAAGCCGGGCCATTGGGTCAGCGCACTGCCGATCAGGCCTCGTCGCGCCAGCGGCGCATGCGGATCGCGCCGCAGATCATCACCAGGCCGGCCACGGCTCCGAGCCACATCTGTGTGCTGATCAGCACCTTGCCCATGTCGGACCAGTTGGATACGCCGTTCAGGCCCATGATGCTGATGCCTGGCGCGAATTCTGTTGGGCCGTACTGGAACTGATAGCTGCCCGGAAACACGCCGCCCAGAACGCGCAGCACTACGTGCTTCCAGTACGCCGCATCCGGAATGCTGAAGGTCGAGAGCACATCAAACCAGCTGACCATGAGACCCAGCGCGACCGGTAACAGCACCGCCCAGAGAAACGGCTTACTGCGGGCGAAACTGGAAACCAGGAGCAGCCAGCCGATACAGGGCAGGGCCCACAGGGCGTTCAGCGGAATCGATGCGATCAGCCGCAGCCAGATTGCCAATGGCTCAGCAGGACCCCAGATGACGGTGATCGGGTTCACGCCGTAGAACATCACGTGGATGCTCATCAGCGACAGCAAGGTGATCTGCAGCAACACGCTGACCGCGGCGGTGATCAGCGGCGCCAGCAGCGCAGCCGTCAGCACTTTTGACAGGACGGTGTCGCGGTCCGACAGCGGCAACGACTTCCAGAACAGCACGCTGCGGTCGCGGCGGTCGTCATACAGTGCGCTCAGCAGGTAGAAGAACAGCACGAAGCCCAGCACCGTGCTCAGCACGCTGGCTACGCCCAGCATCCCCAGATCGATCGCTGGCCCGATCTTGGCCAGCTCCTCGGCGTCCAGCTTGGAGGTCAGGTCCTGGATCGAAACGCCAATTTGCACGCCGCCGGTGAACTTGGCCTTGAACACCTCGGCCGTGATCGCCGCCATGACCGTCAGCCCCGCAAACACGATCGCGGTCCACACCGGCGCCCACAGAATACCGCCCTTGTTCTCCCAGAACTCGCGGCGGACCAGCCACGTCAAGCGGTTCATGCGTAGGCTCCTTTCATCGTTGCGACAAACAGATCGGCGACACCGGGCGTGCGGACTTCGCCCAGCTCGCGCAGCTGGGCCCGGCTGACGCCGTCAAACAGGAACACCGACTTGCCGAACACCTGACGCTCATCGAGGGGCTTCAGGGCTCTCGCGGCGGCGGCCTGCTCGGGCCCCACCATTACCTCCGCAAAGCGGTCTGCCATGTCGTCCATGCTGGTCGACAGTGAAATCTTGCCGTCACGGATGAACAGCAGATCGGTGAGGATATGCTCGATTTCCTCCACCTGGTGGGTGGTGATCAGAATCGTTTTCTGCTGGTCGAAGTAGTCGTTCAAGAGGCTCTGGTAAAACTGCTTGCGATAGATGATGTCCAGCCCCAGGGTGGGTTCGTCGAGCACCAGCAGCTTGGCGTCGATGGCCATGATCACGGCCAGATGCAGCTGCACGATCATGCCCTTGGACATTTCCTTGACCCGCATCGCCGGCACCAGCTTGGTGTGCGCAAGCACGGCTTCGCACTTTCTGCGATCAAAGCGGGGGTGCACGCCAGCCACGAAGTCGACCACTTCGCGAACGCGGATCCAGCGCGGCAGCACGGCGACATCGGCGATGAAACAGACATCTTCCATCAGCTCACCGCGCTGGGTGCGCGGGTCAAGCCCAAGTACGCTCAGCTCGCCGGAATAGGGGGACAGTCCGAGAATCGCCTTCAGCGCGGTGGTCTTGCCGGCACCGTTAGGACCGATCAAACCGACGATGCGGCCTTGCGCGATGCTGAAGTTGGCGCCGTCCAGCGCCGGCTTGCCGCCGTAGCTGCGGCTGAGGCCGCGCGCTTCAATGGCGGCGATCATTGCTGGGCTCCAGTGCTCACCGGCGCGTTGATCGCCAGCAACAGCCGGTCAACGCTCAGTCCCAGGCGCTTGATGCGCTCGATGACCGCGGGCCATTCTTCGGTAAGAAACCGCTCGCGCTCGCTGGCCAACAGCTTTTCCGGCGCCCCTTCCGTCACATACATGCCAAGTCCCCTGCGTTTTTCGACCAGGGTTCCATCGGCGAGCTCCTGATATGCCCGCGATACCGTGATCGGATTGAGTTGGAAGTCGGCCGCGACTTGCCGCACCGAGGGCAGGGCGTCGCCGGGCTTCAATACACCATCGAGAATCATGCTCACGACCTTTTCCTTGAGCTGCAAGTAGATCGGAGTGTTGTCATTCCAGGTCATGCTCATGCACTGGGATCCCTTGAGCGATCAGGCGGCGAACCGAACGAAAAAAACGGCATGGCCGCTTGGCGGCGGCTGCTGGCGAGCCGACTGCCCGAGCCCGCACCTGGCTGGGTCTTCAGCTCGTCGCTGATAGCCGCGGCGGCGAGTCGCAGCGCGGCCGTGGCGCGCGCCCTGTCAGCGACATCCGCGATGAACAGATGTGGAAGCGCGTGTTCAACAGCAAGCATTGCCCTGGAATGCTCCTCGCCGCTCAGATTCGCTTGCTGCTGGGCGGGTGGCACCGGACTGCCAACGGCCAGCAAGACCATCAGCGCCATCGCGGCAATGGCGAGCGCGTAGACTGAATTCTTCAGTGGATACCACATGCAGCCTCCAGTGCGGGTGAGCTATTGATTCGGTGTTGTAGTCAACTATAACACTAGATTTCGACGCGTCAAGCGCTTGCTCCGCAAAGGTCCCACTTCACTCCATCCATACAGCGTCCGTTTAGGATGCGCGTGGTCAATCCCCTCGCGACCGGAGACACCGCATGACGTTTGCCCGCCTGACTGGCCTTTGCCTTGCCCTCGGGCTGTTCGCTGCGCCGGTTGCGCAGGCCGCCTGCGACGGCGCTCTGGATGTGGAGTACAGACGGCTGGCCGGCGAACAGCGCGAGCGGCTTTGTGAAGCCTATGCCGGACAGGTGCTGCTGGTGGTCAATACCGCCAGCAAGTGCGGTTTCACCCCGCAGTACGAAGGTCTTGAGGCGCTGCATTCACGCCTGCAGGGACGCGGGTTTGCAGTGTTGGGATTTCCCAGCAATGACTTCATGGGCCAGGAACCCGGCAACGAAAAGGACATCGCCGAGTTCTGCACCCTGACCTACGGCGTCCAGTTCCCGATGTTCGAGAAGGTCGTGGTCAAGGGAGATGAGGCGACGCCGCTTTACCAGCGACTTGCAGAGGCGACCGGGCAGGCACCCGGGTGGAACTTCCACAAATATCTGATTGATCGGAGTGGCAAGGTGGTGGCCAGCTTCGGCAGCGCAACGGCGCCGGACGACGCCGCCATGCTGGAGCAGATTGAAACGCTGCTGGCAGCGCCAGCGCCCGGCGCGGGCTGAGCACCGGCAGACGTTTGCGCGTTTGTTAGCCTCACAGGCGCCGCTTGATCGCGCGGATCATCCATCCGAGCACGGGAATGTGCTCGTACAGGCCGTCCGCGGCATTCCAGTAATCCTGGTGGTAGGCGACGCGGCCCTGCTCATCGAAGCGCAAATGACTCATGCCAACGGTCCACGTATCCACACCGCGCCGGAAGCGCTTGAAGCGGATCATCATCTTCCAGCGCACCAGATAGTCGCCCTCGCGGGTGCGGGTCGTGTCTTCGATGGTGACGCGGCAGTCCTCGACCGCTGCAGCACTTTCCTGCAGATAGTGCTGCAGCGCTGCGCTTCCGCGAATACTCTTGAGCGTATCGTTGAAGTAGACGTCGGCGCTGTAGGTCTTGCTCAGCAGACGTTCAATGCGATCCGGCGCGAAGCTGGAAAAGAACGCGGAAAACGTTTCCAGCGCCGCAGTTTCGGCTGTCGAGCCAGCCGCCGGTGCGAGCGGGTGGGCGGCTCGGGCCGCGGCAAGTGCGTCGAGCGATTCCATTTGGCATCCTTTGATTGGTAGTTGCAGGGTTGGCGGTCCGCCGCAGGGTGACCCGACGGGAGTTTGTAGACAGTGAATGCAAGTGAAGAACGGTCGGGACAACAGGCGGTGGCACTCGGCTGGCTCGGGGTCATCCCGTTCATCGCACTTGCCGCCGCTGGCTGGTGGCCGGCGGTGCCGCTGTGGACGTCGGGCGCGTTCGTCGCCTACTCGGCGATCATTCTGTCGTTTCTTGGCGGCATCCGCTGGGGTCGGGCGATGTCGCAGGGAGCGCCGTCGCACGAGTACCTGCGAGCGGTGATGCCCAGCCTGCTGGCCTGGCCAACGCTCATGCTGCCCCTCGACACGGCCGTGCCGGCGCTGGCCCTCGGGTTCGTGATTGCGGTAATCATCGACACGCGCGCTGAAACCCTGAGCGCTCCGCCCTGGTTTGCGCGATTGCGAGTGGGACTGACGCTGGTGGTGCTGGCCTGCCACGCGCTGGTCTGGCTTAACCTTCCCCATCGCTGATTGGAACTGTCGGGAACCCGGCGTGGTCACCGCGGTCCATCCGCCACGCGTTGCGTGAGGCAAAGCTCGGCCCCACAATACGCGGCCCTTCGCGATCGGGGCGGTTTCTTTACCGATTGCTCAATCTTCCCACGGAGTGTCTGATGAAGTTTTCCCTGCGCCACACCTTGCTTGCCGTTGCCACGGCAGGCGTACTCGCCGGTTCCGGCGTCGCCTTCGGCCAGGAGCTGAAGACCGAGAAGGACAAGATCAGCTACATGGTTGGCATGCAGATCGGCGGATCGCTGACCCAGATCAAGGACGAGATCGACGTGGCCGTTGTCATCCAGGCGCTGCAGGCGGCGCTCAAGGGCGAAGAGCCGAAAATCAGTCAGGAAGAGGCAATGGCGCTGCAGCAGAGCTTCGCGCAGAAGCTGCAGGGCAAGCGCGAAGCCGAAATGCAGGTTGCTGCGACCAAGAACAAGAGCGACGGCGAAGCCTTCCTGGCCAAGAACAAGTCGGTCAGTGGCGTCCAGGCGACCGCATCCGGACTGCAGTACCAGGTCGTCAACGCCGGCAGCGGCGCCAAGCCGGCACCCACCGATACGGTCAAGGTCCACTACGTGGGCACGCTGCTCGACGGCACCAAGTTCGACAGTTCGGTGGATCGCGGTGAGCCGGCGCAGTTTGCCCTCAATGCCGTCATCCCCGGCTGGACCGAAGCGCTCCAGCTGATGCCGGTCGGCGCCAAGTACACGCTCTGGATCCCGTCTGAGCTGGCTTACGGAGATCGCGGCACCCCGGGCCCGATCGGCCCCAACGCGACTCTGCGGTTCGAGGTCGAGCTGATCGAGATTGTCAAGCTGTAAGCGGTTCTCGCAACCCAGGTTGACGCAGCGCGCAGCGGCCGGTGCCTCGCACCGGCCGTTTGCATTTTCTGGACTGCAGCCGGGTCCGGAAGCGGCCAAGCGCATGACCGAAGTCTCTCTTCCGCGACTCAGGATCCACGGCCCGGCATGAGCACAGGCATGTCCAATACGCTGTCAGAAGGGGCGGAGCGCGAAGCCACCGGGCAACGGCTGGTGGACATCGAAAGTCGGCTTGCCTTCCAGGAGCAGGCCCTGATTGAACTGAGCGACGCGCTGGCAGCCAGCCGCAACGAACTTGCGCAACAGACCGGATTGCTGCAGCGTGCGCTGCACGACCTCGGCCAACTGCGCACCGCGCTGAACGCCGACGCCGGCGATGAACCGCCGCCGCCGCACTGGTAAACACACCTGCCTTCACACTGACCCAATGAGCATATCCCTACGCGATCAGCTGGCTCAGCTTGGCTTCAAGCCGCCGGTTGTCGAACGACCCAGCGCCCCATCCCGTCCACCTGCCCGGCGCGACGGCGAGACCCCCCGCGGCAAGCCTTCCGAGCAGCGGCCTGCCTCCAGCCGGCCGAACAGCGAACGCGGGTCAGCCCGGCCGGGGCAAGGAAGACCCGCGGGCAAGCCGAACCACCCATCTTCGCCAGAGCGATCCGGCCGACCCGCCCAGCCGCGGCGCAACGCCGGCCGCAGCGCCGAGATGGACCTGGGAAAGGCATACGCCCTGCGTGCACAGAAGGAAAAGGACGAGCGGATTGCCGCCGAGAAGGCCAAGCAGGACGCAGCCAAGCTGCGCCGCGAGGCCCGCAGCGCGCTGGCCCAGCATCTGCGCGACAAGGGTCTCAACGATCCCGCTGCCGAACTCACCCGGCACTTCGAGTACGGCGGCAAAATCAAGCGCATACACGTCAACGCCGAGCAGCTGAAGGCGCTCAACGCGGGTGAGTTGGGCGTGGTCCAGAACGAAGGCCGCTATCTGCTGGTGACGGTTGCGGTACTGGAGGAAGCACAGACGATCTTTGCCGATGCCGTGGCGCTGCGGGTCGATCCCAACGCTACCGTCCAGGAGGACCCCTACGCCGATCCCAGGTACCAGGTGCCTGACGACCTGGTCTGGTAGGGAAATCCGCCGCCCAGGTGATTCTGCGGACCATGCAGCGTTACGGCATCGTGCTGTCTGACGGTGGCAACAGCGCGCTGACCTTCTTCAGTGATCGCCACAGCGCCGCACCCTGGGCGAGTCTCGGCATCACCCCGCAGATTTTCTGGAACGGCAGCGCCGGCAACCCTCTGGTGAGCGACGTCGCGGTGGTCGCCACCGGCTCGCGCATCGGAGAGACCTGCGACTGCGCGCGTACGCCGGGCGAGCCTGGCGCTGCGCTGTTTCAGGACGGCTGCGAGGGCAGCTGAAACATGCGGTCACTCGGGGGTGCTTGAGCGCTCCTACTCGGGATCGTAATCGAGGTTGGGAGCCAGCCAGCGCTCGGCTTGGGCAAGCGTCCAGGCCTTGCGCCGGGCATAGTCTTCGACCTGCTCGCGCGACACCTTGCCCAGCACAAAGTACTGGCTGGAGGGGTGTGAGAAGTAGTATCCCGATACCGCTGCGGTGGGGTACATGGCATAGCTGTCGGTCAGACTCAGGCCGGTATGACGTTCGGCATCAAGCAGCCGGAACAGCGTGCCCTTCTCGCTGTGATCCGGACAGGCCGGATAGCCGGGCGCCGGGCGGATGCCGCGATACTGCTCGCGTATCAGCGCAGCGGCGTCGAGCGCCTCGTCTGCCGCATAGCCCCATAGCTCGGTGCGAACACGCTGGTGCAGGCGCTCGGCCAGCGCCTCGGCTAGACGGTCGGCCAGCGACTTCAGAAGAATGCTGCGGTAGTCGTCATGCTCGGCTTCGAAGCGCTCCAGATGAGGTTCGATGCCCAGGCCCGTAGTCACCGCAAAGGCGCCGATCCAGTCCTGTTTGCCGGCGTGCAGCGGTGCGATGAAATCGGCGAGGCAGAAGTCTGGCCGCTCCACCGGCTTGTCGACCTGCTGGCGCAGGAAATTCAGCTGCGCAGTGGGCTGCGGATGCTCTGCGGACAGCTGCACCAGCACGTCGTCACCGACCGAGTTTGCCGGCCAGATGCCGACCACCGCCTTGGCCTGCAGCCAGCGCTCGCTGATCAGCTGCGCCAGCATCTGCCGGGCATCGGCGAACAGTTCGATGGCCTGCGCGCCAACTACCGCGTCGGAGAGAATGTCAGGATAGCGACCGGCCAGTTCCCAGGTCTGGAAGAACGGCGTCCAGTCGATGACCTCGACCAGCTCGGCCAGCGGATAGTCTTCATACACCGTGATGCCGGGACACAGCGGTGCCGGCGGCGTGTAGTCCGCCCAGCCACCGTCAAACGCCTGCGCCCTGGCGGCCTCGAAGCTCACCAGCCGCTTGTGGCTGCCGCGGTCCTTGTGACGCTCGCGGATCGCTGCGTAATCGGATTCGTTGGCGGCGACAAAACCGCCGCGCAGATCGGCGCTGATCAGCGACTGCGCGACGCCGACCGCGCGCGAGGCGTCCTTCACCCAGATCGTCGGCGACCTGTAGTGCGGCGCGATTTTCAGCGCCGTATGGGCGCGTGAGGTGGTGGCGCCGCCAATCATCAGCGGCGTGGTGAAGCCCTGGCGCTGCATTTCGCGGGCCAGATGGCTCATTTCCTCCAGCGAGGGCGTGATCAGGCCCGACAGGCCAATCAGGTCGACGCCTTCGGCTTTGGCCCGATCAAGAATGGTCTGGGCCGGCACCATCACGCCCATGTCGATGACCTCGAAGTTGTTGCAGGCCAGCACCACGCCGACGATGTTCTTGCCGATGTCGTGGACATCGCCTTTGACCGTCGCCATCAGGATCCGGCCGTTGTTCTTGCCGGCATCGCCGCTGCGCAGCTTCTCCTCCTCGATGTACGGAATGAGGTGGGCGACCGCCTTCTTCATTACTCGCGCCGACTTCACGACCTGTGGCAGGAACATCTTGCCGGCACCGAATAGATCACCGACCACGTTCATGCCGGCCATCAGCGGGCCTTCGATCACTTCCAGCGGCTTGCTGGCGGCGGCGCGCGCCTCCTCGGTATCGGCGACCACAAACTCGTCGATCCCATGGACCAGCGCATGCGCCAGCCGCCGGTCCACCGGCAGGCTGCGCCAAGCAAGCTTCTCCTGGGCGCCCGGTGCCGCATCCCGCGTCCCGCCCTTGTGCCGACCCGCGACTTCCAGCAGCCGTTCGGTGGCGTCGGCGCGGCGATTGAGCACCACGTCTTCGACCCGCTGCCGCAGATCGTCATCGAGATCGTCGTAGATCGGCATGCCGCCGACATTGACGATGCCCATGTCCATGCCGGCTCGGATAGCGTGGAACAGGAACACGCTGTGGATCGCCTCGCGCACCGAATTGTTGCCGCGAAATGAGAACGACACGTTGCTGACGCCGCCCGACACGTGGCAATGGGGCAGGGTGCTGCGAATGATCCGAGTCGCCTCGATGAAGTCCACCGCATAGTTGGCGTGCTCCTCGATGCCGGTGCCGATGGCGAAGATGTTGGGGTCGAAGATGATGTCCTCGGGGAGAAATCCGACCTCGTCAACCAGCAGCCGATAGGCGCGCGTGCAGATCGCCACCTTGCGGGCGCAGGTGTCGGCCTGACCCCGCTCGTCAAACGCCATGATCACGGCGGCGGCGCCGTAGCGCATCACCTTGCGGGCATGCTCGATGAACGCGGCCTCACCCTCCTTCATCGAGATCGAGTTGACCACGCCCTTGCCCTGCAGGCAGCGCAGCCCGGCTTCAATCACGCTCCACTTGGACGAGTCGACCATCACCGGAATGCGCGCGATGTCGGGCTCGGCGGCAATCAGGTTGAGAAACCGCGGCATGGCGACTTCGGCATCGATCATGCCGTCGTCGAAATTGACGTCGAGTATCTGCGCGCCGGCCTCGACCTGCTGGCGGGCAACGTCGACCGCTTCGTCATAGCGGTCGTCGACGATCAGCTTGCGGAATCTGGCCGAGCCGGTGACGTTGGTGCGCTCGCCAACGTTGACGAAGTTGATCTCCGGCGTGATGACCAGCGGCTCAAGGCCGGAGAGGCGGGTGTGGCGCTGCAGGGTGCTCATGCGAGGGACCGGCGTGCGGTCTGGAATACGCTGCGAGTCATGCGGCGGCCGCCAGCTGCAGGGCTGCCCGCGGCTCTATGTCGGCCACCGCGTCGGCAATCGCGCGGATGTGCGCGGGCGTGGTTCCGCAGCAGCCGCCGACGATGTTCAGCAGACCGCTGGCGGCAAATTCGCGCAGCTGGGCGGCCATCTGCTCGGGGGACTCGTCGTACTCGCCGAACGCATTAGGCAGGCCGGCGTTGGGATGGGCGCTGATCCGGCACTCGGCGATCTGCGCCAGGATGTCGACGTGCGCGCGCAGATCCTTGGCCCCCAACGCGCAGTTCAGGCCGATGGCAAACGGCTGCGCGTGCCGCAGCGAGTACCAGAACGCCTCCGCCGTTTGCCCCGACAGCGTGCGTCCGGAGCGGTCGGTGATGGTGCCCGAGATCATGATTGGCAGGCGTCCGCCGCGCGCCTCGAAGACACGCTCGATGGCGAACAGCGCGGCCTTGGCATTCAGCGTGTCGAAGATGGTCTCGACCATCAGTGCATCCGCGCCGCCATCGATCAGCGCATCCGCTGCCCGCTCATAGTCGTCCTGCAGTTCGCCAAAACTGGTCGCGCGATAGCCGGGGTTGTTGACGTCCGGACTGATCGAGGCGGTGCGGCTGGTGGGTCCGAGCACCCCAATCACGAAGCGCGGCTTGTCAGGCGTGCGGGAGCTCCAGGCATCGCAGACTTCGCGAGCCAGTCGAGCAGCCTCGCGGTTGAGGTCGGTTACCAGATGCGGCAGGGCATAGTCGGTTTGCGAGACGGACGTGCTGTTGAAGGTGTTGGTTTCAATCAGATCGGCGCCGGCTTCCAGATAGGCGCTGTGGATGCCCTGGATGATGGTCGGCTGGGTCAGCGTCAACAGGTCGTTGTTGCCCTTGAGATCGTGGCCGTGCGCGCACCCGCCGCCGTGGTCGTGCCCCGACGGGGCAACAAGGCTGTCGAAACCCTGCGCGAAACGCTCGCCGCGGTAGTCCGCTTCGCTCAGATTGTGGGCCTGGATCATGGTGCCCATCGCACCGTCGAGAACCAGGATTCGGGCCTGCGCGGCGGCTTCGAGAGCCGCAACGCGGGCAGGATGTAGCCACGGCAGGGAGTGCATCGGCAACCTCAGGGTTTGCTCGCCAGCAGGGCGACAACTTCAAAATGCGGTGGGCGCTTTTCGCGGGCAATAATTGAACAGCTGATGACCGACAGACCGGCCTTCTCAGCGTGCTTTCGCAGCGTCTTCGGATCAAAGCCGAGGTTGACGTGGCCAAACGGCGCCACCGCCGCGCGATGATCGTGCTGATTGAGGCTGGTGAGCAGCAGACGGCCGGAGCGGCGCAGCACGCGCGCGGCTTCCTGCAGCGCCTTGGCCGGACCGGTCGAGTAGGTCAGCGCGTGCATCATCAGGACCAGATCGAAGCTGGCATCGGCCAGCTGCAGCGCGTGCATGTCCTGCACCATTACTTCGACCTGCGGCAGCCCACGCAGCCGCAGGCGCGCCGCCGTCGCAACGCGCTCACTGGAGTCGACGCAGAAATAGCGCTTCGCGCGCGGCGCCAGCAATTCGGCCATCACGCCATCGCCGGAGGCGATGTCGAGCACTTCGCCGGGGTCGAACAGCTGCAGTGCGGCCCGCGCCATTGCCTCCCAGGTGCGACCGGGCGAATAGTGGCGCTCCATGTCGCCGGCCACCGAATCGGCCCAGTTCTGATCGGTGGCACGCGCCGCCAGCACCAGCGGCAGACGCTCGGCGTCCTGCCGCAGCAGCGGGTCGTCCGCACCATCTGCCAGCGAGCGCCAGACTGCACGCTGATTGTCGCTGAGCTGCTCGGGCTCGAAACGATAGTAGGCCGACACGCCGGAACGGCGGTCACGGACCAGGTCCGCCTCGCGCAGGCGCGCCAGATGAGTTGACACCCGTGGCTGCGCCAGCTGGGTAATCGCCGACAGCTCGGCCACGGTCAGCTCCTCGCGGTCGAGCAGCGCCAGCAGCCGCACCCGCGTCGGATCGGCCAGCACTCTCAGACAATCGGACCAGCCCGCCAGATCCACCCATCCATCCTTTCATCGCGATTCAAGGATGAAAGCGTGGCGCATGTGGCTGGAGGCGTCAACCGTGTCCCTTGCTGCCTGACGCGGACGCGTCATCCTTGGAGTGGCGCATGCGGTCCGGTCCTGACCTGGCCCGCATGTTTCATGAATCTCGCGCGCCCTCGCTTGTCTGTTGTCCGCAGAGATTTTCCCCAGTCGGTCGTATGGCCCGCTACGCCGCTCCTTCGGTAGTCTCCCGTGCGAACAACATCCTGCGCGATCATCGCGCGAATTCATGAAACATGCGGGCTAAGTCCGACCGGCAGCTAGGGCCGCCTTGCGAGAGCCAGCGTCCCGCCCAAGTGGAGCAGGTAGACGGAAATACTCAGCATGGCGGCCAGAAACATTGCCGTCGCCAGGTGCGCCTGCTTCGCTGTGTCGGCAAAGCCATCCCCCAGCGCAACAACGCCCAGCAGAGGTAGCGGCGAGAGCGACAGGACCGCGATTGCTGCGCTCGCAAGGTGCTGTCCGGAGCGGCCAGCCAGCCATGCCAAGAGCCCGCCGAACAGCGGCGTCACTAGAAACGCAACGACAAACATCGGGGTGGGTACGCGGTCCAGAGTCGCGCTGACTGTGTACATGTAGGGAGGCAGACGTCCCATCGACTCACCTTCCACGAGCCCCAGATAGATTGGAATCCAGGGGCGAGAACGCTCTATGGCCTGCGTCACCACTCGCATCAACATGGGAGGGTCACTCAGCAGCGCGCCAGCGACGTCAATCCGCGAGACCGCGAAGACCTCTGGACAGTGCTGGCCCTCCTGCATTCCTGGGGTGAACCAGTTCTTGCCGATGGAATCAATGCACTGCGCGGGCAGATTCAGCTGGGCAAGCGTTGATTCGGGGTTCGAGGCGTTCTCGAGCAGCCCGAACATCACGGTGTTGACGATGTTGGCGCGGGCCATCTTCTGCATGCCTTCGGACTGAAGGTAAGTGACCTGTGCCATGGCGCCGGCCATCGAGCCTGCCAGCACCAGCACGAGGGACGCCTTGCGCATGCGGCGGCCGGAAAATGCGCCAGCCAGCAAAACCGCCGTCAAGATGATCATGGGCGTTAGCGCGTGTTGCACCTTCGATATTGCAAGCAGCGCCGGGCAAACGAAAAGCAGAACTTGCCACGCGCGGCCAGCGGGCTGGTGGCGGGCAATGTCGAGCAGGAGCAGCGCCGTCAGGATGTAGGCAAACAGCAGCGCTGCGAACTCGGCGTAGAACGTGTTCAGATACAAGGTGACTGCGGGATCAGCCAGCACGACCGAGAAAATGCCCGCGTGCAGAACCGCTGCACGTTTACAGTCCGCGAGTAGGAACGCGCGTGACACCAACAATCCGGTGGCCACAAGCGCCAGGAGTTTCATGAGGCCGACCCAGCGGATGCTGAATTCCTGGCTGGCTCGCGCGGCGCCTTCCATGGCCATTGCGGGGAAGCTCAGGAAGGCGAAGATCGCCTCGGACGTCAGGAAGCATGTGGCACCCACTCCGCTGACGAAGCGGTAGCGACTGATCGGCGCTTCGTAGCTGTTGGCCTCTGGCGCAATTGACGCCTCGCGCACCGGGTATGCCTCGATGCATGCTTGCACCCGGATCATGTCGTAGTTGTTCGCCACTGCCAGCAGCGGGTCGTGGACGAACAGCATGAGTGCACGAAGCAACCCGAGCGCCAGGAGGAACGCGACCGTGTAGCGGAAGGCTGCAGAAATTGGCCCTGAGGTGCCCTGTTCGACCATCTTCACGTGACCCATCAATGGAATCGCTCGCCCCCGTCACCGGCCAGGATTTGCGGGTTGAATGACCACTGCGTCATGCCGCAGCCACCGCAGCACTGCCCGGCCAACGGCAGAGCATTGGACTCCACCCCGTTCAAAATGGAAAGTTCTGAGTGGAGGTTGCGTCTGGGACCCGCCCGTGCTGCCGCGAAACGAGTCATCCGCGGCGACCCTGCACTTGTGGGCGTCTGAATTTCCCAGCTACCGACGTCTGGAGCACAACGGTTTCCTTTTGATCCAACTCAGGTTGATCCAACTCAGGTTGATCCAACTCAGGGAAAACTGCGCGCGCGTCGCGGCCCTCGCTACCGCTGACAATTCAACCGCATCGGCGAGCGACGGACGGGGGGCGGTCGATGCAGAAAGCCGAGGCATAATCCGCGCATGACCAACGCTCGCGCTGTCGTCCGCCTGCTGCGCCCGCACCAGTGGACCAAGAATCTGCTGGTGCTGGTGGCAGTGCTGACCGCCCATCGCTACGCCGATGTCGGGGCATGGCAGCAGGCATTGTTGATGTTTGTGGCCTTCTGTGCGGCGGCGTCGGCCATTTACGTGGTCAATGACGCTGTTGATGTCGCCGCCGACCGCAAGCATGCGGACAAATCCATGCGGCCGTTTGCAAGTGGCGCTTTGTCACCAGTGATCGCATGGTGGCTGGCACCCTTGTTGCTGGCAGGGGCGGCGGGACTGTCGGCCATGCTTCCGGCTGACGCGCGGACGGTACTCGCCGCCTACGTCGCGCTGTCACTCGGTTATTGCTTTTTCTTCAAGCGGATGCTGTGGCTTGACGTGCTGGTGTTGTCGACGCTTTACGTCCTGCGCGTTGCCGGCGGGGCATTCGCAATCGGCGTGGTGCTGAGCCCATGGTTGCTCGGTTTTGCGTTGTTTCTGTTCGTCAGTCTGGCGACCCTCAAGCGTTACGCCGAACTAATGTTGCCTGGCCAGAATGTGCTCGATGGACGCGCTTACCAGGTTGTCGACGCGCCGGTGGTGTTGGCCATCGGTGCGGGTTCTGCGGTGACCGCAATTCTGGTCATGGCCCTGTACGCCCAAAGCGAGGACGTACGTGAGCTGTACGCAAATCCACAGTACCTGTGGTTCGCGGCGCCGGTGCTGCTGTATTGGATCGCTCGGCTTTGGACACTGGCCGGACGTGGAGAGCTGCGAGCTGACCCGATTCTCCATGCATTGCGTGACGGGGTGAGCTACGCCTGTGGCGGAGCGCTGATTGCGGTGTTTGCGGCCGCGCTGTGATGAGGGATCGAGCAAAGATCGTGTCGACGGGGGCGGGCTTTGTCTTGCTCGCGGCTGCCGCTCTGGCGCTCGCCTGGCCTGCGTTGAACGGTGCCCTGCTCAGCGACGACATCGGTATCGCCATCTGGATACTGGAGCGGGAACAGTCGTCGGGGCTGTGGGCAGCCATTGGCGCCAAGTTTTTCGCCGGTCTCGACGTGCAGAGCAACTACTACCGACCGCTCGCGCAGCTCACCTTCGGAATGGACGCGACCATCAGCGGATGGTCGCCCCTCGGCTGGCACCTGACCACGTTCGCGCTGCATCTGCTCAATACCGCTGGCGTGATGGCAATCTCGCTGCGCCTGCATCCTGATGCGCGCTGTGCTTGGCTTGCGGCGGGGATTTTCGTGTTCTTCCCGCTGTCGGCGGAAGTAAGCATATGGAGCTCGGGTCGCTACGACGCGCTTGCGCTCACCGGGATGCTGATCGCCGTGTATGGCCACCTGCGCGCAGATGGCTACGATCGCTGGCGCTGGCTGAGTCTTGCCGGCTTCATCCTTGGTCTGATGGCGAAGGAAGCGGCAATGACGACGCCGGGCCTGCTCGTGCTGGCGAGCTTTTTGCGTGGCCCGATTGGCGAGGGTTGGCTGCGGCGCAGCCTGCGCACGCTGCGCGAGAATCTGGGCGCGGTGGCGATCTTTTTCGCCTATCTCGGATTTCGCTACGCCGTTTTTGGATCGGCGCTGCAGGTCTATCCGGGCACCGATCCCGGCAGCGCGCTGTCTCTTGGCGAAATCATCCACAGACTTTGGGCCTTGAGCATCATTCCGCGGGCGGTTTTCGCGCCGGCGCCTGCGCTGGGCGCGATGTGTCTGCTGGTCAGCCTTGCCTGCGTGAGCGCGGCGGCGGTGGGTGCTTGGCGAGCGCGACGTTTTCCCGAGATCTGGCTGCTGCCGATGGCCTGGAGCGCAGTGTCGCTGCTGGCGCTGGTGCCGCACCTGCAGGGCGTGCTGGAGAACGGCGAGGGCGGGCGTTTCTACTACGCCACGTCGGCGTGGTTCGCCTTGCTGGCGGCGGGTGCAGCAAGCCTGCTGCGCGGGCCTGTCCAGCTGGTCGTCGTTGTGCTGGTTGCGGGCAGCTTCGCGCTTGCGCAAAGGCCGCTGCTCGGTGCGTGGCGGGACGCCGGCGTGAGCATGCATGCCCTGCTGGCTGAACTCGAGCGCGTAGGCGAAACCTTGCCCGACGACGCGGTGGCGCTGGTGATGGTGCCTGACCACGTCGGGCCGGTGCCGTTTGCGCGCAATGCCCAGGGCGGAATCGTGATGCCGCCGCTGCAGCGCACCTTCCTGCTGTCGAAAATCGTGCCATTCCTGCCGCAGGATCTTCCAGCGTGGCCGGGGCGCTTCGCGCAGGACGTGGTCGCGCAAATGAAGTCCGACCCCACCGCTGGCCCACGGCTCGATGCAGTGTTCTGCTACGACGCCGCCGGACGCGTGCTTATCCGCGCCAGTCGCGTGCCCGATTGGCGAAACGAAAGCGCCTTCCAGTCCGAATTTCGTGAGTTTGTTGCCAGCTCCACGTGCGCCTCAATGCTGCGCTGACCCGAGGCGCGGGTGACGTCGGCGCGCGCCGCAGGGCAGTGTCGCTGCGATCATTCGTAGGCCATGGGCGAACGGCACCTGAAATAGCCGCCGGACAGCGCCGCTGCAGGCATGCGAGCGGCCTGCGCTGAGCTGGGCTGCGCGGTCTGCATGCCGCCTTCGCAGCCAATCTGTAAACTTCAAGCCACCCTCAACGCAGGAAGCAGCCCGTGGATTTTTCTTTCACCGAAGAGCAGTTGATGATCCAGGATGTCGCCCGCCGGATCGCGCAGGAAAAAATCGCGCCGACCGCCGAGCACCACGACCGGACCGGTGAGTTTCCGCTGGAAAACATTCGCACCTTGGGTGAAAACGGCCTGATGGGCATTGAAGTGCCAGCCGAGTACGGCGGCGCCGGCATGGATCCGATCAGCTACGTGCTGGCAATAATCGAGATCGCCCATGCCGACTGCGCCCATTCAACTATCGTGTCGGTCAACAACTCGCTGTTTTGCAACGGCGTTCTTAAATTCGGCAGCGAGGCGCAGAAGCAGAAGTATGTGCGCGCCATCGCGGAGGGCAAGGAGATCGGCGCCTTTGCGCTGACCGAGCCGCAGTCCGGTTCGGACGCCACCGCCATGCGCTGCCGCGCCACCAAGCAGGCCAATGGCAGCTTCGTCATCAACGGCAAGAAGAGCTGGATTACCTCCGGGCCGGTGGCCAAGTACATCGTTCTGTTTGCGATCAGCGATCCGGACAAGGGCGCGCGTGGCATCACCGCGTTCATGATCGACGCCGACAAGCCAGGCTTTCGTCGCGGCAAGACCGAGCCCAAGCTCGGCATCCGGGCGTCGGCGACCTGCGAGATCGAGTTCGAAAACTTCGTGGTCGATCCCGAGGACGTGCTGGGCGAGGAAGGTCACGGCTTCAAGATCGCCATGGGCGTGTTGGACGCCGGCCGCATCGGCATCGCCTCCCAGGCGGTGGGACTGGCGCGGGCCGCTTATGAAGCCTCGCTTGCCTATGTCCGCGAGCGCAAAGCATTTGGTCAGCCGATCGGTGCGTTCCAGATGACCCAAGCCAAGATTGCCGACATGAAGTGCAAGCTTGACGCGGCCATGCTGCTCACCCTGCGCGCGGCCTGGGCCAAGGGAGAAACAGAGAAGAAGGGCGGTCGCTTCAGCACCGAGGCGGCCGTGGCCAAGCTCACCGCCTCCGAGGCGGCGATGTGGATCACTCACCAGGCGGTGCAGATCCACGGCGGCATGGGCTACTCCAAGGAGATGCCGCTTGAGCGTTATTTCCGCGACGCCAAGATCACCGAGATCTACGAGGGCACCAGCGAGATCCAGCGGCTGGTCATTGGTCGCAACGAAACCGGCCTGCGCTGAGTCGCCCCGTTAACGGTTGGCTGGGCCGGCCTCGCGCGGGCCCAGCCATCGCGGCTGCGGGGTTACAGGCCGGTGGCCGTCACCGTGCAGCTGACGGTAAAGGTTACGCTGGATGCGGTTGGGAACAGCGGTAGCGCGACGCCCGCAGCAAATAGGTCGGGCCACTGACCCGGTGCCGGACAGCTGCCGCCACCGGCGCTGGCACAGCCCGTCACGCTGCAGCTGGACAAGCCTGCACTCGGCGAGTCAGTCACCACCGCACCATGCGCCGCCGCCGGGCCGAGGTTGCTGAAGGTCAGGGTGTAGTCCGTGGTTGCCCCACTCACCAGCGTCGTGCCGCCGTTATCCTTCTCGGCGCGGAGATCCGATGAGCAGCCAATAGCGGTCGAGACCGAGCCGGCATTGTTGAGGGGAATCGCATCACCGACGGTCGGCACCGTGATCTGTGCGGTGTTGACCTGCGGACCCGGGCACGCGGCGCTCGAAATCGCCAGGTCTGCCGTAATGGTGACAAAGTCACTGGCCGCCGCCAGCGGATACACAGCAGCGCTGGAACTGCAGGTGAGCAGCGTGCCCGCCATGCTCGGCGTGCAGGTCCAAACACCGGCATTGCTGCTGCTGACGGACGTCACCGTGATACCGGTCGGCAGCGTGTCGCTGATCTCAAGCGAAGGCGCGGCAAGCGCGGTGGCAAGCTGGTCCGATGCCTGATGGTTGGCAAAAATCCGGTTGGCGATGGCGCGACCGTTGTTGCGACCGACCAAGCTGTACTGCTGCCCGCTGGAGCCAACGGTGAAAGCGGCAGGCAGCGCCGACTTGCTGACGGCTATATCTGCCAACAGGGTCACGTCCTCGGCGGTTGGGCCGGCGCCCAGGCCGCTGTAGTTCGCACCCGGCACGACGCCACCGGCCGCATAGGTCGAATTGGTGGTGGCGGCGACACTGTTGTCGGCGGAAGAGCAGCCCGTGAGGTCGGCGGCCACCGTTGAGCAGCGATTGGCGAGGTTGTTGAGATCCGGCGCGATAACGGTGTCGGCCACCGTACGGGTCGGATCCAGATACTGCACGCCAGCGGAGTTGTGATAGGTGCCGACCGCCGTCGCGTCGCTCACCGCAACCGAGAATCCAACCGTCGCATTGCCGTTGCCCGGAACCGTGAGGCGTCTGAAGAACGGCGCGCTCGTGGACGACGGCGCCGCCGCCAGGGGCTGCAGATCGGCCGGTCCGCCGGGCGCACCGGGCAGTGCCGGTTGACCGGCCACGGCCCCTTCGACGAAGCCGCCGACGGCAGTCGATGAAAGACTCGGAGCGAACACCACCGAATTCACCGTCTGGACTTCCCAGCCAGGTGGCAGCGCGTTGTCGACAATCGCAGCGGATACTGCCGCACCTCCAGCGCTATTGCTGACCGTGATGAGGTAGTCGGCGATTGCTCCGGTCGCTGAGGGGATGGTCGGCGTGCTGGTGGACTTGGTGACCGTCAGGCTGGGAAAGCAGACCGTCGAGGGCGGGGTGGTCTGGGCCGACGGGGTTGCCGCCGATGCGATCAGCGAGTTGGCACCTGGCGTTGAAAACCACGCCTGCGGGGTCGCAGGAAACGAGCCCTGCGGGGCGCCGTTAGCATCCAGACCGTTGCTGCCGCCGGAGACCGTGATGGCCGGAACCCCAGCCGGGCCGGTGTAGCGGACCACTCCACCACCGCCGCCGCCGCCCGGGCCGTGCTCGGCAAAGCTTGAGTTGAGGCCGTTGCCGCCGCGCGCATTGATCGTGAGCGACGCGAGGCTACCGCTATCAGCCGACACATAGACCGTGCCTCCGGCTCCGGCACCGCCGGCCGCGTCGGTACACGCCCCGGCCGTATTGGGACGAAAGCCATTGTTGCCGTCGGCCAGCAGCGAACCCGATCCGCTGAACTGGCCGGCCTTGACGATCACGATGCCGCCACCGTTGCCACCCCAGCCGCCGAGCTGGCAGTTGGTGCCACCACCGTCGACGTGCCCCGCGCCGCCGCCGCCGCCCATGATTGCGCGATCAATACTCAACGCCAGGTTGTTGCCGACGCGGGTCGCGCCGTCGCCACCGAAGCCACCGGCATCGCGGAATGTGGTCGGCCGCGACACGTCGTTCCAGCCACCGCCGCCGCTGCCGCCGAGGCCACCGTTGCCGCCACCGCCGCCGCCCGCATTCTGATTGTTGCCGCCGCCGCCGGCATTGCCCGGTGCGCCACGACCGCGAGAACCACCGGGATACCCATCCGTACCGGTGTCGACTTGCGCGGTGCCGTTATAGACCAGACGTGGCGTGCCTGCGCTGCCCTCGCCCTTGAAGTTGCCTTCGCGTTCGCCGCCGGGACCCGGTGCAACGATGACCCCGGCCACCGCGCGATAGAAGCTGGTGCCATTGGTCGGATCGATCACGGGCGGGCCGAACGGAGTAAAGAAAGTGACGCCACCGCCGCGGAAGCCGCGCCGGCTGGCGTCAATCGACTGCGTGTTCATGTTCAGCGCCCCAGCAACCTGCAGAGCCACCACGCCACCGGTCGCACCGTTCCAGGCTGCCGCAGCCACGGGCGCCGTAAGTGTGGCGGCGCTGTATTGGGGTACCCGGATTACCTGGTATCGGTAGGCGCCGGCAGTGACGCCGGCCACCGCCGACGAGTAGGTATTGACCAGGTTGCCGCCGGCTCCCGCACAGCTGACCGGCACCGCGCCGCCGGAAACCGGTCCGGCGGCGGTGCAGTATTCCCAGTTGCCGGCCAGGTAATTGCCCGTAGTGTTGCCTCCCGAGTAGTTGGCGGCGGTCGTTTCACGGGTGGCGCAACCTGCTGTGCCGACGCCATCGCCATAGCAGTTGCTGTTGGAACTATTGAACTCGGCGCCCTGCATCTGCATGACGATCAGCAGGTCACCGGTTCCTATGGCGGCGCTTGACCCACCGGCGGAAAGGTCGATGGCGCCCACCGGAATCGAGCGGGTTGCAGCTACCAGGGCGCCGGTGCCCGGGTAGTAGCTGTTGACGACCCCTGACAGCGCCGCGATCGGTCCCTGGAGACCGGGCGTCGCGCAAACCTGAGCCGACGCTGGCGATGCCGCAATACCCAGCATCAGCGTCAGCGCAAATGAAATTGATGAATGGGATCGCATTGACGGACCTCCGGAGGCAATCTTCCGAGTTTCGCACAGGCGAATGCCTGGTCGGGTGCTATGCCGGCTCGCGGAGTGGTCAACAAACTTGCCAAGAGCCGAGTCACCGGGGATGCACCGGCGTTGAGCGCGCCCGCCTCCGCGACTGGCAACGGGATATCGATCCTTAATCTCGGGCAACTGTCCACGGCGAAACCGGTCGAGGAAACGGCAATCTGCACCAAAAAGGGGTGTTGCCCCTGTCTGGCGAGCGCTAGACTTCGCGCCTCTTCCACGCTGTCCTGACGCAACCGCCATGAACCCCGCACTCGACGCTCCCGGCTCCGCCCTCCAAGACGTGCTGGAGGCGCTCAAAGGGCGTCTGTCTGCGCCTCGATTCAAGGACGCACGGCTGCTGGCGGAAACATTCTGCCGGCGCATTCCGGAAGAGGATTTCCGCAGCCGCAGCGCCGCCGACTGGTCAGGACTGCTGCTCGGCCTGCTGGACCTGCTGCGCGAGCGCAAAGCGGATCAGCCGAAAGCGAGGATTTTCAACCCGTCGCTGGACGAACACGGCTGGGAGAGCTCGCACAGCGTGCTGCAGATCATCAACGACGACATGCCGTTTCTGGTCGATTCGGTGTGCATGTCGCTGGCCTCGCACGACGTGTTGATTCATGCGCTGATCCATCCAACGATAAAGGTCGCGCGCGACCCGGGTGGCCACGTGCTGACGATGGGCGAGCGCGGAGAATCCGAGTCGATCATCCATATCGAGATCGACCGCCAGTCGGAAGCCTCCGAGCTGCGCCATATCGAGACCAGCGTCCTGACCGCCCTGGCCGACGTGCGCGTGTGCGTGCGTGACTGGTCGGCGATTCGCCAGAAGCTGGTCACCGTCGCGGACTCGTTCGACACGGCACAGCTGCCGATCTCCGACGCCGCCCGGCAGGAGGCCCAGGAGTTTCTGCGCTGGGTGGCGGACGACCACTTCACGTTTCTTGGCTACCGCGAGTACGAGGTGGTAACCGATGGTGAGGAGGAAGTGCTGCGCGCGCGCGCCGAGTCCGGGCTTGGGCTGCTGCACAGCAAAGTCGCGACCGACAAGCCGCGCAAACTCACCAGTCTCGCTGCCCATTCGATGCCGCAGTCAGGCACCGCCGAGGCGTTGATTCTGACCAAGACCAACTCGCGCTCGACGGTGCACCGTCCGGGCTACATGGACTACATCGGCGTGCTGCGCTTCGATGCCAGCGGGCGCCCGGTCGCCGAGGCGCGGTTTCTCGGTCTGTACACCTCAAGCGCCTACAACCGCCGTCCGTGGGACATCCCGCTGGTGCGCAGGCGTTTCGAGTACGTGATGCAGCAGTCGGGCCTGGCGCCGGGAAGCCACAGCGGCAAGGCGCTGCGACATATTCTGGAAACCCTGCCGCGTGACGAGCTGTTCCAGTCCAGCGGCGACGAGCTGGCGCGGACCGCGATGGGCATTCTGAGCCTGCAGGAACGCTCACGGACCAAGCTGTTTCTGCGCCAGGACCGCTACGGCCGGTTTTTCTCCGCGCTGGTTTACATCCCCCGGGATCGCTTCAACACCGACGTGCGCAAGCGCATCGAGGCAATGCTGAAGGAAGCGCTCAGCGGCGAGCGCCTGGACACCAATATCCAGGTCGGCGAATCGCCTCTGGCTCAGCTGCACCTGCTGATACGGCCGCGCAGCGGAGCAACAGTGGTCGTCGACGAAGTGGCGCTGGAAGTGGCGCTGGCGCGCATCGTGCGCAACTGGCAGGACGAGTTGCGCGAGCGGCTGGTCGCGCGCCACGGCGAAGACAAGGGGCTGCGACTGTCAAACCGCTATGGCCGCGCGCTGCCGGCGGGCTACATCGAGCAGGTCCACCCTGACGTGGCGGCGGACGATGTCGAACAGGCCGCTCAGCTGCGCAGCGGCGATGATCTGCGCATCCATCTGCATCGGCCCGCGACCGGCGGATTGCGCATCAAGCTGTTCCGACTGGGCAGCGATATTGCGCTGTCTGACGCGCTGCCAATGATGGAGAACATGGGGCTGCGAGTGTTGGCTGAGCACCCGTTCGAACTCAAAGTGGGTGGCGACAGCATCTTCATCCAGGACTTCGAGATCGATCCGCCGCAGGGTCTCGAGGTTGACGTTGAGCGCCTGCGCGAGCCATTTGCCACCGCGTTCGAGGCCATCTGGCGCGGCCAGGCCGAAAGCGACGCGTTCAATCGTCTGCTGCTGCTTGCCGGTCTGGGCTGGCGGCAGGTCGCCAT
The DNA here is from genome assembly GCA_038205755.1 of Lysobacterales bacterium. GTDB lineage: Bacteria > Pseudomonadota > Gammaproteobacteria > Xanthomonadales > Xanthomonadaceae > JANNWF01. Next base: position 36,902 of record JBBRBN010000012.1, on the reverse strand, counting down.
GCTGCGCGGCTACTGCAAGTTCCTGCTGCAGACGGCCGTGCCGTTTTCGCAGACCTACATGGAGGAGACGCTGGCGCGCTACCCGCTGCTGGCGCGGTTGCTGGTCGAGCTGTTCGAAGCCAAGTTCCATCCGGCCACCGGCAGCGAAAGCGCCGAAGACATTGCCCGGGGTCAGGCCCGCATTGGCCATGAGCTGCGGGCTTTGGCCGACTCCAACCACGCAGCGGCGACGCTGATTGACGCCTTGGTGGCTGCCCGCGGCGCGCCGCGTCTGGCCCAGATGGCTGCCGCGGAAGATGCGCTGGCCGGCCTGATGGATGGCGTGTCCAGCATCGACGAGGATCGCATTCTGCGCAGCTTCACCAAGGTTATCCGGGCGACGCTGCGGACCAGCTTCTACCAGCGGCCGCAAGGACGCTTTGCCGAGACCATCAGCTTCAAGTTCGACCCCGCGCTGGTGCCGGACCTGCCGAAGCCGAAACCGTATCGCGAGATCTTCGTTTACGGGCCGCGGGTCGAAGGCGTGCACCTGCGCTTTGGGCCGGTCGCGCGCGGCGGATTGCGCTGGTCGGACCGCCGCGAGGACTTCCGCACCGAGGTGCTGGGGCTGGTCAAGGCGCAGACGGTCAAGAATACGGTGATCGTACCGGTGGGCGCGAAGGGTGGATTCTTCGTCAAGCACTCGCCGGCGACCGGCGACCGCGACGCCGTGCTGGCCGAGGGAATCGCCTGCTATCGGCTGTTCATCACGGGCCTGCTGACCATCACCGACAACCTGGTCGAGGGCACGCTGGTGCACCCGCAGGACGTGGTGCGGCACGACGCGGAAGACCCGTATCTGGTGGTGGCGGCCGACAAAGGCACGGCGTCGTTCTCCGACATCGCCAATTCGATTGCAGAAGAGCACGGCTTCTGGCTTGGCGATGCGTTCGCGTCGGGTGGCTCGGTCGGTTACGACCACAAGGGCATGGGCATCACGGCCAAGGGCGGCTGGGAATCGGTCAAGCGGCATTTCCGGGCGCTGGGCCGCGACTGTCAGACCGAGGACTTCAGCTGCGCCGGCGTTGGCGACATGTCGGGCGACGTGTTCGGCAATGGCATGCTGCTGTCGCGGCATATCCGTCTGCTGGCGGCGTTCGATCACCGACACATTTTTATCGACCCGGCTCCCGATGCGGCAGCCAGTTTTGCCGAGCGGCAGCGACTGTTTGCACTGCCGCGCTCCAGCTGGGACGACTACGGCAAGGACCTGATCAGCGCTGGCGGCGGCGTTTGGCCGCGCAGCGCCAAGCGCATTCCGATTGGCCCGGAGGTGCGAAAATCGCTGGGCATTGACGCCGCTGTCGAATCGATGGCGCCCAATGATCTGCTTGCAGCGATCCTGAAGGCACCGGTCGATCTGCTCTGGAACGGCGGCATCGGCACCTACGTCAAGGCGAGCGGTGAGACCCACGCCGAGGTCGGCGACCGCGCCAACAACGCCATCCGGGTTGACGGCGCCGAGCTGCGCTGCCGGGTGGTGGGCGAGGGCGGCAACCTGGGCATGACCCAGCTCGGCCGGGTCGAGGCAGCCAAGGCGGGCGTCCTGCTCAACACCGACTTCATCGACAACTCGGCGGGCGTCGACACCTCGGATCACGAGGTCAACATCAAGATCCTGCTCAACGACGCCGTTGCCCGTGAAGAGATGACGCTGGCAGAGCGCAATGCGCTGTTGGCGCAGATGACCGACGAGGTCGAGCAGCTGGTGCTGGTCGACAACTATCGGCAGAACCAGGCGATCAGTCTGATGGAGCGCATGAGTCTGACCCGACTGGGCTCCAAGCAGCATTTCATCCGCACGCTGGAGTCCAAGGGGCTGCTGGACCGGACGCTGGAGTACCTGCCATCGGATGCCGAGTTCTCCGAGCGCAAATCGCGTGGCCTAGGGCTGACCCGACCAGAGCTCTCGATCCTGCTTTCGTACTCCAAGATTGTTGCCTACCAGCAGCTGCTGGACTCGGATGTGCCGGAGGATCCCTATCTTTCCAAGGAACTGGCCCGCTACTTTCCGCAACCGCTGCGCGAGCGCTTCGGCGAACACATGCAGCGGCATCGTCTGCGCCGCGAGATCATCGCCACCGCAGTGACCAACTCGATGGTCAACCGGATGGGCTCTACCTTTGTAATGCGCATGCAGGAGGACACCGGCGAGAGTTCCGCCTCTGTGGCCAAGGCTTACAGCATCGCCCGCGAGGTGATTGACGCCCGCCAGTCATGGGGCGAAATCGATGCGCTGGACGGCAAGGTAAGCGAGGCGGTTCAGGTCGACGCGCTGCTGCGGATCTGGAACGTGCTGCGGGCAATGACCCGCTGGCTGCTGCAGCGGCCAGGCGAGCGGCGCGACATCGCCGCGTCCGTGGCGCGCTATCAGCCGGGCATCGCGGCATTGTCGTCGGGTCTGAGCAGGGTGCTGTGCGGCGATGACAAGACCGAATTTGCCGAAGACCGCGCCCGCTGGCTGGATCTTGGGTTTCCCCAGGCACTCGCAGAACGGCTGTCGCTGCTGCCTCAGCTGGGATCGGCGCTGGATATGATCGAGGTCGCCCATGATCACAACGTGCAGGTGCTCGACGTGGGCCGGATTGGCTCCGAGGTCGGCCAGGTACTGCACCTGCGCTGGCTGGCAGACCGCATTGAGTCACTCCCGGTTGACGGCCGCTGGCACGCGCTGGCTCGCGGCGTGCTTCGCGATGAACTGCAGGCCCAGCAGAGCGCGCTGGTGGCGCAGCTGCTGGTTGACGACGCCACGTCGATTGATCGTCGGGTCGCCGCCTGGGTAGAGCGCGACGATCCCGCGCTGCGTTTCACTCTGCAGATGTTCTCGGAGATTCGCGCCCAGCGCACGGCGGACTATCCAACGGTGTCGGTCGCTGTGCGGCGTCTGGCGCAGCTGGTCACCTACGCAGAGCGTTGAGCGAAGGGCGGCGGCTGGGCGCACTGGCCTTGCGCCTGCGCCACTGGCGTGCTCCTATCGGAGCACCCCGAGTCCCGCTTTGGAGCCACCATGTCGACCCCGCCGCGCCTGGCGTTCGAAGCCAGTCGGACGCCTGAGGCGCAGGACGCGATCAAACTCCTGCGCGCTCGCTACGGCGAGTGTTCGATCAGCAACTGTGATGTCATCGTCGCGCTGGGTGGCGACGGCTTCATGCTGCAGACCCTGCACCGGCACCGTGCGCATGACAAACCCGTGTACGGGATGAAGGCCGGCACGGTCGGTTTCCTGATGAATCAGCATCGTCCAGACGATCTGGTGGAGCGCATCAACCGCGCCCACCCGGCGGTCCTGCGGCCACTGGAAATGTCGGCCCAGTCTGAATCCGGCAACACCATCGAGGCGGTGGCCTTCAACGAGGTGTCGCTGCTGCGGCAAACCAAACAGGCGGCCAAGATCCGGGTCTACCTGAACGGCGACGTCCGGCTGGACGAACTGGTCTGCGACGGCGTTCTGGTGTCCACGCCGGCCGGCAGCACCGCCTACAACCTGTCTGCCCACGGCCCCATTCTGCCGCTCGACAGTGCGGTGCTGGCGATGACGCCGATCAGTCCGTTTCGGCCGCGTCGCTGGCGCGGAGCGATCCTTCGCTCGCACACCGAAGTGCGCTTCGAGATTCTCGACCACTACAAGCGGCCGGTGAGCGCGACTGCCGATTCTTCCGAGGTGCGTGACATTGTCGAAGTCACGATCCGTGAGTCCACGACCCGAACGGTGACCCTGCTGTTTGATCCTGAGCAGCACCTCGAGGAACGCATACTCAATGAGCAGTTCGCCCATTGAGCTCGCCAGCGCATCGGCGCTGAGCATGAGCGGACCGGCGTCGGCAGCAGCGGCAGCGGCCGGATCCAGCCTGGTGGTGGCGATTTCCTCGCGGGCGCTGTTCGATCTGGAGGACAGCCACCTGCTGTTTGAGCGCGAGGGTCTGGACGCCTATGCCGCCTTCCAGCGCAGCCACGAGGAAGATCCGCTGGAGCCCGGCATCGCCTTCCCACTGGTGCGCAAGCTGCTTGCGCTCAACGCGCATGGCTCGGCGGATTTGCCGCGGGTCGAGGTGATCCTGCTGTCGCGCAACTCGTCCGACACCGGTCTGCGCATCTTCAACTCGATCGAGCGGCATCAGCTGGGCATCATTCGCGCCGCCTTCACCGATGGCGCGCCGCCGTTTCCCTACATCAAGCCGTTCGGCGCCCAGCTGTTCCTGTCGGCGCATCCCGAAGACGTGGCCAGCGCGCTGGCCGCGGGGGTTGCCGCCGCGACCATTCTGCCCAGCAAAGCACCGATCCGCGGCAGCGATCAGCTGCGGATCGCCTTCGACGGCGACGCGGTGATCTTTGGCGACGAGTCGCAGCGCATTTCCGATACGGAAGGGCTGGAGGCATTTTCCCGCAACGAATCGGAGCGTTGGTCGGAGCCGCTGACGGGCGGACCGTTTCGCGGCGTGCTCGCCGCGCTGCACCGAATTCAGGCCGCATTTCCGATCAACGAGTCGCCGCTGCGCACCGCGCTGGTCACCGCCCGCTCGGCGCCTGCCCACAAGCGGGTGATTCTGACCTTGCGCCAATGGGGCGTGCGTATCGACGAAGCGCTGTTTCTTGGCGGTCGCGACAAGGGGCCGTTTCTGGAGGCCTTCGGCGCCGATATCTTCTTCGACGACTCGCAGCTCAACGTCGATTCGGCGCGTCGTCATGCGGTGGCGTCGGGGCACGTGCCGCTGCTGCCGCGCTGATTCGGGAGCGCGGCCGCCGGCGTGCCTGCGGGCGGACTGGACGGCCGGCAGAAGTCGCATTGATCGCGACGCGCTCGTCTACAATTCTGCCCAGCCGATCATCGTTATCGCCCGCCGTCGAAAGGACCGCTCATGGCCAGCATCCGCCAGGAAGACTTCATCCAGAGCGTCGCCGACGCGCTGCAGTACATCTCGTATTACCACCCGGTCGACTACATCAAGAATCTCGCTGCCGCCTACGAGCGCGAGCAGTCGCCGGCGGCGAAGGATGCGATCACCCAGATTCTCATCAATTCGCGGATGTGCGCCGAAGGCCACCGTCCAATCTGTCAGGACACCGGCATCGTCACGGTGTTTCTCGAAATCGGCATGGACGTGCGCTGGGACGGCGCCAGCATGAGCATCGAGGACATGTGCAACGAGGGCGTGCGGCGCGCCTATCTGCACCCGGACAACAAGCTGCGCGCCTCGGTGCTGGCGGACCCGGCCGGCAAGCGCACCAACACCAAGGACAACACGCCGGCCGTCGTCAACATGAAGGTGGTGCCCGGCGCGACGGTCGATGTGATTGTCGCCGCCAAGGGCGGTGGCTCGGAAGCCAAGTCGAAGTTCGCCATGCTCAATCCGTCGGATTCCATCGTCGACTGGGTGCTGAAAACCGTACCGACCATGGGCGCCGGCTGGTGTCCGCCTGGAATGCTCGGGATTGGTATCGGCGGCACGGCGGAGAAGGCGATGCTGCTGGCGAAAGAGGCATTGATGGAGCCGATCGACATCACCGACCTGCAGGCGCGCGGGGCCAGCAATCGCGCCGAAGAGCTGCGTCTTGAGCTGTACGACAAGGTCAACGCGCTGGGCATTGGTGCACAGGGCCTGGGCGGTTTGACCACCGTGCTCGACATCAAGGTGAAAGACTTTCCGACCCACGCCGCCAACCTGCCGGTGGCGATGATCCCGAACTGCGCCGCGACCCGCCACGCGCACTTCACGCTCGACGGCAGCGGGCCGGTGATGCTTGAGCCGCCATCGCTGGACGACTGGCCGCAGCTCACCTACGACACCTCCAAGGGCCGCCGCGTTGATCTGGCTACTGTCACGCAAGCCGATGTCATCACCTGGAAGCCCGGCGAAGTGCTGTTGCTCAACGGCAAGATCCTGACCGGGCGCGACGCCGCCCACAAGCGCATGGTCGGCATGCTCGACAAAGGCGAGTCGCTGCCGGTCGATTTTCGCGGTCGCTTCATTTACTACGTCGGCCCGGTTGATCCGGTGCGTGACGAAGTGGTTGGCCCGGCCGGTCCGACCACCGCCACGCGCATGGACAAGTTTACCGAGCAGGTGCTGGCGCAGACCGGTCTGCTCGGCATGATCGGCAAGGCCGAACGCGGACCCGCGGCCATCGAAGCTATTCGCAAGCACCGCTCGGTATACCTGATGGCGGTGGGCGGCGCCGCCTACCTCGTGTCCAAGGCGATCAAGGCGGCGCGCGTGGTCGGTTTCGAGGACCTCGGCATGGAAGCCATCTACGAGTTCGATGTCCAGGACATGCCGGTGACCGTTGCGGTGGATTCGAGCGGCGAATCGGTGCACACCACCGGCCCGAAGGAGTGGCAGTCGCGCATCAGCCGGATTCCCGTCGTGGTTGCCTGAGCCCCTGGGACGGCGGTTCGCCGGCGTCCAGCTGACGCCAACGAAACCGGTCCTTGTCCGGACGATTGACGGTTGACGGCTGCCGGTTGCCGGCGATGGCGCGATGTGTAACGCCAGCTGGCGCCATGCACTTCGCCTGCTGTGGCTACCGCTCGTGGTTTGGCCTACGCTTGGACGCTCGGGGAACCGCGCCGGGGGCAGCAAGTGAGTGAGCGAATCATCGTCGCCGGCGGGACTGGTCTGGTCGGCCGGATTATCGTCGAACGGCTGGTCGCCGACGGCGGTGCGCTGGTGCTGAGCATCCAGCGCCGGGAAAGCAAGTCGACGCGTCAGGGCCTGCGGGTTGTGGTCGACGACGGCGCGGATGTCGACACCCTCGCGCTGCGCCTGGGCAAGTCAACGCCGGCGCCGCGCGCGTTCGTCTGCGCGCTCGGCACGACACGCCGCGCGGCGGGCTCGGACGCTGCCTTTGTCGCGATTGATCGCGATCTGACCGTGCGGATTGCCAAGGCGGTATTTGCCGCCGGCGCGCGGCACGCCATCGTGGTTTCCTCGGTCGGCGCCGATCCGAAATCAAAGAATCTGTACCTGCGCACCAAGGGCGAAATGGAGGCCGCGATTGCCGCCGTCGGCTTCACGCGCTGTGATTTCCTGCGGCCTGGTCTGTTGATCGGCGCGCGCAGCGAGAGCCGTCCGGGCGAGTCGCTGGCGCAGCGCGCATCACCGCTGCTCGATCCGCTGCTGCGCGGCGCCCTGCGGCGCTATCGGTCGATCCCCGCCGCCACGATCGCTGAAGCCGCGGTGATCCTCGCCACCGCGGATCGGCCGGCCGTGCTTGTCCATGAGTTCGACGCGCTCAAGGCGCTTGCCGCGGGTTAGCAGCCTGCTGGCCTCAGTCCGACAGGCTTCCAGGCTTCCAGGCTTCTCAGCGAGCCAGGCGCCAGGCGCCAGGCGTCAATCTTCGGCCGGCAGCTGCGCATCGACCAGCTGCAGCACCACCGGCCAGACGTGCTCCAGCAGACGCGGCTGGGCGTCTGCGGTGGGATGCAGATTGTCGCCCTGGAACGCGTCGCGGTCGGTGGCGATTGGTTCCAGCAGGAACGGCAACAGCGGGACCGAGTGTCGCGTCGCCAGGGTCGTATACATCTGCGCGAATCCGCCGCTGTAGTCGGGACCGTAATTGGGCGGGATGCGTATGCCGAGCAGACCAACCCGCGCATCGGCCGACAGCGCGGCGCGGATCATCCGATCCAGATTGGCTTCGGCGTGATCCAGCGGCAGGCCGCGCAGGCCGTCATTGGCGCCCAGCTCAATCAGGACCACGCTCGGCGCATGCCGCGTCAGCTCAGCGGCAATGCGGCTGGCGCCACCCGCAGTGGTCTCGCCGCTGACGCTGGCGTTGACCACGCGCCAGCCCGGCCGCTCTTCGGCCAGCCGCTGGTCCAGCAGCGCGACCCAGCCCTGCTGGGCAGAGATGCCATAGGCCGCCGACAGCGAGTCGCCAACCACCAGCAGCCGTTGCTCCTTGGCCTGCGCGACCCCAGATAGGTTTGGCGCCAAGCTGAGCAGGGCGGCCAGCGTCACCATGACAAACGATTCAGTCAGCTGACGCCACCATTTGTGCATTCTGAAATCTCCAGTGAGGCAATGAATCATGCACGCACCCGCAGCCGAGCAGGTGGACGCGCCCAGCGTTTGTTCACCTTCCAAAGCATCCGGCGCTGACGTGGCCCGCGCTGCAGCCACTGCACCGGCGATGCTGGAAGCGCGCGCACTGGGCAAGTCGGCACGACTGCCCGGCAGTGTGTTGACCATTCTTGATGACGTGAGTTTCCGCATCGAGCCCGGCGAGGCGGTGGCGGTCGTGGGCGCTTCAGGCAGCGGCAAATCGACGTTGCTGGCGCTGCTGGCCGGGCTGGATGTCCCTTCCAGCGGCGAGGTTTACCTTGCCGGGCAGGCACTCTCAGCGCTGGACGAAGATGGCCGGGCGCGGATTCGCGCGGCGCGGGTGGGGTTCGTGTTCCAGTCATTCCAGCTGCTGCCATCGCTGACTGCGCTTGAAAACGTGATGCTGCCGCTGGAGCTGGCTGGCCGCGACGGACCCGAGCCGCCCGCCCGCGCAATTCTCGAGCGGGTTGGACTGGGCGAACGCCTACATCATTACCCGCGGCAGCTGTCGGGCGGCGAGCAGCAGCGCGTGGCGCTGGCCCGCGCCTTTGTCACAAGTCCGGATCTGCTGTTTGCCGATGAGCCGACTGGCAATCTCGATACGGCCACCGGCAGCGCTGTCGCCGATCTGCTGTTCGAACTGAATGCCGGCAGCGGAACCACGCTGGTGCTGGTGACCCACGATGAGCGCCTCGCTGCACGCTGCGGCCGGCGTCTGAGCCTGGCGGCTGGCCGTCTGGTCGCCTGATGCGCGGGGTCGCGTTCCGCCTGGGGCTGCGCATGTTGCGGCGTGACATTGCGGCCGGCGAAGTACGGGTGCTGCTGGCGGCGCTGGTGCTGGCGGTATGCGCGGTCAGCAGCGTTGGCTTCATCACCGATCGGGCCGGGCGCGCGCTTGGAATGGAGGCGAACCGGCTGCTCGGCGGCGATGCGGTGCTGCGCGCGGACGAGCCGCCGGGTGAGCTGCCGCAGGCGGAGGCCCAGCGGCTGGGCCTGCGCAGCACGCTGACCATGAGCTTTCCGAGCATGATCAGGGTCGACGATACGCTCAAGCTCTCAGACATCCGCGCGTTGGGCGAGGGTTTTCCCCTGCGCGGCTCGTTCCGGCTGAGCGAATCACCCGACGGCGTGGATGCGCCTGCCAGCGGCATCCCGCTGCCAGGAACGCTATGGCTGAGCCGGGCCGGCGCGCAGGCGCTGGGCGCGAAGGTCGGCGACATGGTGCAGGTCGGCGAGCGGTCGCTCAGCCTGGTGGCCCTGGTAGTGCAGGAGCCGGATTCCGCATTGGACTACTTCAACGTGGCGCCGAAGGCGTTTCTGGATATCTCAGACCTGCCGTCGACCGGATTGATCCAGCCCGGCAGCCGCGTTGGCTATCGATTTGTGGTGGCAGGTGAGACGGCAGCAGTCGAAGCGTGGACCGCGTCCATCGGGTCGCAGCTCGCGCGCGGGCAACGGTTGGAGACCATTTCAGACGCGCGGCCTGAAGTGCGCGCCGCGCTGCGCCGGGCCGACCAGTTCCTTGGCCTGGCCGCGCTCATCGCTGTCGTCCTGGCCGGCATCGCGGTCGCCATGGCCGCGCGCCGGCATGCCGAGCACCATCTGGATGGCTGCGCCGTGATGCGCTGCCTGGGCGCCGACCAGCAGCTGGTGCTGCGTATTCACGCCGGCGAACTGCTGTGGCTCGGGCTGATTGGCGCGGTGGTCGGACTCACTCTCGGCTGGCTGCTGCAGTTCGGCATCGGCTTCTGGCTGGCAAACAGGATGGGGCTCTCGATCCCACCGGCCGGCTTGCTGCCCGCGCTGCAGGGACTGGGCGTCGGCTTTTGCGTGCTGCTGGCGTTTGCGCTGCCGCCCATTCTGGCCCTGCGGCGCGTGCCCGCCGCGCGCGTTCTGCGACGCGACGCCGGCGGTCTGGAAGCCAGCGCCGTGCTAAGCACGCTGGCGGGATTGGGAGGTCTGATAGCGTTGCTGTGGTGGAAGGCCGGCTCGGCCAAGTTGGCCATGGTCATGCTGGCCGGAATCGCCGGCACCCTGCTGGTGCTGGCGGCGCTCGCGCTGACATTGATCGTGGTGCTGCGACGCGTTCGTGGGCGGCTGCGCGGACCGTGGCGCTACGGGCTGGCCAACGTCAGCCGCCGCGCCGGATCGAGCGTGGTGCAAGTCTCCGCGCTGGGTCTGGGGCTGATGGCTATCCTGCTGCTGACGCTGGTCCGGACCGACCTCATCAATCGCTGGCAGGATTCGCTGCCAGCCGACGCCCCTAACCGCTTTCTGGTCAACATCCAGCCTGACCAGCTTGAAGACGTTCGTGCGCTGCTGACGGCCGGCGGCGTGATCGACCCGGAGCTGCACCCGATGTCGCGCGCCCGTCTGCTTGCGCTCAACGGCACGGCGGTCACAGGTGCCGATTTTGCCGACCGCGGCGACCGTGCGCGGCGCCTGGCAGAGCGCGAGTTCAACCTGTCCTGGACCGACACCCTGCGCGACGACGACAACACCGTTGTCGCCGGGCGCTTCTGGTCCACGCAAAGCGACGGCGGCGCCGAACTGTCGGTGGAGGAGGGTCTGGCGAAAACGCTGGGCTGGTCGCTTGGCGACCGGGTCCGCTTCGATATTGCGGGCACCTCGCTTGAGGGCAGCATCACCAGCCTGCGGCGGGTGGACTGGGAGAGCTTCAAGCCCAACTTCTTCGTGCTGGTGTCACCGGGGGCGATGGCGGGCATGGCCAGCAGCCATATCGGGGCGGTGCACGTTCCGGCAGACCAGCCACGCCTTACCGACGACCTGGTGCGCCAGTTTCCGAACATCTCGGTGATCGATATCGAGGCCGTGCTGGCACAGGTTCGCAACACGGCGGACCAGGTCGCAACGGCGGTGGAGTACGTCTTCTACTTCACCCTGGCGGCCGGGCTGCTGGTGCTGGTCGCCGCTGTTACGGCGACCCAGGACGAGCGCCTGCTGGAGGGCGGCGTGATGCGCGTGCTGGGCGCCAGCAGTCGGCAGCTGCGCTGGGCCCACGTCACCGAGTTTGCCGCCATTGGTCTGATCGCGGGAACCACGGCGGCGGTCGCGGCAGCGGTGGTGTCCGGCATCATTGCGCGCGAGGTATTTGACCTGCCGCTGCAGCCCGATTGGCGGCTCGCCGCGGTGGGCGCAGGCTTCGGACTGGTGGCGGTGACCTTGACCGGTCTGTGGGCGACCCGCAGCGTGACCAAGGTCGCGCCGTCGGTCACCCTGCGGGCGCTGTAGGTTCCAATGCCTGAAGCCTTCGCACTCAGCTCGTCGCCCTTTCGTTTTGCCCGTGACGAGTTGCCCGTGACGAGCCGCACCGTGAACCCCATCCTCAACTTGACCGCCGGTCGGGTTGAGGATGGATGTGGGTGAGGCCACCGAAATCATCCAACCCATCGCTGCCTTCTCTCCCGGACCGGTCGAGCGGTTGCTCGATTGTCCAGAATGAAGGCCTCGCCACCAGGATTCCTCGGCCGCCAGCGTCAGCTTGTCTGGCTCGAAGTGCGGCAATCGCCACGACAAAAGAAATTGGCTACACTCGATTCACTGCAAATGCAATGGGCGCGCCGCAACGCGGTTCAGGGCAGATGCAGGCTTGCAGAGCGGCCTGCTGTTGCGGGCCTGAACATTGATCGAGTTTGAGGAGCGCTTCATGTCCGACCGTCAGATCGGCACCGTCAAGTGGTTCAACGATGCCAAGGGTTTCGGCTTCATCAGCCGCGAAAACGGTGACGATGTATTCGTCCACTTCCGCGCCATCCAGGGCACCGGCTTCCGGTCGCTTGCCGAGGGCGACAAGGTCAGCTTCAAGGTGGTGCAGGGCCAGAAAGGCCTGCAGGCCGATGAGGTCGAGAAGGTCTGAACCGCTCCCCTGGGACGTCAATCAGATCACCAGCAGGCCCCGCTCCGGCGGGGTCTGCTGTTTCTGCGGGGCTCAGTTGGTGTTGCCTCGGGCGGTGACTGGCGGCTCGCCTGCAGGTGCATTGAGCAGCCGCTGCAGACTGCCCAGCTGCGCGCCAAGCACACCATCGACGGCGGGCGCCAGCGCGGTCAGTGACTGCAGGCTGTCGCCACTTACCCGGTAACTCAGGCGAACGCTGGATCCGGCGTCTTGCGGCGCGATCTCAAAGCGCAGTAGTCCGCTGAGCCCCATGCTCTGCAGCGGTCCCAGACTGCCCTCCAGACGCAGCTCACTTGGCGGCGTCACCCACACAACGCGCATGTGCTGCACCCCGCCACCTTTCCAGGTTTCGCAGAAGCAGCCACCCGGGCGCGCCTCCAGGGTCAAATTGGCGGCACTGCCCGACCAGGTGTGATCAGAAAGCCACCACTTCGACGGCTGGGTGATGGCCAGATAAGCGTGCAGGGGCGACACGCGGGTGATGATCGTATGCACCACCAGAAACCCGTCCTCTGCGGATTGCTCCACCGCGGCCTGCGCAGCGCCCACGCCCAGCAGGCCAAGCGACAGCGCCGTGCCGAGCAGCACGCCGCATCGACTGCGACGCGGCGGAGAAAGGTGCGGGGGACACACGGGTGTGATCATTTGAAATCCCGATGGCAGGCCTGGCAGCCATCACCGACGTCGCCCAGCTGCTCGGTCAGCGTACGGCATTCGGTGGCCGGCGTACTGACGGCGGTTTGCAGCCGCGACCGCAGCTGCTCGGCGTAGCGTCCGAACAGAATGTCGTCGCCGCCGGTCGGCAGAAACGCAGGCTCGATGTCGCCAGCAATGGCAAGCAAGACGTTGAAGTGCGCGCCCGCGTCGCTGCAGCGCTTTTCGACCACGTCGCTACGCACTTCATCCAGGTGGTACTGCATCAGCGCCATCACGCTGTCAGGCAGGGCGCGCGACTGCCGCAGCGAATTGACCGCAGTCACGGTGAGCATGGCGCCAACGAACACTCCGATCAGCAACACAACAACATAGCGCATGGGTCAGAGGCAGTCCTGCAGAAGTGGCGAGTGGTGCGCGCTCGACGCAGGCGGGATGCCGTACCATCCGCCGCGACAGTCGCATGGCAGGCCGAGAGAATACGATGGATGCAGGCTCCACGCGCGACCGGTTTGCCGGCATTGATCGACTCTACGGCGTCGGCGCGCTGCAGCGCCTGGAGTCTGCGCACGTGGCCGTGGTCGGCATCGGCGGCGTCGGCTCGTGGGCGGTTGAGGCGCTGGCGCGCAGCGGCGTCGGACGCTTGACCCTGATCGATGCAGACGATCTGTGCATCAGCAACACCAACCGTCAGCTGCCGGCGCTGCAGGGCAACTACGGCAAGCTGAAAGTGGGCGTCATGGCCGAGCGCTGCCGGCTCATCAACCCCGCGATGCGGGTCGACGAGATCGCCGCGTTTGTGTCGCCATCGACGCTTGATCTGCAGCTGGGCGATGGCTTTGATCTGGTGCTCGATGCCTGCGACAGCTTCCGCAGCAAAGTCGAAATGATCGCCTGGTGTCGCCGACGCAAGCAGCCGCTGCTGGTGGTGGGCTCGGCTGGCGGGCGCAGCGATGTCACCCAGATCCGCGTGCGTGACCTCAGCCGCACCGAGCACGATGCGATGCTGGCGCTCATCCGCAAGAAGCTGCGAGGTGAGTTCGGATTTCCGAAAAACCCTGACCGATATTTCGGCGTTCCCGCGATCTACTCGCTGGAGAACGTGCGCTATCCGCAGGCCGACGGCAGCGTCTGCGGGACGCGCCCGGCCAGCACCGGCGACGCCGGCCTCAAGCTTGACTGCGGCGCCGGGCTGGGCGCCGCCACTCACGTCACCGGCGCGTTCGCATTTGCTGCCGTAGGCAAGGCCTTGTCGATGGTGCTCGGTCGGGCCGCCAACAAGACTCAGGCGCAGGCCTGTCCGAGCGGCGCAACGCGCTCCGTGTAGGCGCGCCGCTCGGCGCCATGCTTGGCCATCGCGCTGGCGACACCGCATACAGTCGGCGTGTCGTGATGCTTGGCCATCGCGCCGAGCGGCGCGCCTACGCGGGGCGTGGCGCCAGGTCGAGGGACGGGGCAGCGAACAGCCGCCGCGCGTTTGATCGGGTGGCAGCAGCAACGGATTCGAAGGTCTGTCCGCGCAGGTCGGCAACGCACTGCGCGATGGCGAGCAGCCGCGCCGGCTCATTGCGATGCCCGCGCCACTGGGCGTCCGGCTGATCGGGCGCATCGGTCTCCAGCACCAGATGCTCGATGGGCATGCTCGCGACCAGCGTTCGCAGGCGCAGCGCCCGCGAGTAGGTCACGGGCCCGCCAATGCCGATGCAGAACCCCATGGTCCACAGCTGCTCGGCCTGTTCGCGGCTGCCCGAGAAGCTGTGCACGACGCCGCGCAGACCGGGCAGCTTGCGCAGCCGCTGGATGACCTCGTCCAGCGCGCGTCGAGCGTGTATCACCAGCGGCAGGTCAAACTCACGAGCCAGCTCGATATGCCGCTGGAAAACCCGCCGCTGTGCCTCTGCGTCCAGCCCCTCGACGAAAAAATCCAGGCCGCACTCGCCAATCGCGGCGGGCCGGTCATTGGCCAGCCACCCGGACAGCGCGTCCAGATGGTCGTCCGTATGCGATGCAATGAACACCGGGTGCAGCCCATAGGCTGGGTACAGGCCCGAGTGCAGTTGGCACAGACGCTTGATCACCGGCCAACGTGCCGCGTCGATGGCCGGGATGAGCTGCTCCATCACCCCTGCCGCGCGAGCGCGAGTAATCACCGCCGCCTGATCGTCGGCAAATGCGTCCACATCCAGGTGACAGTGGCTATCGAACAGCATCACGGCTTGTCGGCGGATCGACCCAGCTGCCGATCAGCCCGACGCTGCTTCAGGCTCGCAAACAGCAGTGCGCCGAGTCCCAGCAGAATCTCATCAACGAAGGGCAGGGGATCAGGCACCACCAACGTGATGCAGAACAAGCTGGCGGTGATTGCCAGCAGCCAGGGAAAGCGCAATCGCTTGGCCCAATTCAGGAAGGGTCCGGAGAGGAAGGGCAGCATCGGAGCACCTCATGGGCGGGTGGCTAGCAGCCTGTCAGGCTTTGGGGGTCGAGGCGATTGCTGGCTGCGTGAGGACAGACAGCGACGATTCGCAGGCCCATAGCAGCGCTATGGGCCAAGAATTGGCGGCGTGCACTTTTTTTGAACACTCGGACCGCGCAGACGAATTTGCAGCCCGACCATCCAAAGTTCGACAGGCTGCTAGGGTGCCATGTTAGACGGAAGATTGCGTTGGGGATGGGGTGGTCCGTTAAGCAACCCTTTCGCCGCAATTCTGCGTGCAAGCGACTCACCCGGACGGTTACGCTAGCAGCCGGATCCTTTGCGGTCCCGCAGGCCGAATCACTCTTACCGGAGACCCAACGTGAGCAGCCGCCCCACCTGCGACGCACTGATCATCGGCGGTGGCCACAACGGTCTGGTGTGCGCCGCCTATCTGGCGGCAGCGGGCCTCAAGGTGACCGTGGTCGAACGCCGCGGCGTGCTCGGCGGCGCGGCGGTGACCGAGGAGTTCCACCCGGGGTTTCGCAACTCCACCGCGAGCTACACCGTCTCTCTGCTCAATCCCCAGGTGATCCGCGACCTCAAGCTGGTCGCACACGGCCTGCGCGTGGTGGAGCGACCGTACTCGAACTTCCTGCCGCTGCCGGACGGGCGCTCGTTCCGGTTGGGCGGTGCTCAAGGAGGCGCCGACATCGCGGCGCTTTCGAGCAAGGATGCCGAACGTCTGCCGCTCTACTACGCCATGCTGGACCGCATCGTGGTGGTGCTGCGCGAGCTGATGACACAGACGCCGCCGAACGTGTCGGATGGCTTCGTGTTGGCCGACTGGCTGGCGTCGTTCAAGGTCGCCAAGCAGCTGCGCCGGCTGGACATGCGCGGCCGGCGTGATCTGCTCGACCTGTTTGCCAAGAGCGCCGGTGACCTACTCGACAGCTGGTTCGAATCAGCGCCGCTCAAAGCGGCGTTGGGGTGGGACTCGGTGGTCGGCAACTTCGCCAGTCCCTACACGCCAGGCTCCGCCTACGTGCTGCTGCACCACGTTTTTGGTGAGGTCAACGGTAAGACCGGCGTCTGGGGCCATGCCATCGGCGGCATGGGAGCGATTACCCAGGCCATGGCGACCGAATGCCGCGCGCGCGGCGTCGAGCTGCTCGTCGATACTGGCGTGCAGCGCGTGCTGGTGAGAAACGGCGTGGCTATGGGCGTCACGCTGGACGACGGTCGAGAGCTGCTGGCCTCGCGGGTGATCGCCAACGTCAACCCCAAGCTGCTCTATACGCGGCTGGTCGCGCCGACGGACCTCGACTCTGACACCCTCGAACGCATGCAGCGCTACCGCTGCGGTTCGGCCACCTTCCGCATGAACGTGGCGCTGTCCGAACTGCCCGACTTCAGCGCGGCGCCGGGCAAGTCGCTGCAGCCGCACCACCAGAGCGGCATCCTGATCGGCCCCAGTCTGCAGTACATGGAGCGCGCCTACTTTGACGCCAAAGGCAAGGAGCACAACGCCGGCTGGGCGCGCGAGCCGATCGTCGAGCTGGTGATTTCCTCAACGCTGGACGAGACCCTGGCGCCACCGGGCCAACACGTCGCCAGCCTGTTCTGCCAGCACGTGCACCCCGACGTGGATGGCGGCTGGGACGCGCATCGCGACACGGTCGCCCAGCTGATGATCGCCACCGTCAACGCAACCGCCCCCAACTTTGCCGACAGCGTGCTCGGCTACCGGGCGCTGACGCCGCTCGATCTGGAGCGCGACTTCGGACTCATCGGCGGCGACATCTTCCACGGCGCGCTTGGCCCGGACCAGCTGTTCAGCGCGCGGCCTTTGCTGGGGCAGGGCAACTACCGCGGCGCGCTCAGGAACCTGTATCTGTGCGGCTCAGGCACGCATCCTGGTGGCGGTGTCACCGGACTGCCGGGCCGAAATGCGGCCCGCGAAATACTGCGGGATGCCGGACGCGCACTGCCGCGGGCGTAGGGCTACTCGAGATCGCAGCCGTCTCGCGTCGGTCAGATTCTTCCTACACGCCAGGCCAACGTTGGCCGATGGTTTTCGTCGGCGGCAACACCGAATCTGAGCTCCCCGTCATCAAGGAGCGCAACCATGAAACATCACGCCGGCATCTCGCTGATCGAACTGCTGGTCACGTTGGCGATTGGCGCCACCGTCATGAGCGCCGTGTTGCCAAACTTCGGCACCGCGGTGGACCGGCAGCGCGCCGTAGCCGCCCACAATCTGCTGCTTGCCACCCTTCAACACGCGCGCACGGCCGCCGTGTTCGAACGCGGTACGACGGTTGTCTGCCCAAGTCATGACGGTTTGCGCTGCGAGCCCGGCGGCGTGTGGGAAAGCGGCTGGATATCCTTCATCGACCGCGATGGCAACGGCGCGTTGGACGCCAGCGACACACTGCTGAGATTCGAAGCCCATGGCGTTGCGAAGCTTCAAGTTCGCACCAGCACAGCACGTCCGCAGGTGCGGTTTCGGCCCGATGGCCGCTCAGCCGGAAGCAACCTGACCATTCGCATGTGCGACAGCAGCGGAGGCCCGCTGCAGGGTATCGTGATCAACAACGGTGGCCGCGCTCGGCGTACCAGCGATGCTGAAACCAGCGCGCTTACGCGCTGCAGCTGAGCTGAGCGAGCCCCGTCAGAAGCGCGGGGCTACCAGCGCCGGCGGTAGCACCAGCCATGCGACAACACCGCAGCCCGTCAAGCCGAGGTCACCAGCAATCAGCGACCGTGCCTGTCGTGCTGCTGATGGTCCGCACGCCCTGCTGGTTGAGACCTAGATCGAGACACCGCGTGTCGTTTAACTGGTCGTCTACGACTGTCGCCAGCACGGCAAAAGTGGTTGCAGTATTGGTTGGGCAGGTGAAGGTGTAGAAATCCGTGTTGGCGGACGCTGGTGAGCAGGGCGATCCGACGTAGGTTCCATTGAGCGTGTGAAAACGCTCCTTTACCTGCACCAGATCCATCAGCTCCGCCTTGGCGGACGCGCGTCGCGTCTTTCGAACCTGGTCGTTGTAGGCAGGTATCGCGATGGCCGCGAGTATGCCGATGATCGCGACTACGATGAGCAGTTCGATCAGGGTGAAGCCAGCACTGGAGGATCGAGGAATCTTCATTGGCGCGCGCCTGACATGGTTTGAATTGTCGGCCTCAATGAGGCCGCTCACGGTGCAGTTGACGGGACGGGCTCTGCAACGCCGCAGAGCCCGTCAAACCACAGCTTCGACTATTCGATCTGACGCCAGCTCTGACGTCCGCACGATACCGAGGAGAACGTCGTGATGCCATTGGCCGTCAACACGCCAAGGTTGGCGAGGCAGATTCGATCATTGACCGTCGGCGGTGGCGGGGGTGGCGCCGGATCGGGCGGAGGACAGTCGACGCCCACGCACGGCGGCTCTTGGTCGTCACCGCCTTCTGCTCCGCCCCCATGCTCCGGTCTCGGATTAGGCGGTGTGATGACGATTGGCGGTGCCGTCGAGGGCGGGGCTGATGTTCCTGGCGGAGTGATCGCAAGTGCGCCTGAACTGCCGCCGGCGCCAGTGGCACCAAGCTGCGGTGCTCCCGAGATGCTGTTCAACGAGTAGAGCCAGTTGACGCCACCCGGTGCGCACTGGTCACCAATCGGGATGAACGTCGTGAACAGCACGCGCCCGAGCGCCACCCGCGGCTCGCCGATGAAGCGTTCGCCGTTGGCGAGCGATGTTCCGTCCTGCACCCGGAGATCCATGAACCAACCCCGCTTGGTGGCAAAGTCAATCGGGTTGCGCGACGTTGAACGAGTGAGCCCGAGCCCTGTAACCGTCGTCTGCGCCGTGATGGTCTGCGCCTGCAGTGCCGCTCGCCCGGTTGTGATGCGCGATGCCAGGTTGTCCCAGATGCCGTAGAACGTATCGACCGGGGGAGTGAGTGGCACTACGCCGTCGCCCTGCAGCACATAGCGTCCGGTGCCCGCAAACACCATATAACCGGTTTCGAAATGCGCAGCCACATCGAGGCTGCCCGTGATCCTCTGCCGAACGCCCAGTGAATCGGTGGCGACAAACAGCGGCTGACCGCTGTATGCCACGCCCCAGCTTGCCGGGGTGGCCGAACTGATGTCGAACTTCCACACGCGCCCGTGGTAATCACCCCCGTAGAGCGTGTCGACACGCAGGTCGCCGTTGGTGTCCACCGGGGTTATCGAACCCATGCCGTTGGTATCTGAGGCCGTGCCCAATCCGGTCATCAGGCGCCTTACTGCGCCGCTTGCAAGGTCGACCAGAATAGCCCCGGATTGGTTCAGCGTGCTGTTCAAACCATTGCCAAACACCGCATACCAGCGGTCATCCTGCCCGAGCATGATCTGGCCGCGTCCCAGCGAATGGCCAAGCCCATCATCCCTGATCTCGTAAAGAATGTTGCTGGACGTGAATGACGACGCCGGGTTGGTGGCGTCCAGAATCAGGACGGACTTGGAGCCAGCACCCGCCGATGCCGCCACAATGGTCTTCCACTGGCCACCCAGATAGGCATCGCCCTGAGCTGGCGGCGCATCCATGAAGAATGTGTGTGCGTAGCTGGGCGAAAGCAGCCGACCCATCTTCGACATTGAACCGTGCGGGGCGATGGCAAACAGCTCGATGCCGCCGGCGCTCTCGCTGGTTCCGTTGAAAGCATGCAACATGCCGTCATTGGCGCCGACAAACACCACCGGAGTACGCGTGAGTTTGACATCACGAATGAAGTTGCCGTAGGTCGGGCCGCCCAAGGCAACGGGCAGCCGCGAGTAACCCTGACTGCCGCGCCCGAGTACCTCGGGCTGCGAGCCCAGAATGTCGCCAATTCGACGACTGCGATCACGGAAAACCCCGCCGTTCTTGACCTCCATTGTTCTTACGCCGCGAAGGTAGGCGACCACATCCGTAATCGTGGCGGTGGCTCCGTAGGTTGCTGTGATTCCCGCCGCTGTCAGCCCCAGCTTCGCTGGCGCATTGGCTGTACCGCCCAATCCAGCCACAGTGAAGTCAACGGGCACCAGCGCTGTACCACTATCGATGACCCCAAAGATCTTCCGCAGGTTTGCCGCCGGCAGGCGCTCCTCGGCAGACCAGGCCAGGGTTCCTAGGGTTCCATCGGCATTCAGCGGAAATGCCTTGAGGTCGCCGGTCCAATCCTCAGCGTTGTATTCCGGCACGTAGGCAAGAAACTCACCATCGCGACGTGCGCCGCTGGCCGCCACACCGCCTGATGGGCGCGCGTCGCGCTCGATCTGGCTGAAGGCCTTGGCCAGCTCATCCCTCAACGTCAGCGCATTGGTAACGAGGAAATAATTGTCAGGCTTGCCATCCTCGTTGTTGTCCCACTCTGTTGCCAGATCGGGAAGGGCGTTGCCGTTGCTGTCGTTGAAGCCGCCGTACTTGGCGGCGTACCAAAGTGGGTCGCGGATTGGCGTGGAGGCAGCGCCGGTGCTGCCTGGTGTGAATACGCGCGACGCGTTGAGCGGCAGCACGCGGCAGTCCGTTGGCATCGGATCGACGTTGCAGTAGCCCGCGTCGCGGCCCGGCGGCGTATTGAAGATATAGGCAGGCGAATTGGCTTCGGAGGTGTCGAAGTCGCGCACCTCGAGATAGACGCCATCGGCCGTGGTGCCAGTGGCGATATAACCCATGTTCTGTCGCGCGCTGCCTGCCGCGTATTCCGAGTTCAGCGTGACCGTGACGGTGCCGTCGGCATTGGCGCGAAACTCGTAGCGGACGATGGCGTCCATGTCATGGTCGTTGCCTTGCTCGACGTCCTCGTAGTTGATACGGAAGACGGCGAACGGGCGGCCCTGGTTGATGTTGGGGTCCTGCTCCTGGCCGGGCAGGTTGACGAACTGTTCGATATAAAAATCGACAATGGTGTTGGTCGCGAACTGGGTCTGTCCCGGAGTATCGGCGAATGTGCCACCGGCGGTCTTGGCGAAGGGCACAAAGGTGATCTCCCGGCCGTTGACCGGGAACTGGATGGTCGGCAGCGGCGACGCCAGCGCCACGGCATAGGTACGCACCTTCTCGGTGCTGCGGGTGTTGACGCGTCCGGTCTTCGTCCAGCCGTAAAACGCCACTGCGGAAGAACTGTAGCTGCCGTTTTTGGTGGGCTCTTCCGGCGACAGGCCGCGCAGGGTGCCAAAAGAGGTCGCCGACTTCAGGGTCGGCGCGCCGTCAGATGCAGCCGTACCCACCTGCCCGACGAAGATTGATCGACTGCCGGCACCAAACTCGTTGTTCCACATTGACTGCCCACGGGTCTGCAGATTGAAGTCGTTGATGGTGGTTGGCAGCGCAAACGTTGGGGCATTCCAGGGATTGCCCGGCAGATCGCTGTCGTAGGACGGGTTGATGTCGCTGATCACGGTCATCACCGGCTTGGCGCAAGCCAGATAGCCAAGGCCACCATTGGCGACCGTCTCATACGGGTCTTTCCACGTGGCGGTAGTGAGACCCAGTGTCGTCTCCTCGGTCACGCCCTGGCTGGCGCCGCCAGCCGCATAGGCTGGCGTGGGGGCGGCAGCGCCAGCGTAGTAGCGCAACGTCTCAAACATCATCTCGCCGATCGGGTTGCCCCACATCCGGCACTCGCCATTGTTGATTGCGCGGTTGCCGATGGACGGGCAATTGCCGGTGCCACCGCCCCACGCCCAGTTGGAGTCGTTGGTGAGGTTATCGGTCGTACCGCCTTGATAGGCGCCACCGATCATGCGGAAGCGGTCCAGCGTGCGGACAATTCCATCGACGTTGGTCCGGAACTGACCGGTGTCCAGGTTGACCTCGTCCGCAAAGGAACCCATGTTTCTGCGCAGAACGCCACCCTGAAGGTTGTTGCGCTGCGAGCCGGTGAGCAGACCAAAGTACATCCGGTCGGTCTCGCCGTAGTCGTGCAGGATGCCGGTCGGCTTGTAGATCGTGCTGGCGCCCGTGCCGTAGGCCTTGCAGTTGTCCTCGCGCAGCGCCTCAGTGGTCGGGCAGGTAAGCACGCGGACCTGATAGTCATCGCGGGTGGTGGCGCCCACCGTCGGCCGGAGGTTGTAGAAGCGGAAGGAGAAGTCGGTGTTGTTGGTGGTGGCGGCAGTGACCTTTATGTTGGTCGCGCCATTGTTGTTTCGGTCAAACAGTCTCCAGCCGAACGGGTTCGTGCCGCCTACCTTGCGCCACTGCAGCTGGTAGCCGTCGGCGGACTCCATTTCCTCGTGGCGGAACTTGATGGTGTAGACCTGGTTACTCGCCAGCGTCATTGGGCCCGTGCTTCGACCCGCGTCGCAGTTGCCCACCGAACCGGCAAGCGCGTGTGCGCCGTAGAAGCCTGCGCTTCCGATCACGGTATTGCTTGCATTGCGAATTTCAACGTCGACAGCGTCGTCGCCGTCGACACAGAACTCATAGCCGGTGCCATTGGCCGCGGCGTTGTTAACCATCTGGAAGCTGGCCACAGCGATAGTCAGGTAGTTTTCGTGCTGTGCGGCTTGGGTAGCGCGGCCGTTGCAGGCGCTGTTGGTGCAATCAACAGTCCTCCGACCCAGCACTGCGCCATACTGGTTTACGGCCAGCGCGTAGTTGGTCTCGATGGTGTCGAATTGAGTGCGGTTGAGAGGATGCCCCGGGTGCGGGTCGCTGAACGTACCACTCAGACAATCCACGCGGTTATTTGAGGCATTGAAGCAGCGGTTGTTCGCCACTGGGCCCTCGATCGACACCCAGTTCCAGATTCGAAACGGTGCATTGCTCATGACCCGGAACAGCGGCGCCGAATTGTTCGATGTCGTGGTTACCGCAAACAGGTGGAAGGTGCTGTCGGCCGGCTGGGAAAGCGGCGAGTAAAGGCTGATGTCATAGCCGTCGCGATCAATGCTCTTGTACTCCTTGCCCCAGCTGTGGCCGTCCTGGGGGAAGAAGGCACCCTGCAACACCGTTTCAGTGGTTGAGTCCACGTTGCGCATGCCGCCATACAGGACTTTGCGCAGCGCGTCGAAGCGGCCGGTGGTCAGGTAGTTCAGAAAGTCACCGCTCCAGTGTCCGGAACCGGTGCACTGCTTGTTACCCACGCCGGATGCAGCCACTGCGGGGTCAAAGCGGGTGCTGGTGGTGTTCCAGATGTAGCAGACGTTGCTGTTGAAGTAGCCGTAATAGGTGATTTCCGTCGGCTTGAAGCCTACGTCAATCGCACCATCGCCATTGAGGTCGGCGGCGTCGTTGTATGCCTCGTAGTAGTTCTTGTGGTCTTTGCCCATGACCAGCATGTTGAGCGGCGGTAGCGCCTGGGCGAGGTAAAGCGGCACCTCGGAGATGCTCAATGGCGCGGCTTCAGCACGCGCCGGGGCCGAGACGCCGGCGGAAAACACCAGCCAGGCGGTCGTGAGGGTAGTAAGGAGTAGCTTCGACTGGCGCATGGTGGCGCTCCGGTTACGGCACAAAAATGGATTGGACGACCGCGGTTGAGACCGGATCGGAAGGTCGGTCGCCCTGCAGGCTGCTCAGGCGAAAAACCAGACAATTGGGCGCACCAGGAGAACGATCCAGGCCTGCTTTCGCGCTACCGGCCAGCGAATTGATTCTTGGTCCACCCGCTGCGCTGGCCTCGTTGAGATTTTCTATGCGTGATCCGTCGGTGACGGATCCATCCTCCCATGCGGCGGGCAAATCGATCAGATATCCTTCATCGCACACTGCGGGGTCCGCCAACAAAGTCATTTCAAGATTGAGGAGGCCCTGCTCAGCCTGCTGAAAGGCCTGCTGGTCGGTGCGATACAAACCTGCCATGCGCTCCTGCAGCCCGGTGACTTGAGCTACCGAGAGAGCAAGAAGTGTCAACAAAATCAGTATCATCAGGGCGGCGAACAGGGTCGCGCCACGTTGCCTCGAGTGCGCTGCGACTCGGTGCTTGAGTGCGATGCAGGTGTTTGATCTGGCGTTAGCGCTCATGGGGCTCATCTCAGCTGCGCAGGCGATTGCGGATCGCCACCGTGTTGTCGAAGGTCTGGCGGGGGCGACCGTCGTTTGGAAGCGTCACGTTCAGGTCGCCGACAACGATCGTGTCGCGGACGCGCTGGGCGCCTGCCTGCGATGCATTGCCGCGGATCAACAGCGAGATACGCAGCGTGGAAATCTGTCGCAGCGCATCGTCGAGCGCCGCCGGGCTTGCAGCAGCGTTCAAATGACCGGTAGGGCTGCGATAGACGTTGACGAAATCTTCGCGAGGCGCATTGGTGTCAACTCCCACGAGAATCTGCATCATCTCGACGCCTTCGATCAATTCTTCCGCCGCTGCTAGCGCCGTTCCTTGCGCAGCACTGAGCGGCGTCTGGTTGATTGTTTGCCTCATCAATGCGGGTCCATCCACTCCGCGACCGATGTAGTAGACGATGAACTGGTAACGAAAAAGCATTGTGCCATTTCCGTAGGCCGTATAAGCATTGTCACTGATGTAAAAATCCCCGTCGATATCGCTACCCCGGATAATATTCCGTGCCCCAGCACCAGCCGTTACCGTCGTTGAGGCTGCCGTTTGGGCACTGGTTATCTGAAATAGTGAAGCAATCTTGCAGTCGGTCATTCCGTAAAGACCGAAGCGTGCAATAGCAGGCGCCGCTGCGCCCAGGGTAATTACACCCGCACGAGTAACGGAGCGAGGCACGCCCGCAAGTACGGCTACTGTGCTTTCATCAAAATAACGCAAAACCAGAATATCGCTGCCCGGCAGCGCGCGATTTGCTATATTACCCAATTCCAATGCAGCATTGGGTAGCGCCGGAGTATATTGAGCGGCAACGCCGCCAGGGGCTGGATTTTCGCCAGTAATAACGTAGGTCGGACCGCCAGGCACCGTACCGACATAGTCATACACTTCAATGGGCCGATGGATGCGCGTCGTATAGGGCGCGTTGTCGCGGACTGACCCGGTTACTGTATCGTTGCCGGCAGGCAGCAGGCTGTGGATGAATCCACGGTCCACAGCGCCGTCAGGCTCAATTGTCCGCGGTGCCGTAAGGGGAAAATGAAAGAACTCGTTCTGGCAGCCCAGATGCCCGGCCATGCGGACATCACGGCGTAAGAACTCCAGCCCAAATCGACCGCCTTCCTGGATGCGGGCAAGGCCATCGGCCGCATTGAAGGAAGCCCGCACCCCAGCGAATATCTGGATCAGGCCAAGCAGCAGCACGGCGCCCAGCGCCAGCGCTATCAACAGCTCCACCAGCGACAGGCCCGTCTGTCCGCGTGACCGGCGAGCGTGAGGTTGATTCATTGCCAAAGACCCCATGCTCATATCCCCGAAGTGACGCGAATGACGCAAACTGAGCCGCCGTCGTCGGCGCCGCTGCAGGCGCCAAACTCGCCTGCGACCAACACCGGACACGCAGCATCCGCGTCTGCTGCAGAGCGGTTGTCGCTCCAGCAAACGTTGATAGTGGCGGTGTAACCGGTCGCGATGGTTCCGCCAACGAGTACCCGCCCGCGGCCGTTGGGCAGGGTGCGGCACAGCTTTCTGGCCCAGTAGTTGCGGTCCTGGGTGAAGAGGTCCGAAGTTTCGTTGTAGGTGAATGGCACCTCCGCACCCGCACAGGAGGCGGTGGGGCTGCTGTAGACGTTGCGCCGATAGGCTCGGGTGTTGACCTTGTTAGCACGCATCATTTCGAGCGCGTCATAGGCCAGATTGATCGCCTGCGACCGATAGGCCGCGCTCTGGGAGTTGCGGAGTGATGTCGCCATGAGCGCGGCCATCCCGAGCAGGCCAATCGATAGCACGAAGACCGCAACCATGATCTCGATCAGGGAGAAGCCACGCTGGGATGACCGGAGGCGAATCAGGGTGGACATTGGGATCCTCATACGCATACGCCTTCCGCGCTACGGACACCGCCGGTTGCGCGAACAGTGAGGGTGCGGACGTTGTTGCGGCCGGCCTTGCAATCGTTGGGGCGAAGCGCCAAGACCGCGTTTGCGTTGGCTGGCCGGGTGCGCGTACCGCGGGCGCCGTAGCGGATGTCGAACACGGTGGTGGTGATCCGGTCCTTGGTGTCCATCGTGCCCACTCGCAGGACTTCGTCGCCGGCGTCGAAGGCGCCGCTGCGATCAGTATCGACCCAGACCAGCCAGCCGCGATTCCAGTTGTCGGCGGCGCAGCCGTCGGCGGCGGCGTTCAGGGCGCACACCCCAACCGTGCCGTTGCGCTTGATCGCTTCGGAGCGGGCGAGGGCAAAGATGCCCAGCAGTTCGTTGTTCTGCGACACGATGCGGTTGCGCTCGATCGCGTCAACAAAGCTGGGCAGAGCGGCAGCCGTGACGATGGCCAGGATGACCACCACAATCAGCAGCTCGATAAGCGTGAAACCCGAATGGTTTGTTGGCATGGGCCGGACGGGGCGCATGGGACTCCTCCTGTATCTGAGTGAAAGGTAGGCGGTCACGCTGGCGACCGCCAGCATGCTCCGACGGGCGGCGGGTAAAGCAGGACCAGCGAGTGGAATCCCCGCCACAGCGAGCTTGGGAGCGGCGTGGACAAGAGAGCTGGGGTCACGGATAGCTTCTGAGGTAATGGCCCCAGCTGCGCAGATCGGCCAGCAGCGCGTGGGCATCGGCATCGGTTGCCGCGAGCGCCAGCGCGTCGATCTCCGCGGCGTAGCCCTCCAAGCTGAGCTCCGACAGTCCGCTATCCAGCTCCAGTCGGTTCTGCCGAAGGGTGGTCCAGCGCTCGATTTCTTCCCCGGTGAGTGTGTCCGGCCAGTTGCGAGCGCGATAGCGAAACAGCAGCTCATCGCCGCGCGCGTCACGCAGCCGGCCCTGCAGGCTGGCCAGCGCGTGCGGCTCGGCGAGTCGGATCTGGGCGTGAATGCGGGTGTCCAGCGGGTCGATGAAGCCATCGTAGAGCGCCTGATCCACGTCGGTGTTGCCGCCGCCGC
Organism: Lysobacterales bacterium; assembly: GCA_038205755.1. GTDB lineage: Bacteria > Pseudomonadota > Gammaproteobacteria > Xanthomonadales > Xanthomonadaceae > JANNWF01. Next base: position 9,888 of record JBBRBN010000012.1, on the reverse strand, counting down.
GCGGTTGGCTGAAGGTGCGTCGGCAGCGCTCGGCCAGGCCGGGCTCGGCCAGCAGTCGGGCCGCGTGGTCCAGACAGGTCTGGCGATTGATGCCCAGCCGCTGAAGTTCCTCGTCGGTGACATGCTGCAGCTCGATCAGCGCCGGGCAGCGGTTGAGGTGCACGGCCTTGAGCGGCACCCGGGCTTCGCCTTCTGGCAGGGCGTCGCGCGGCGCGTACAGGCGGTCCTGCAGATCGTCGGTGTCGAGCGTGCACCAGGCCTCGGGGTCGTCCTGCAGGTCGCAGACGATGACCTGGTTGTTGATTGACGGATGCACCGTGAGTGGCAGGACGATGGCCGCGCAGCCGCGCTGGGCTGGAAATCGGCCCGAGACGTGCAGCACCGGCGTGCGTTGGATCGGATCGAGCAGGGCGCGGGCGCGCGGTTTGTGGCGAAAGGCGAGGTGGTAGTCCCACAGTCGCGGCTGCGCGGCGTGGAGGCGCCGGGCCAGACCCAGCATCGCCTGCACGTCCGACAGCGCGTCGTGCGCGGCGGCGTGCGCGATACCGTTGGCCGAGGCCAGATGCGCAAGGCGGAAACTGGGCGCGCCGTCCTCGCGCAGCGGCCACTGGATGCCGTCGGGCCGCATTGCGTAGCAAAGCCGCGCGAAGTCCATGAGATCCCAGCGCGTGTTGCCTTGGTCGTACTCGCGCCGGTACGGATCGATGAAATTTCGATAGAAGCCGAAGCGCAGAAACTCGTCGTCGAAGCGCAGGCTGTTCCAGCCGACGCCGCAGCTGCCGGGCTCGGCAAACAGGGCGGCGATGCGCTGCATGGCCAGCGCTTCCGTCACGCCGCGCTGCCGCAGGGTCAGCGGCGACAGGCCCGTGATCAGGCTCGCGGTGGGCGAGGGCAGCAGGTCGAGCGCCGGCTGGACGTAGAACACGTCCGGCTGCCCGAGAGGCTGCAGCGCCGCGTCGGTGCGGATGGCGGCAAATTGCGCGATGCGGGTGCGCCGGGGATCGCGGCCGAAGGTTTCGAGGTCGTACCAGACGAAGCTTTCGGTCACGAGGCGTCGGCAGCGCGGCGGCGCAGCGGCAGGGCCGGCGGCGCCGCTTCGGCAATTTCACGCAGTGAGGGGACGGAAACCGGTCCGCTCGGACGCAGGTGCAGGCGCGGCAGGCCAACGGCATTGCCTTGCGCCATGTCGACGCCACATTCAAGCAACGCAATCAGCACTGCCGGATTTTCCACGCACTCGGCGATGACGATCTTGCCAGCCGCCTCGGCGATGCTGGACAGTGCGGCAACCACGGTCCGATCCAGTGGGTCGTCCGGAAGTCCGGCAATCAGCGAGCCGTCCAGCTTGACGATGTCGGCCTCAAGCTGGCGGAGATAGGCAAAGGTCGAGAAGCCGGTGCCGAAATCGTCCACCGCAATCCGGCAGCCGATTTCCCGCAGATCATGAAGAATGCGCTGCGCGCCGGCCAGATCGTCGATGGCGTGCGACTCGGTGATCTCGAAAACCAGGCAGGCGGCGTCGACGTTGTGCTCGACGATCTTGCCGGTGACGTACTCGGCCAAGGTGAGGTCAGACAGGCTCTGGGAATGAAGGTTGATGGTGAGATGCACGGCGCGCGGCGCGTCGCTGACATCGCGCAGCGCGCGCAGCGCGTGATCGACCACCCAGCGGTCGACGTCGCGCATCATGCCGAAGCGTTCTGCGGTGGGCAGGAAGGCGCCGGGGAGAATCAGTTCGCCGTGCGCGTCGCGCATGCGGATCAGCACTTCGAACAGCGCCGGGCTCTCTGGATTGCGCGCCAGCTGCCGTCGCCACAGGTCGGAGCTGTCGGGGGTCAGTGCATCGCTGACGATGCCGTCCAGCGGCACGATCGGCTGATAAGCCAGCACGAAGTGATCATTGCGCAGCGCCTCTTCCAGCCGGGTGGACCAGCCCAGATCACGGTCCATGGCGGCGCGCTCGCCGGATTCCTGGGTGTACAGCTGGGTGCGGTTGCGGCCGGCGTTCTTCGCCATGTGCAGCGCGATGTCGGCGTGCGCCATCGCCTCGGTGGGCGTGAGGCTGTGATGATCGAGCCGGCAGACGCCGATTGACGTGGTGATGCGGTAACCCTTGCCGCCGTAGGTGAACGGCGCGTTGGTCAGCGCGCGGCGGAAGCCATCGGCCAGCGCCTGGAGGTTTTCCACGTCGACATTGCGCAGGATGAGGGCGAACTCGTCGCCACCCATCCGGGCCAGAAGATCGCTGCTGCGCAGCCGCAGCTTGAGGCGCTTGGATACCTCGACCAGCAGCTGGTCGCCGGCACCGTGTCCGGCGGTATCGTTGATGTATTTGAAGCGATCGACGTCCATGAACAGCAGCAGCGAGGTCAGGTTGCTGCGCCGCAGGCGGGCCAGCTCCTGCTCGATCTGGCGCTCGAACCAGGCCCGATTGTGCAGGCCGGTCAGGGCGTCGTGCTCGGCCGCTCGGCGCAGCTCTTCTTCCATGACCCGGCGGGCGGATATGTCGCGGAACGCAACCACCGACCCGCTGCGCTGTTCGTCCACGCGCAGCGGATAGACGGTGCATTCGATCGGCAGCAGGTGGCCATTGGCGGAGGTGAAGCTGGTCTGCCAGCCGGTGATCCGGTTGCCGCGGCTGTACGCCTGCAGCAGCGGGCAGGCGCTGCGCGTCTGGTTTGAGCCGTCCTCCTGCATTGGATGGATCAGATCAAACGCATCCGCACCAATCGCCGCATCGGCGCTTTCGTGACCGAGCAGCTCGAGCGCTGCCGGGTTGATCAGCCGGATGCGCGCGTCGGAATCGACCACATAAACGCCGTCGCCGACCGACGACAGGATGCACTCCAGGCGGCGGCGCTCGGACTCGATCGCTTTGCGATCCCGGACTGTCCGCGCCAGTGAGGTGAGCCGGGCGGTGAACAGCTCCTTGGCCTCGCTCTTGAACAGGCACTCCACGGCGCCGGCCGACAGCGCATCCTGGATCACGGCGTCGGAGTAGGTGCCGGTGATGGCGGATATAAGGAGGTGATCGGTGCGACTGTCGGCCTTCAGCGCTCGGATCAGCACGGTGCCGTTGCTTTCCGGCATGTAGTAGTCGATTACCGCGATATCAAATGACTGCGACAGCGCCTTCTGCAGGCCCTCGCTGCAGCTGCTGGCGGTCTCGACGGCAAAGCCACCGCCACGCAGGAGCTTGGCAAACGCGGCCCGCACGGTGGCTGAGTCGTCAACCAGCAGCAGCCGCAGCGGCGCCACGTCATGCTGCGCAAGCGGCTGCAGCGGCTGCCGCGGCAGCGGGTCCAACAGCTGTTCCAGCGCGGCGCCGACTTCGTGGTAATCGTTCCACTGCAGCAAGGCGGTGCGCGGCCGGATCATCCGCCAGTTGATCGCGCCGTCGCTGCTGCCGTCCGACAACACCAGCACCGGCAGATGCTCGAAGCGGCTGCCGTGCAGCAGGCCGAACACGTCTTCGATCAGGCCATCAACGTGCTCGGGCCAGCCCAGCACCACGCCGTCGTAGCGGGCGGCGCCGCTGGCCATTCGCATCAGGGTGGCGTAAGCCTCGTCCAGCCCGGCCAGCGCAGTGACGGAAAACCCGCGCTGCGTCAGCCGCACCGCCAACGCACGGCGGCGAGTCTGGGAGCTTTCGGCGAGCAGGATTGAGCGCACCTCGCGATTGTTGCGCATTGCGAGGCTGGAGGGAATCACCCCGTTCAAACAAGCGTCGGCAGGTGCCTACGGAAGCACGTACACCTCCCCGCCCTCGAACCGAAACTCCGCCGGCAGCCGAACCGCTTGGGGCGGCAGCGTTCTTGAACAGCTTGGCAATGCGCGTCGTGACCAGCGGGGGATATCCCTGCCAGGCCGAATTCGGCACCCGCCAGAATGGCGTCCGGGCGAACATCGTCAGCGCTTAGCCGGGCCTCCGTTCCACGGGCCTCAAACTCCTACAGCATCTTTCCGATGATCCGGTAGCCAGCGATGTAAACACCCAGCGCCGTGCCGAAACTGGTCAGAAAGAAATTGAGCAGCACGCGCGCCACCCGGTTGCGCCACCAGCCGCGCAGCGACGTCACGTCATCGCGCAGGGCGGAGAAGTCGGCCACGGTTGGTCGGCGGACGGTTGCCTCGATCAATGCGCTGACCGTGCCTGATGAGAGCGCCGGGTGCAGCGGCGTCAGCGGCGAGGCAACAAAGGCGCCCGCAATGCTCAACGGGTGTCCACCCGCCAGCGTGCAGCCGATCGCGCCCAGCGTGCCGGTGACCAGTATCCAGTTGAGCACCATGTCGGCGCCCACGTCAGTGCCCTGCGAGAAGCCCCACGCAAAGCCACCGATCAGCAGCGCGGCCAGAATGAGTGTGATCCACAGCCCCCAGCGACCGGGCGGGGGAATGCGGTTGAGCTCGACCTGCTCGGTCGCCGGGTCGGTCTGACCCAGCCGGATGTGCTCGGCCAGTCCGGCCAGATGGCCGGCGCCGATGACCACCAGCACTCGGCTGCCGCTGGCGACGGGGCTCTGCCGTCGCAGCGCGGCGGCCATGTAGCGGTCACGCTCGACGATCAGCGCGTTGTGCAGGCCGCTGCTGCGCTGGGCAAATTCCGAAAACGTGCTCTCCAGCACGTCGCCGTTCTTCAGGCGCTCGATCTCCGCCTCGTCGACGCCATCGTCAACCAGCACGCTGGCCATGAGGCCGCTGAGCATCTTGATCCGGTCCCACCAGCCGACCGCCGCGTAGGTGCGGCGCAGGGTGATGCCAACGTCGCGGTCAATCCGCCAGACCGGCAGGCCGCGCGCATCGGCTTCTTCGAACCCGGCGCGCATTTCGGCGCCCGGCTCGACGCCCAGCTGCTCGGCCAGACGGCGCTGATAGGCAGACAGCGCCAGATTGGCCGCGACCATCCCGACCTTGCCTTCGCGCACCACCCGGAACAGATCCAGCGACGCCAGCGCCGCAGGGTTGCGCATGCCCTGGTAGCGCGACTCACACAGCTCGACCGCAACCGCGTCAAACGGTCGCGTTGCCAACAGGCCGCGAACGGCATCGACGCTGGCACGCGAGACGTGCGCGGTGCCCAGCAGGGTGTAGTGCACGCCGTCGCGCTCGACGTCCAGCAGTGGCTGGCCGGCAAGCGGGTCGTGGTCGACATCCGGCAGGCGCAGCGTGCTGTCGTCAGACGCGGTGAGCGGGGGTGCGGCGGCGGATCCGTTCGCAGACACGGCGGGCGGCAGGTGCTCAGTCACGGTAGCGGCGCAGCAGGTCGGCGTAGGCATCAATACGGCGGTCGCGAAGGAACGGCCAGATGCGCCGCACCGCCTCGGACCGCGTCAGGTCGACATCCGCAAACAGCAGCTCCGGCGCATCCACTGCCGCCTCGGCCAGCAGCTCGCCCTGCGGCCCGGCCACGAAGCTGGAGCCCCAGAACTGGATGCCGCCGTCACCGCTCGGCGCGGGCTCGAAGCCGCAGCGATTGACGCTGAGCACCGGCAAGCCATTGGCAACCGCATGGCCGCGCTGGCTGATGATCCACGCCATCCGCTGGCGGGCTCGCTCATCCTCGCTGTCGGCCATATCCCAGCCGATGGCAGTCGGGTAGAGCAACAGCTCCGCGCCGGCCAAGGCCATCAGGCGTGCCGCTTCGGGGTACCACTGATCCCAGCAAACCAGCAGGCCAAGCCGGCCGATCGAGGTGTTGATCGGCTCGAAGCCCAGATCGCCCGGGGTGAAGTAGAACTTCTCGAGAAATCCGGGATCGTCCGGAATGTGCATCTTGCGATAGCGGCCCAGCAAGCGGCCGTCACGCTCAAGCACCACGGCGGTGTTGTGAAACAGTCCGGCCGCGCGGCGTTCAAACAGCGAACCGACGATGACCACATCGTGCTGGCGCGCAAGCTGACCCAGCGCCTCGGTACTCGGCCCGGGAATCGGTTCGGCGCGATCAAACTCGTCCACGTTCTCGTGCTGACAGAAATACGCGCCGTTGTGCAGTTCCTGCAGCAGAATCAGCTGCGCGCCCTGCGCTGCCGCCTCCGCCACCCGCCGCGCGATCTGATCAAGATTGGCCGGCACGCTGCCATGATCGATCTCCTGCACCAGCGCGACGCGCAGCGAGCGAGTGCCCGTCATTGAAGTACACCTCGTGGAAGCTGCATCGTGATGCAGTGCAGGCTGCCGTTCTGCCAGATCAGCGGCCGACAGGGAATCGGGATGATCTCGCGATCGGGGAAGGCCTCCGCCAGCACGGCCAGTGCGGCGTCATCGGCGGGGTCGTCATAGGCCGGCATCAGCACGGCCCCGTTGATGATCAGGAAGTTGGCATAGGACGCGGCCAATCGCCGGCCATCGTCCAGCACCGGGCGCGCCCAAGGCAGCGCCAGGCAGCGATAGGGGGCGCCCGAGACATCGCGAAATGCTGCAAGCTCAGCCGCCATCGCGTTCAGCTCGGCAAAGTGCGCGTCGGTGGGATCGTCGCAGCCCTGATAGACCAGGGTTCGGGGATCGGCAAAGCGGGCGAGGGTGTCAATATGCGCGTCGGTGTCGTCGCCTTCCAGATAGCCGTGTTCAAGCCACAGCACGCGGTCCTGGTTCAGGGAGTCCAGAAGCTGCGCCTCGACCTGCGCGCGCTCCCGCTGCGGATGACGCTCATGCATGCAGCGCCAGGTGCTCAACAGCGTTCCGGCGCCGTCGGTTTCAATCGCCCCGCCCTCCAGCGCGAATTCGATCCGGCGTAACGCGCTGTCGCCGAACAGACCTTGCGCATGCAGTGCAGCGGCAAGTGCGTCGTCCTGACTGGCGCCATACTTTCCGCCCCATCCGGTGAAGCGGAAATCGAGCAGTTCGCAGCGCCCGGAGCGCTGGTCAGGCACGAGCGTGATCGGGCCGGAATCGCGCAGCCACGTATCGTCGTAGGCCACGGTCACCCACGCGATCCGGTCGCGACGCGCTGCGCTGTTGGCGATCACCGCTTGCGCCCGCCGCTGGACAGCCGCGTCGGGAACACACACCACTACGCGTTGGCGGGCGCTGATCTCCGCAATCAGACGCTGATAGGTCATCTCGACCGCCGCCAGGCGGCTCGCCCAGTCTGTTCCCAGGTGCGGCCAAGCCAGAAGCACCGCGTCCTGGGTCTCCCACTCGGCGGGGAATCGCACTTCCCGAATCACGAATCAGCCGACCGGCTTGGGGCCGGTTTCGAGTGGGCTGGCCTTGCGGATCACCGTGTTCACCACGTGACTGTGCTCGAAGTACACGGAAAAGTCGGCGTAGTCCCAGCGCGTGATGGGCGGCTGATGCCGAGAGTCGCCGCCGACCGTGGCGTGCTTGCGAACAGGCGCGCCAAACTGCGACTCGACCTGCGCCATCAGCTGGCCGCGGTCGGGCAGCACACGCTCTTGGGCTACTTCGACGCGCTCGATCAGGAGCACGTCCTGACGAACCTGGGACTGCACCACACCGCACGCCATCGTCGCAAATACCGCAATCGGGATGAGTGAACGCTTCATGCTGTAGCTCCAGTCCGGCGGAAGGTAAAAGTCTGTCAGAAGCCTACCGCGTTGACCACGCGGGCGCCCGCGAAACCTGAAGGGCAGCAAAGCGGCGAACCGATTGCGAACGGCCACCATGCAGCGTGTTGGACCTCAAAGGGCCGCTTCGCGGCACCTTCCAAATACAAAGGGCCGCTTCGCGGCACCTTTCAAATGCAAAGGGCCGCTTCGCGGCACCTTTCAAATACAAAGGGCCGCTTCGCGGCCCTAGGGTTGCAGCATGCCTCAAGGATCTCAGCGCTGACGTGCCTTGAAACGAGGATTGCTCTTGCAGATCACGAACACCTTGCCACGACGACGCACGACCTTGCAGTCACGATGGCGGGTCTTGGCTGACTTGAGTGACGACAGGACTTTCATGGCGCTTGCCTTCTAGCTAGTTGACTGGTAGCCGCCAATGATATCAGTCGCTTGAGACCGGTGCAAAGCACCTTGCGCGAACTGGCGAATAGAATGCGCTTGGCGCCGAGACCAGCGCGGTGCCCCGTAGCGCAACAGCGGCGTAGGGTGCGTCTCGGACGCACCGATTTGACGTCGCACGGCGTGCTGCGTCCGAGACGCGCCCTACAAGTTGACCCTTGCGCCTGAGGCTTGCCACCAATGGGCCAAGCGGAGGTGCGAGCCTGCAACGGCCATTGCGACGCGCGCGCGGCCGAGGCGGGCCTGGACCGCCTTGCCCGCCCGCCGCCCATTGCGCTATGCCGGCAGCAGCCGGTCGGACGTAGGTCGGCCAGACTGCAAATCCGCCTGCATTGTCCCAGTGTTCAACACGATCATGCTGCCAATTGAGCGTCTGAGCAGCCGGTCAGGCCGCTTTGCGAATCGCCAGGAAGTGCTCGTGCCGACTGCGCAAACGCTCAAAGTCGTAAGCCACATCGACATGCAGCTTTCGCAGTGCCTCGATCGGCCCGTTGCGGGTCTCGTGATAGACGACTGCGAGCCAGACGGCAACGCCGCGCAGCTGCTCCTGCGCGTCAGCCGACCGGCTGCGCGCAAACGCCGTTTCGACGGCATCGCCCCATGGGCTGTAGCTCTCGACGTTGTCGGAGCCATAGAACTGCGGCGTCGGGTGCTGTTCAGCGCGCAGGGCCTCGTCGTAGACCAGTGCGGCCAGCCGCGCCTCCTGCTCCACCGGCATCGAATTCAGAAACGGCTGGATCGGCTTCCAGTGCCGAAGCAGCACCAGCAGTCGTGTGTAGGCCAGCACTCGCGTCAGGTACTTCATCGTCTACCTCGTCAGGACGGAACAACGGCGTCGGACGGATAGTTCGCTCCCCTGCAGCGACCATCACTCACCAGCGGAAATGTTGCTCAAATCCACCCGCATTGAGCGGATGTTGGACGCTGTGCGTCACAAGTGTAGAAATTGCGGCCTATTGGAAGTGTGAGGCGCGTCGCGAAGTCGACACAAAAGTCAATTTTCATAACAAAAACCCGAAGCAGCGTCGCTGCGTCTTGACGGCGGCGTTCTGTACTCCAACGGGTTAGGCGTCTTCGCGCTGCACCCTGGCACCCCGGCAGCCCGTCAACCGTGGTTTTGCGCGACAAGCTGATCGCCGAAGTAGTGGCAGGCTAGCAGCCGGTCGGACTTAAGGTGGTCGAGGCGATTGCTGGCTGCATGAGGAGAGACAACGACGATTCGCAGGCCCATAGCAGCGCTATGCGCCAAGAATTGGCGGCGTGCGCTTTTTTTGAGCACCCGGGCCGCGCAGACGGATTTGCAGCCCGGCCGGGCTAAGTCCGAAGGCTGCTAGCAGCCTTCGGCTCGGACGAGCGGGCCAAAGGGCTCTCAACGAGGCCGTCAGGTCAGCAACGAGGGGCTGTCAGGCCTCCAGCAGGCTGCGCAGCATCCAGGCGGTTTTCTCGTGCACCTCAAGACGGCGGGTCAACAGATCCGCCGTGGGTTGATCGTTGGCCTTCTCCACCAGCGGGAACAGGCCGCGCGCCGTGCGGGCAGTGGCTTCCTGTGCTTCCACCAGGTGCACGATCATGTCGTTGGCCTTGGGCACGCCTTCGACCTCCTTGAACGACGCCAGCTTGACGAACTGCTTGTAAGTGCCGGGTGCCGGGTGTCCCAGCGCGCGGATGCGTTCGGCGATGTCATCGAGCGCCGTCCACTGCTCGGTGTACTGCTGCATGAACATGATATGGAGGCTGTTGAAATGCGGTCCCGTTACGTTCCAGTGGAAGTTGTGGGTCATCAGATACAGCGTGTAGCTGTCGGCCAGCAGGGTCGACAGCCCCTCCGAAATGCTCTTGCGCTCATCGTCGGCAATACCGATTCCGATGGCGTGCTGCTTCTTGGACTTGCTCATGGTGGACTCCTGAGTGTGCGGTGAGT
>JBBRBN010000011.1:0-66329 GCA_038205755.1 Lysobacterales bacterium | reverse complement strand
CCCTACATCCGCGAGCACAGGCACAAGCGGGTTCGGGGCTAGGCCTTAAGCGGCCAGTGCGTAGACGTCGTCGTTGGCGTCTAAAAGTTTGCTGCTGGATTTACGAGGAAAGCGGCCCCCTCGGCATGCTCCGGTCGACATTGCAACCCCCGTCGAAGCCAGGACACCCCCGGTTCTAACGGTCGCTTTAACGACTTTGCCAGCGAACTATGCGGGCAGGTGGCGGTGGGCACAAGCGCGGCGTAGTCGGGGTGTTCAGGTTGCGGCGCTACTGGCGGCTTTTTGCGATCAGGATGAGGTTTCCAAGCGCGATTCGTGGCTGCTTCAACGCTGCGCTTGCTTCAACGCTGAGCTTCCCTCCCAACCTGAGGACAGCCTTCGATAGCTGATGGCGAGCCAGATGAAATGCAGTGCAGCGTGAGGTGAGCAGGGCGGGCGTCGGTCTGTGGGCAACGACGATGAAGCATCGCGCCGAGCGGCGCTCCTGCAGGGGCGCCGCTCAGGCTTCGCGATTGTGTTGGCGCATGGTGCGCTGCTTCTCGCGCTGCCAGTCGCGGTCTTTGGCGCTGTCGCGCTTGTCGTGCTCCTGCTTGCCCTTGGCCAGCGCTATCTCGAGCTTCACCTTGTTGCGCTTCCAGTACATCGCGGTGGGAATCAAGGTGTAGCCATCGCGCTCGACACGGCCGATCAAACGGTCGATCTCGTGGCGATGCAGCAGCAGCTTGCGGGTGCGGCGGTCATCGGCGATGACGTGGGTGGAGGCCGAGATCAACGGGGTGATCTGGGAACCAAACAGGAACATCTCGGCACCGCGGACGACGGCGTAGGCTTCGCCGATGTTGGCGCGACCGGCGCGGATCGCCTTCAGCTCCCAGCCCTGCAGGGCGAGGCCGGCTTCGAAGCGGTCGTCCAGGTGGTAGTCGTGACGCGCGCGCCGGTTGAGGGCAATCGTGCCGCCCTTGTTGCTTTCGCTATCCTTTGCAGTCTTCTTTGCCATGCCGAAATCCAGTGCAGTGAATCGATTGTCGCCTATTGCAGTCCCAGCGCGTGCAGCGGGCCCGCGTGGGAATTCAGGATGACGCGGGTCGAGCGATCAGCGCTGGTTCGATACAGCGCGCAAACGATGTTCGATCTGGTTAACGATGTCGAAGCCTATCCACGGCGCTTTGCCTGGTGTGCCGGCGCCCGGATCATCGAGCGTAGCGGCGACTCCCTGCTGGCCCGCCTGGATTTGCGGCTGGGTCGCCTCAATGCCAGCTTCACGACGCGCAACGCCTACGTTCCGGGCGAGTCGATCTCACTGCAGCTGGTGGAAGGACCGTTCAGCGCGCTCAGCGGCTTCTGGCGATTCGAAGCGCTGGCCGATGATGCGTGTCGCGTTTCGCTGCTGCTGGATTTTGACGTCGCCGGCCGGCTGGTGGGGGGCGCACTGGCCAGCAGCTTTCGCGGATTGGCCGACCGGATGGTCGATGATTTTGTGCGCGCCGCGCGAGTCGAGTCGGTTACCCCATGATTGACCGGGCTCACCGGTGAGCGGTCCCACTGCTGGGCCGCCGAACGCGGACCCCGAGGCGGCGAATCTGCTCGACGTCGAGGTGGTTTACGCGCAGCCGGATCGCCAGTGGCGGATTCCGCTGCGGATGCCGCCGGGCGCTACGGTCGCAGACGCGATCGAGCGATCACAGATCGCCCGGCACGTGCCGACCATCGTTATCAGCGACCGGCTGGTTGGAATCTTCTACCGTCCGTGCGATTTGAGCACCGAGCTTGAGCAGGGCGACAGAGTCGAGATTTACCGACCCCTGCTAGCCGACCCCAAGGAGGGTCGACGTCGCCGCGCTGCCGGCGGCAGGCTCTGAGGCTGGCGGGACGTCAGCCGCTGCGCTGCTGGCGCTTTTTCTTCTTGTCGTCGCGCGGAAGATTGCCGTAGCGGCGCATTTCCTTCATCAGCTCCTCGTCGGCCTCCGGAAAATAGTCACCGGAGATGGTCGCCAGGCTGTCGCCCTGGAAGGTCAGAACCAGCGCCTTGACCTCGGTATCGCCGCCGCGCTTGCGAACGGATGCCACGTAGTCCCAGCGCGATGTGTGAAACGGGTCCTGCACCGACGGACTGCCGAGCAGGGCGAACACCTGGCGCTTGCTGAGCCCTGGCTCAAGCTGCTCCACCGCTTTGGATTCGAGCAGGTTGCCCTGGTAAATGTCGACCTTGTAGAGAAGGCCGCAGCCGCTGAGCGCGAGGCCGATGAGCGCGGCAAGACAGGCTTTAAACATGCGTGAGAGAGGTTGGGACGCGCCGGCTGGCGGGACGCCGATGATACACTAGGCCTCCTCATCGACCTGAGCGTCGCTGGGGTTCATTCAGTCGCGATTGGAGGAGCAGTGGAGTCTCAGGACCTGCGCAAGGCCGGCCTCAAGGTCACTCACCCGCGCATGCGAATTCTCGATATTCTCGAGAGCGCCAGCCCGCGGCACATGACCGCCGAAGATATCTACCGCCTGCTGCTCGATCAGCAGGACGACATTGGCCTCGCCACCGTGTATCGCGTCCTGACCCAGTTCGAGGCGGCGGGTCTGGTGATGAAGCACAATTTCGAGGGTGGTCAGGCGGTGTTTGAACTCGACCGTGGCCACCATCATGACCACATGGTGGATCTCGATACGGGCAAGGTGATCGAGTTTGTCAGCGAGGAAATCGAGCGCCTGCAGCACGAGGTAGCCGAAAAGCACGGCTACGTGATCGAAGAGCACAGCCTGGTGCTGTACGTGCGGGCCAAGCGCAAGGCGACTTGATCGCTACGGACGGCCGTCGAGGTCTGCTCAGACGGTTGGCTGTCTGCCGTTCGCGAGCATCTGCCGCGCCAGGCTGCGGGTGGCAGCGGTGATGTCCATGCCGCCTAGCATCCGGGCGACCTCCTCGACACGCTGATCCCGGCCGAGCGGTTCGATTTGACTTTGCGTCGCCCCGTCACGCTGCAATTTGCTGACTTTGAGGTGGCTGCTGGCGCAGGCGGCGACCTGCGCCAGATGCGTGACGCACAGCACCTGGCGCAGACCCGACAGGCTGCGCAGCGTCTTGCCTACGACCTCGGCCACCGCCCCGCCGATGCCACTGTCGACCTCATCAAACACCATGGTCGGAACGGCGTCGGCGCCGAGCGCCGCCACTTCGATGGCCAGACTGATGCGCGAGAGCTCGCCGCCCGAAGCTACCTTGCGCAGCGGGCGTGGCGGCTGACCGGGATTGGCCGACACCAGCAGGTCGGCGCGTTCGGCGCCCTGCGGGTCGGGCTCACTGCTGCGATTGGGCTCCAGCTCTACCAGCAGCACGCCGCCGGCCATCCCAAGGTCGCCCATCAGCGCGGAAACGCTGTCGCCAAGCCGCTTGGCGGTGCTCGCTCGAAGCGCGCTCAGTGCGCCGGCCGCCGCGTCCCATTCAGCCCGCTGGCGCTGCAGGTCGCGCGCCAGTGATTCGCGCCGCTGGTCGGCGTTGCGCAACGTTTCGAGCTCAGCCTGCAGTCGCTGGCGCACCGCGGCCAAACCCTCAATGGGAACGCGATGGCGGCGGCCCAGATCGTGCAGCCGGCTCAGCGTGGCCTCCAGCTGGTCGAGCCTGGCCGGGTCCAGATCGAGATCATCGCGGATGCGTTCGAGCTGGCCTGCCACTTCGTCGAGCTGGATCTGCAGCGAGTCCAGCGCGTCGGCCAGCGCTGACAGCTTGGGTTCGTGGTCGGCCAGGCGCTGCAGTTCGCCGGCCGCCTGGCTGATGCCGCGGCTGACGCTGGGCGCTTCGTCGCCGGCCAGTTGCGCCAGCGCGCTGCTGCAGCCCTGCAGCAGATCAGCCACATTGGCCTGCCGACGATGCGCCGACAGCAGCGTGGCGATCGATTCGGCGTCGAGACTCTCCGCCGAGAGCTGCGCCAGCAGCCGCTCGCACTCGACGATGCGTGCCTCCGCGTCGCCGCCGCCGGGCAGCGCATCGAGCTGCCGGCCGCTGGATTGCCAGCGCGCATGGGCAGACGCGACCTGGGCCAGCGCCTCGGCGTGGCTACCAAAGCTGTCCAGCATTGCCAGCTGTTCGGAGCGCGACAGCAGCGCCTGATGCTCGTGCTGCCCGTGGATTTCGACCAGCCGCTGTCCCAGGTCGGAAAGTTGTCCGAGGGTTGCCGGTCGACCGTTGATCCAGGCGCGGGAGCCGCCGTCGGCGCGGATGACCCGCCGCAGCTGGCATTCGCCGGGGTTGTCGCCGACGTAATCATGCTCGAGCAGCCAGGCCGCAGCGGCATCGGCGTCGGTCAGACCGAAGGTGGCGCTCAGCTCAGCGCGATCTGCGCCGTGGCGGACGCTGGCGGCATCGGCCCGACTGCCGGTGAGCAGCAGCAGGGCATCGACGAGGAGCGACTTGCCGGCGCCGGTTTCGCCGGAAATCACCGTCATGCCGGCGCCCAGGTCGAACTCGACCTGGCTGGCGATGGCGAAATCCTTGAGAAACAGGCTGAGCAGCATGATGTGAAGTGTGGCCGCGGAAGGCGCGCGGACGGTAGCACGGGGCACCCTGCGCGCCAACGGCGGGCGCGAGTTGGGCACGGTTGGCGCGCGCCGGGCTTGCCATTCTGCCGGGCAAGCCTTATCTATCAGGCACTCTCCGGGTCTTTGCCACCACCGTGCATCCAGCGCTCGATCCCCGCTCCCGCAGTCTGCTGCGCGCCATGATCTCCCAGTACATCCGGGACGGCGCGCCGGTGGGCTCGCGCACGCTGGCCAAGCACGCCGGGCTGGATGTGAGTCCAGCCACCATTCGGAACGTGATGGCCGACCTGGAGGAGATTGGGCTGGTCGCCACGCCGCATACCTCGGCGGGGCGGGTGCCAACGGCGCAGGGCTACCGCCTGTTCGTCGACAGCCTGCTGCAGGTGACGCCGCCGGATCAGGGTGAGCTCGATCAGATGCGCGCCCAGCTGCCGGCCGGGCAGGGCACGCATCAGCTGCTGAGCAGCGCCAGCGAGATGCTTTCGGCCATGACCCATTTTGTCGGTCTGGTGACGGTGCCCGGTCGCGAGCAGTTCGCTTTCAGGCACATCGATTTCGTGCCGCTTGATGGCAAGCGGGTTCTGGTCATCCTTGTGTTTACCGACAACGAAGTCCAGAACCGGATCATCGAGGCGCCGCGCGGCTATTCGATGTCCGAGCTTGAGCAGGCGGCCAACTATCTCAACGCCCATTTCGCGGGTCGCCACCTGCGCGAGATCCGCGCCGAGCTGATGCGCGAGCTGCGGGCCGCGCGCAGTGCCATGGAAAACGCGCTGTCGGTGGCCGTGGAGCTGTCCGACGGCGCGTTTGGAGAGCACGGTGGTTCGCCGGAGAGCATGCTGGTAAGCGGTCAGACCCGTCTCATGGGCGTGCACGACCTGTCTGACCTTGATCGGTTGCGCGATCTGTTCGAGGCGTTTGCGCGCAAGCGCGAGATTGTCCAGCTGCTCGAGCGCTGCATCCATGCCAAGGGCGTTCGCCTCTTCATCGGTGAAGAATCCGGCATGGCGCCGCTTGATCGCTGCAGCGTGGTCACGGCGCCGTATGGCGTCGATGGCCAGGTGCTTGGCGTGCTGGGCGTGATCGGCCCGACCCGGATGGCCTACGACCGGGTGATCCCACTGGTCCAGGCGACGGCGCAGGCCCTCGGTGCGGCGATCAGCCGCGCCTGAGGCTCTGGTGTGAGGGTCCGCGGCGATCAGCCGCGCCTGAGGCTCGGACTGCACGCTGCGCGTCGAACGAATTCGCGCCTCGCAGCGCCTCTTTGACAGGCCCCCCCCGTTGCAGTCCCTGCCGACCTAAGTCCGACAGGCTGCTAGGGATCGGATCCGCTGCTGATCAATCACCCGGCCGAGCTTGAAATGTTGTCTACGCCCCCCATCTTTGGCGCTGTCCGCGCGAAGGGGCCGGCTGCTGCTGGTTGCGCGACCCACTGACAATCGGGAACACGCATGCAAACAAACGAATGGTCGTCTTCTGAAGGCGAGGGCGCGTCTGCAGAAGGGATAGATAGCGTCGAGGCGGCGCTGGCCCGCATCGCCGGACTGGAGGCCGCGCTGCTGGCGGTGCGCGAGGACCAGCTGCGTGAGCGCGCCGAGCTGGACAATCAGCGCAAGCGGATGGCGCGCGACGTCGAGCAGGCCCGACGGTTCGCCAACGAGCGGGTACTCGGCGATCTGCTGCCGGTGCTGGACGCGCTCGAGCGCGGGCTCGATGTCACGCTGGTCGACATCGGGAAGCTGCGCGAAGGCAACGAGCTGACGCTGCGCCAGTTGTCCAAGGTGGTCGATGACCATGGCCTGCAGGTGGTGGACCCGATCGGCCAGCCGTTCGATCCTGAGAAGCATCAGGCAATGAGCCTGCTGGATGCTCCCGGCAAGACCGCCAACAGCGTCGTGCAGGTGATGCAGAAGGGCTATCTGTTGAACGGCCGTCTGCTGCGGCCTGCGCTGGTGGCGGTGGCTAAGGGGTGAGGTGCTGGGGCTTAGGGGCAGGGTTTAGGGCGTAGGGCTCAGGGCTCAGAAGCGCACGAGCGCGGGAGCAAAGCAGAACATTGGCTTTTGCTCTGCGCTGAGCCCTGAGTCCTGAGCCCTGAGTCCCCAAACCTGACCCCCAACCTCCGACCCCCGACCTCGCAGCCCTGCTTGCCTCACCCTTGAACCGTCACCTGCAACCCACATATCCCACGCATTCGCGGTGCTGAGCGCCGACCTTTCTGGAGTAAAGACACATGGGCAAGATCATCGGTATCGACCTCGGCACCACCAATTCCTGCGTGGCAGTGATGGAAGGCGGTCAGGTCAAGGTTATTGAAAACGCGGAAGGTGATCGCACCACGCCGTCGATCGTCGCCTTCACCAAGGACGGTGAAACCCTGGTCGGCGCCTCGGCCAAGCGGCAGGCGGTCACCAATCCAAAGAACACCTTCTACGCGGTGAAGCGCCTGATCGGACGCAAGTTTACCGACGCTGAAGTCAAGAAGGACCTCGATCTGGTGCCGTACGCGATTCTCGCCCACGAGAACGGTGACGCCTGGGTGTCGACCTCCGACGGCAAGCGCATGGCGCCACCGCAGGTGTCGGCCGAGGTGTTGGGCAAGATGAAGAAGACCGCCGAAGCCTATCTGGGCGAGGCAGTGACCGAAGCGGTGATCACCGTGCCGGCCTACTTCAACGACAGCCAGCGTCAGGCGACCAAGGACGCCGGCCGCATCGCGGGCCTGGACGTCAAGCGCATCATCAACGAGCCGTCCGCGGCGGCGTTGGCCTACGGCATGGACAAGAAGGGCGGTGACCGCAAGATCGCGGTCTATGACCTGGGCGGCGGTACCTTCGACGTGTCGATCATCGAGATCGCTGAAGTCGACGGCGAGAAGCAGTTTGAGGTGCTGGCCACCAACGGCGACACGTTCCTCGGCGGCGAGGACTTCGACATGCGCGTCATCGACTATCTGGTCGAGGAGTTCAAGAAGGATCAGGGCATCGACCTGAAGACCGATCCGCTGGCGCTGCAGCGCCTGAAGGATGCCGCCGAGCGCGCCAAGATCGAGCTGTCCAGCGCCCAGCACACCGACGTCAACCTGCCGTACGTCACGGCGGATGCGTCCGGCCCGAAGCACCTGGCGGTCAAGCTGACGCGCGCCAAGCTGGAGGCGCTGGTCGAGGATCTGGTCAAGCGCACCATCGAGCCGTGCAAGGTGGCGTTGAACGACGCCGGCCTGAAAATCTCTGATATTCAGGAAGTCATCCTGGTCGGCGGCCAGACTCGCATGCCGCGGGTGCAGGCGGCGGTGACCGAGTTCTTTGGCAAGGAGCCGAAGAAGGACGTCAACCCGGACGAGGCGGTGGCGGTGGGTGCGGCGATCCAGGGCGGCGTGCTGTCGGGCGCGGTCAAGGACGTGCTGCTGCTGGACGTTACCCCGCTGTCGCTCGGCATCGAGACGATGGGCGGCGTGATGACCAAGCTGATCGAGAAGAACACCACCATCCCGACCAAGGCGGGACAGGTGTTCTCGACCGCCGAGGACAACCAGACAGCGGTCACCGTGCACGTGCTGCAGGGCGAGCGCGAGCAGGCCCGTTACAACAAGTCGCTGGCCAAGTTCGACCTCGCCGGCATCGATTCCGCACCGCGCGGCATGCCGCAGGTCGAGGTCAGTTTCGACATCGACGCCAACGGCATCCTGCATGTGTCGGCCAAGGACAAGAAGACTGGCAAGGAGCAGCGGATCGAGATCAAGGCCGGCTCGGGCCTGTCCGAGGACGAGATCAAGCGGATGGTGGCTGACGCCGAGGCGCACCGCGAGGAAGACCAGAAGTTCCACCAGCTGGTCGGCGCACGCAACAAGGCGGACGCGCTCATCCACGCCACCCGCAGCGGTCTGAAGGACCTCGGCGGCAAGCTGCCGGGCGACCAGATCGGTCGCATTGAGGGCGCGCTGGCCGAGCTGGAAGTGGCCATGAAGGGCGATGACCAGGGCCAGATTGAAGGCAAGACCCGCGCCCTTGAGCAGGCCGCCGTGGCGCTGCAGACCGCCGCAGCCGCGGGCTTCAATGCCGACGCCGGTAGCGGGGGCGGCGCCAGCGAGGGCGGCAAGACCGACGACGTGGTCGACGCCGAGTTCACTGAGGTCAAAGACGACAAGAAGTGATCTGAGCCGGGACTCGGGACTCGGGACTCGGAACTCGCAGCCGCGACGGCTTCGGGTTTCGTTCCCGGTCCCGTCTGCGTTCAGGCATCTGCGCCGCATCGAATTGGAGAGAACGCCGGTGAGCGCGTTTTCGAGTCCCGCCTCCCGAGTCCCGCGTCCCGAGTCCCGATAGATGAGCAAACGCGACTACTACGACGTTCTTGGCGTGTCGCGCACCGCGACCGACGAAGAACTGAAAAAGGCCTACCGCCGCCTGGCGATGAAGCACCACCCCGACCGCAATCCGGGTGACAAGGCGGCTGAGGAGCATTTCAAGGTAGCCAAGCAGGCCTACGAAATCCTGTCCGATCCGCCCAAGCGGCGGATGTTCGACCAGCACGGCCACGCGGCCTTCGAGGGTGCCTCAGGTGGCGGGCGCGGCGGCCCCGGCTTCTCCGATGTCGGCGACATTTTCGGCGACATTTTCGGCGACATTTTCGGTGGCGCCGGCGCCCGTGGGCGTGCGCCACGGCGCGGGTCGGACCTGCGCTACGTGCTCGAAATGGACCTTGAGGAGGCCGTGTTCGGCGTCGAGCGGCAGATCGTTGTCGCGACGCTGGCGGAGTGCGACGACTGCTCGGGCTCAGGATCGGAAGATGGCAAGGTGGAAACCTGCGCGACCTGCCGCGGTCAGGGACGGGTGCGGATGCAGCAGGGGATCTTCTCGGTGCAGCAGGCTTGCCCACACTGCGCGGGCAGCGGCAAGACGGTGAGCAAGCCCTGCCGCAGCTGTCGCGGCCGTGGCCGGGTGGAAAAAGAGAAGACCCTGGCGGTAAAAATTCCCGCCGGCGTCGACAGCGGTGATCGAATTCGCCTCAGCGGTGAGGGGGAGGCGGGCCCTGCGGGGTCCAGTCCGGGCGATCTGTATGTCGAGGTCAGCGTCCGCGAGCACGAGATCTTCCAGCGCGACGGCGATGATCTGCATTGCGAAGTGCCGATCCGCTTCTCGCAGGCGGCGCTGGGTGCCGATCTGGTCGTGCCAACCCTGGGTGGCGAGGCGATGATCAAGGTGCCGACCGAGACCCAGACCGGCAAGCTGTTCCGGCTGCGCGGCAAGGGTGTGAAATCGGTGCGCAGTTCCGCACCCGGCGACCTGCTGTGTCGGGTCGTGGTTGAGACGCCGGTGCGCCTGACCAAGCATCAGCGCGATCTGCTTGAGCAGTTCGAGGCCACCTTCGAAGGAGAAGGCTCCACCCATTCGCCGCGCGCGACGTCCTGGCTCGACGGCGTCAAGTCGTTCTGGGAGAAGGTGACGTCCTGAGGCGAGTTAAGCGCCTCGCGGCGGCAGGGCTGACTCCCGGAGCTGGCGCAGCTGGTCTGGCCAATCTGGTCTGGCCAATCTGATTGGTCCAATCTGATTGGTCCAATCGTACGGCCAATCCGAACCTGGCCAACGTGACTGTCGATATCCGGTGCTTGTCAGTGTTCCTGTTGCCTCCAATCCGGTCGGATATGGCACGATCACGCGCCTGACATGCAGGCGTTCTGGAGTAGCCCCGATGTCCAACGTCGTGCCGTTGTGGACCCAGGTGCCCCATGCGGGCTACTACATCAACTCGGTGGCGGTTTCCGCCGATGGCGGCGTGGTGGCGGCTGGAACATTTTTCCACACCTATTCCTCCAGCACCGACATCAAGCTGGCCGAGCGCGTGGCGGCGGCGCAGCCACCGATCGATGATTTAACGCCCAGCCAGTACGGCACCTTTGGCACCTACGTCTGGAATCGCTCCGGAACGCTGCTGATGCAAAGCGAGTTTGTTGGCTGGCAGGGCGTCTATTGGGTCGACCTGTCCGGCGATGGCAGCGTCGTGGCGAGCTGCGGTTGGCACAACACCACGCCGTCCTATCGGGGCTTTATCGCCGCCTATTCGGTTGCGACCGGTGGCACGCTGCTGTTTTACGAGATTCCGGTGCGCGGCAATGTGGTTTCCCTGGACGCATATGGCGCGCAGCTGCTGGCGGGGGCCGACCAGGGCTATCTTTTCAGTCGGGGCACCGATGGCACCTTCGGCAGCCCGCCCGCGACCATCGCGCTGACCGCGAGCGGCGATTCCACGCTGGTGACGGCGCTTGACGCCAGCGGCAGCGTCGGACTGATTGCCAGCTACCAGGGCGAGGTGATCCTGTTCCAGATTGATGCCGGTACGGTTGGCACGCTGGCGCGCTGGCAGTTGCCGGCCTCCGCCTATCTGCACTTTGCCGCGCTCTCCAGCGATGGCAGTCACGCCTATGTGGGCGCCAACAACGGCACGCTGTACGCGATCAACGTCGCGCGCTTTCTTGAGGCGCCCGCGCCGATGTGGTCGGCAGCGCTGCCCTCCGGCGCCACCACCATCTACGGCGTCGCCTGCAGCAGCAACGGTGGCCTGGCAGCGGCAGCCGGTAACGCCAGCGATGGCGGCGTGGTCGGCTACTACGCCGACAAGTACAACAACGGCGCCATGTACTGGAAGGGCAGCACCGCGCATTCGCCCAATTCGGTGAGCATGGACGCCGCCGGTCGCTGGGTGGCGCTGGCCGATGGCCATCCCGATGGGACGCCGGGCTGTTTCTATCTCTGGCAGGGTCTCACCGGCGACCTGCTGTGGAGTTATCCGACCTCGGACATGAGCTGGCCGATCAAGCTTTCCGCCGACGGCTCGCTGGTGGTTGGCGGCAGTGACAACGGCAGCGTCTACGTGTTCGCCGGTCCGGCGCCGGGCGCGGCAGCGGCAGACGCCGCCGCCTGATGGGGCAAGGGCCGCCGCCGCCGGAGTACTCCGATCCTGACGAGCCGACCCAGCAGGTCAGCCATTGGGCGCGCCTGCGGCGGGCAGCGGATCTCAATCTGGACGATCCTGGCGACAGCCAGTTCGGCGACTACCAGCTGCTGGAGAAGATCGGCACAGGCGGCATGGGTGTGGTCTATCGGGCGCGGCAGGTCAGTCTGGATCGCGAGGTGGCGCTCAAGTTGCTGTCGTTCGACCCGTTCTCCGCCGAGGCGTTGATCTCGCGCTTCCGCACCGAGGCGCGCCACGCCGGGCGACTGCAGCATCCGAACATCGTGCCGGTTTACGAAATCGGCAGCTACGAGAACCTCTACTACTTCTCGATGAGCCTGGTCCGCGGGCCAACCCTGCGGCAGTGGATCAAGCGCAATCCGGATCGGCCCGGACGGATTGTTGCCGGGCTGATGCGGACCATCGCCGAGGCGGTTCAATACGCCCACCAGGTCGGCATCCTGCATCTGGATCTGAAGCCCGGCAACGTGCTGATCGACGAGCGCGGCGAGCCCCAGGTCAGCGACTTCGGACTGGCCCGGCGGGTGGGCGAGTCGGCCGAGGACGGTCGCGAGACGGTGGTCGCCGGCACCCCGGCGTTCATGGCGCCGGAACAGTCGCTCGGCGATCCCGCTGCGCTTTCGATCGCCACCGACATCTGGGGTCTGGGTGGGATCCTCTACATGCTGCTCACCGGCCGACCGCCGCTGGATGGCGCGGCGGCTGGCGATCTGCGCTGGCAGGTGCCGCCGCCGCGCGCGCGCGAAGCCAACGTGGATGCCGACCTTGACGCGATCTGCTGTCACTGTCTGCAGAAGGACCCGGCGGCGCGATATGCAAACGCACGCGAACTCGCCGATGACCTGCAGCGCTATCTGGATGGTCGACCGGTCAGCGTGCGGCGGCAGGGACCGGTCGAACGCCTGCGCGGCTGGGCCCGTCGCGAGCCGCGAGCGGCTGCGCTGACGGCGGGTCTGGCGCTGGCCCTGCTGGCCGGTTTGGCTGGCACGACTGTCCTTTGGCGCCAGTCGGAGGTCAGTCGTGCGCTTGCCGAAAGCACCCTGTGGAGCGCCCGCCGGGCCAGCGCGCTGGCGGCAGCCGGGCGCGGTGACCCGTTGGCCGGCCTGCCGGCGCTGGTCGCCAACGTGGCAGAGGCGGAGGCAGCGGGTCAGTCGGATGGCCCTGACGCCGACCGCCGACGGATCAAGGCACTGCTCGAACAGTCGCCGCGGCAGATCGCAGGATGGTCATTTGACGGCGAGGGTCGATCACTGGCGTTCGCCGAAAACGGCGGGTTGCTGCTGGCCGGTTTGCGCTCCGGCGAGCTGGTGGCGATCGATGTGGCAAGCGGCGCGCAGCGCTGGAAGATCACGCCGCCACTGCCGCCGACCCCGTGGGGACCCAGCTTCGTCGGGCGCTCCACCATCAGCGCCGACGGACGCTTCGCCGTGCTCTACCCGAGCGGCAGTTCCGGTGTCGCGCGCCCCGACACCAGCCACATGCAGCGCGTTGAGCTGGCCACCGGTGTGCTTACCCAGCCGCCCGCGGCGTTTGGGCCGCTGGCGGCAACGAGTTACAGCGCGGACGGCTCCCGCGCCCTGCTGCGCGATCCCGACGGCGGCCTGCAGCTTTGGGCGCTGGATCCCTGGCAGCCCATTGGCGAGCGCTTCCAGCGGCCGGCCCTGCGGGCCTGCCTGGTGCCGAACCGGGGCACCCTGCTGGCCTGCGCCGGCGACGGCTTTGCTGCGGTCGAGATGATCGATGCCGTGGATGGTGAGCCGCGTGACCAGCTCGCGTTTGCGGCTGGCGCCGAGCTGGCGGGTTGGAACGTCGATGCCGATGCCGGTTGGCTCGCGCTGGGCAGTTCGGGCGGCGAGCTGCTGCTCTACGGCATGAGCTCGGGCTCCCGTCAGCTCATCCCGGACGCCGGTGAGGATGCCCTGGGTGACCTGAGCTTCAGCAACGGGCTGCTGGCGGTAAGCAGCGGTGGCGGCAGCGTGCGGCTGCTTGATGTCGAGCGCCGGGCCTGGATGAGCCGCCCGCTGCGCAGCGGCGCGGCGCGCAGCAACTCGGCCATTTACGACCCGGATACTCGCTGGCTGCTGGTCAACGATGGCCGCGCTGTGCTGTGGCAGCTGGGCCTCTCCGGTGGTCGCCTGGAGCAGCCTGAAAGCGCCAGCGTGCTGCGCCATCGCGGTGCGCTGTCAGGGTTTCATGCCGCAGCGATGGATGCGGCCAATGGGCTGGTCGCAACCCACGGCAGCGAAGGCGATCTGAAGCTGTTCCGGCTGCCCCAGCGGGCCGTCTCGCGGGCGGCTGGCGCCACGCTTATCGGCCAGCCTGGCCAGCCCACGCCGGCGCTGGGCGCTCGCGTGGACGGAACAACGTTGGTTTTTGACGCGGCAGCTGGCCGATCTGCCGAAACCGTCGCGCTGCCAGCGCGTCCGTATCTGCTGCAGGGAACCGCCGACGGCCGACGCTGGCTGCTGGCGGCCGGCAGCAGGCTGCTTGTGGTCGAGCGGCCGGCCGCGCCGGGCGCCGCTGCGGTGCATGACATCACGCTTCCGGCCAGCATCCAGTACCTGCTGCTGCCTAGCGTCGGCAACCTGGCCGTGCTGGGCTGGATTGGCGAGAGTGGACCGCTGGAGGTGATTTGGCGGACCTTGGACATGCAGACGCGACGCTGGCTGGACGAGCCCAGCCGCAGCGTCGGCTTGCCGGCTGGCGTGCGGCTTTCCACCAACGGCCGGCACCTCGCGCTGTGGCAGGGCCGAGGTGTACAGGTCAGACGCCTTCCGGGTGGAACGCCAGTCGCCAGTATCGAAGTGGAAGGTCGACGACTGCAGATAACCGATGTTGCTTTTACGACTGCCGTGGAGAGCGAGCTGCTGGTGGCTACCAGCGACCGCAGCATGATTCTGCCGGCTACCCTTGAGCATTGGCGCATCCGCGACGGCGCGTCGCCAGAGCGGATCGCCCGGACTCAGACGCCATCGGGCAACCGCCGGGTGCTTGATCTGGGCGCCGCGGGCTGGCTTGCGCACGGGCCACGCGTGGCGATCTACCGGTCTGGCGAACGCCACGAGCTGGCCGACCTTGGTCCGGAATGGGGTGAGGTGGTGGCGGTGAGCCCTGATCAGCGCTGGGCCGCGCTGGGTCAGGCCGATGCGCTGCTGCAGGTTGACCTGCACCTGCGCGAGCAGCTGTCGACCCGGCGCACCCTCTCCCTGCCCGATCGGGACGTGCTGGCGTCGCTGGCATTCAGTCCGGATGGCACACGACTCCTGGCTCGCAGCCACTTTGGCGTGGTGACCGAATTGGATGTCGAGCCGGATGCGCGCGCGGTGCCGGTCCTGCAGCTGGAGGCCAATGACCTGGTGCCAACCCACGATCGGCCCGCCACGGAAGCCAATGCAATCCAGCGCCAGGCCCGGGATCCGGGTCCGCCGCAGGTAGCCGACGCGCGTCCTGCGGCGACCGTAACCCGCGACCCCGCCGCCGGTGCGGCCCAGATCGACCTGCGTGCCTACGCCAACGTGCCCGAGCGGCAGTGGTTCCAGGGCAGCTGGCGCGGCCTGGGCATCACTGACAGCGCCTCCTGGCCGCATGGCCTGCTGCGGCTGCGCGGCATCGGATTCGAGCTGGGACCAGCCCTGCAGCTGGCGCCCGCGGGCGTGGCGCTGGGCGGGGCCGTGTTTCCGGAGCGCAGCGGCCCGATCCCGCTGCCGCCCGGTGAGCTGGCTGCGCTGAGCCTGCTGGTGGCCAATCAGCAGGCGCCCAAGGAGGGCGGTCTGCGGTTGGCCTGGCTTGATGCGGCGGGCGCGACGCTGTTCGAGCAGCCGCTGGCGGTGCCGACCACTTATGACGGGGAAATTCACGCCACCCAGCGCGGCAATCGACCGCGCGGGGATGTCGCGCTGGTGTTGCGCAGCGCGGAATCCCGGATTCGCGGTGGCGGCAGCGTCCAGCTCTTCATTTACCACGTGCGGGTGGATGCGCCGCAGACGCCCGTGCCGATCGCCGCGGTCGAGTTGCGCGCGCCCGGCGCCACGCCGCTGCTGTTGGCGCTGACCGTGCATTGAGCACCGCCGCTGTGCTCAGCACCGGCGGCGGCTTGCCAGACCGGCACCCGCCGCTACACTCGTCTGCGCTCCTCGTCGGCCTCTCGCATGACTCCTGTTCGACTTCTGATTAACGGTGCCAGTGGTCGCATGGGCCGCACGCTGCTGCGCCTGGCGGCCTCCGAAGACGCGTTCGACGTGGTTGCCGCGGTGAGCCGGTCGGCGCAGACCCCGAGCAGCGACGGCAGGTGGTTCATTCCCGCGCAAGGCTCCGAGATTCCCGATTTCGATGTAGCGGTCGACTTCAGCCTGCCAGGCAGCATGGCGTTTCTGCTCGATCTGTGCCGCGCCCGCCGGGCAGCACTGGTGTCTGGCACGACCGGCATCAGCCCGGACGAGCAGACCGCGCTGGATGCGGCAGCGTCGGACATTGCGATCCTGTGGGCGCCCAACTTCAGCCTTGGCGTGGCGGTGCTCGGCGCGCTGGTGCAGCGCGCCGCTGCGGCACTGCCGGCGTGGGATGTCGATATCGTTGAGCTGCACCACAGCGGCAAGCGCGATGCTCCCTCCGGAACCGCGCTGAAGCTTGCCGATGCGGTGGCCGCCGGGTCGGGTCGGCCGGCACGCTTTCACAGTCTGCGTGCCGGCGACGCGGTGGGCGAACACAGTGTCCAGCTGTCGGGTCGGGGTGAGCGATTGGAACTGATCCATCGCGCCACCGACCGCGATGTGTTTGCGCAGGGCGCGCTGTTCGCGGCCCGCTGGCTGGCGCACCAGCCGGCCGGACGCTATCGGCTGGAGGATGCGCTGGCCCCGGCGCTGGGCAACGGCTGACGTCGATCCGCCGCCGCCGCAGCTGAACCTTTGCCGGCAGCCCGCACCACGCCCGGCGTGACAGGCGGGAGGCGGGTCCGTATCATCGCGGCTCGCCTGACCCCCTTCCTCTGCGGACCCGCCCATGGCGAGTCTGCGGACGGCTGCGCCCATCCACTCGGGTGCGGAGGGGTCATCCTCCACTCAGGCGAGTCCCGTGACCCATTCTGCTTTTCTTGCTCTCGCCGACGGCAGCGTCTTCGCCGGGCAATCGATCGGTGCGCCTGGCCTGCGGGTCGGCGAAGTCGTTTTCAACACCGCAATGACCGGTTATCAGGAGATCCTCAGCGATCCCTCGTACGCCCGGCAGCTGGTCGCGCTTACCTATCCGCATATTGGTAACACCGGCTGCAATGCGGCCGATGACGAGGCCTCCGAGGTGTTCGCATCCGGTCTGATCGTTCGCGAGACACCGACGCCGTCGAGCAACTGGCGCAGCGAAGTGGAGCTGCCGCAGTGGCTGCGCGATCACGACGTCGTCGCAATCGCCGAGATCGACACCCGTAAATTGACCCGCCGATTGCGCGACGGCGGTGCCCAGGGCGGTGCTCTGCTGGCCGGGCCCGACGCCAGCGCCGAGGCCGCCTTGGCCGCTGCGCGTGGCTTTGCCGGCATGCAGGGCCTGGATCTGGCCAAGGTGGTCAGCACCCGCGAGCGCTACGCATGGCGCGCCGGCAGCCTGGATCTGGACTCGGGCCGTGAGATCGATTCCGCTGCCCGATTTCACGTCGTTGCCTACGACTTCGGGATCAAGCGCAACATTCTGCGCATGCTGGCTGACCGTGGCTGTCGGCTGACCGTGGTGCCGGCGCAAACCTCGGCGGATGAGACGCTGGCGCTGCGGCCTGACGGCGTGTTCCTGTCCAACGGCCCCGGCGATCCGGAGCCCTGCGACTACGCCATCGCCGCCATCCGCCAGCTGCTGCAGCAGCGCGTGCCGCTGTTCGGCATCTGTCTGGGGCATCAGCTGCTCGGGCTGGCCACCGGCGCCCGCACCGTCAAGATGAAGTTCGGCCACCATGGCGCCAATCACCCGGTCCAGGATCTGGACACCGGTCGGGTCATGATCTCCTCGCAGAATCACGGCTTTGCCGTGGACGAAAGCAGCCTGCCACCCAACGTCCGCGCCACCCACCGCTCACTGTTCGATGGCTCCCTGCAGGGCATCGCCGTGATCGACGCCCCCGCATTCGGTTTCCAGGGCCATCCGGAAGCCAGCCCAGGGCCGCGCGATGTGACGGGGCTGTTTGATGGGTTTGTGCGAGCGATGCGGGACTCGGGACTCGGGACTCCGGACTCGGGGACATCGGCGTGAGCATTGCGCACTTTCGCGAGTTGCAGGTCTGGCGACTCGCGATGGAGCTGGCAAAGGCCGTGTATCAGCCCACGTCCGGGTTCGCGCGCGAGCAACGCTGCGGTTTGGCTGCTCACTGGCAGCGTGCAGCGGTTTCGATTCCCTCCAATATTGCCGAGGGCAACGCGCGAGCGTCGACCCGCGATTGCGCCCGCTTCGTTTCGATGGCGCTCGGCTCAACGGCAGAACTGCAGACACAGCGACTTCTTTCGGGCGAACTGGCGATCGGTGGAGACGAGCCGCGCAGGGCCGCGCTGGAGATCAGCGACCGAGTTGGACAGATGCTCCTGCGTCCCCGTCAGTCGTTGCTCCGCAAGCGGGAGCCCGCGTCCCGAGTCCCGCGTCCCGAGTCCTGGTAAAAAAAGACAATGCCCAAACGTACCGACCTCCAAACCATCCTCATCATCGGCGCTGGTCCGATCGTCATCGGTCAGGCCTGCGAGTTCGACTATTCCGGCGCGCAGGCGTGCAAGGCGCTCAAGGCGGAGGGCTACCGGGTGGTGCTGGTGAACTCCAATCCGGCCACGATCATGACCGACCCGGACACCGCCGACGCGGTGTACATCGAGCCGATCACCTGGCAGATGGTCGAGCGCATCATCGAGAAGGAGCGGCCGGACGCGCTGCTGCCGACGATGGGCGGGCAGACGGCACTCAACTGCGCGCTGGATCTGGCCGACCACGGCGTGCTGGAAAAGTACGGCGTCGAGCTGATTGGCGCCTCGCGCGAGGCGATCCGGATGGCGGAGGATCGCGAGCTGTTCCGGGTGGCGATGGCCGAAATCGGGCTCGATTGCCCGCAAGCCGAGGTCGCGCGCTCGCTGGAGCAGTCGCTGGATATCCAGACCCGGGTCGGCTATCCGACCATCATCCGACCGAGCTTCACGCTGGGCGGGTCGGGCGGCGGCATTGCCTACAACCGCGAGGATCTGGTCGAGATCGTCGGTCGCGGGCTGGACCTGTCGCCGGTGCATGAAGTGCTGGTTGAGGAGTCGGTGCTGGGCTGGAAGGAATTCGAGATGGAAGTGGTGCGGGATCGCGCCGACAACTGCATCATCGTCTGCGCCATCGAGAACCTGGACGCGATGGGCGTGCACACCGGCGACTCGATCACGGTGGCGCCGGCACAGACCCTCACCGATAAGGAATACCAGCGCCTGCGCGATGCGTCGATTGCGGTGCTGCGCAAGATCGGCGTCGACACCGGCGGCTCCAACGTGCAGTTCGGCATCAATCCGCGCGATGGCCGGGTGGTGGTGATCGAGATGAATCCGCGCGTCTCGCGGTCCTCGGCGCTGGCCTCCAAGGCGACCGGGTTTCCGATCGCCAAGGTCGCCGCCAAACTGGCGGTCGGCTATACGCTCGACGAGCTGCGCAACGAGATCACCAACGGCGCCACGCCGGCTTCGTTCGAACCCAGCATCGACTACGTGGTCACCAAGATTCCGCGCTTTGCGTTCGAGAAATTCCCGGCGGCCGATTCGCGCCTGACCACCCAGATGAAGTCGGTTGGCGAAGTGATGGCAATGGGCCGCAGCTTCAGCGAGTCGCTGCAGAAAGCGCTGCGCGGGCTGGAGACCGGCAAGGTCGGTCTGGATCCAACCGATCTCGATCTGGGCAGCGAGGAAGGCATGGCCGAACTGCGGCGGCAGCTGCGCGAGCCGGGGCCGGATCGGCTGTTCTTTGTCGGCGACGCCTTCCGCGCCGGACTGAGCCAGGACGAGGTGCACGCCCTGTCCTGGATCGATCCGTGGTTCCTGCGGCAGATCGAGCGGCTGATACTGGACGAGCGCGACGTGGCCGCGGCCGGCCTGCCGGCGCTCGATGCGGCGCGTCTGCGCCAGCTCAAGCGCAAGGGCTTCTCCGACGCGCGACTGGCGCAGCTGGTCGGCACCGACGAAGCCGCCCTGCGCGCGCTGCGCCATGCGTTTGGCGTGCGCCCGGTCTACAAGCGGGTCGACTCCTGCGCCGCCGAGTTCGCCACCAGCACGGCTTACCTGTACTCGACCTACGAGGAGGAGTGCGAGGCCGCACCCACGGATCGGCGCAAGATCATGGTGCTGGGCGGCGGTCCAAACCGGATCGGGCAGGGCATCGAATTCGACTACTGCTGCGTGCATGCCGCCTTGGCGCTGCGCGAAGACGGTTACGAGACCATCATGGTCAACTGCAACCCCGAGACCGTGTCGACCGACTACGACACCTCGGATCGGCTGTATTTCGAGCCGCTGACGCTGGAGGACGTGCTGGAGATCGTCCACCTGGAGAAGCCGCTTGGCGTGATCGTGCAGTACGGTGGCCAGACCCCGCTCAAGCTGGCGCGCGCGCTGGAAGCCGCCGGCGTGCCGGTGATTGGCACCAGCCCCGACTCGATCGACCTGGCCGAGGATCGCGAGCGCTTCCAGCAGATGATCATGAAACTCGGTCTGCAGCAGCCCTCCAACCGCACCGCCCGCACCCCGGACGAAGCGATGGCGGCGGCGCGCGAGATCGGCTACCCGCTGGTCGTGCGGCCAAGCTATGTGCTTGGCGGGCGGGCAATGGAAGTGGTCTATTCCGACGCCGACCTGGCCCGCTACATCCGCGATGCGGTGCGCGTCTCGAATGATTCGCCGGTGCTGCTGGATCGGTTTCTCGATCACGCGGTGGAAGTCGATGTCGATCTGATCGCCGATGCGCACGGCAACGTGCTGATCGGCGGCGTGATGGAGCACATCGAGGAGGCCGGCGTGCATTCTGGCGACTCATCGTGCTCGCTGCCGCCCTATTCGCTGACCCGCGCGCTGCAGGATCGGCTGCGCGAGCAGGTCACGCAGATGGCCCGCGAGCTCAAGGTGGTCGGCTTGATGAACACCCAGTTCGCGGTGCAGATCAATGCCGAGGGTGACGAGGACGTGTTCATTCTCGAAGTCAATCCGCGCGCGTCGCGGACCGTGCCGTTTGTGTCCAAGGCCACCGGCCTTGCGCTGGCCAAGATCGCGGCGCGCTGTATGGTCGGCCAGTCGCTGCCGGAGCAGGGCATCACCCGTGAAGTGGTGCCGGACTACTACTCGGTGAAGGAAGCCATCTTCCCGTTTGCCAAGTTCCAGAACGTTGATCCGATTCTCGGCCCGGAAATGCGCTCAACTGGCGAAGTGATGGGCGTCGGCCGCAGCTTTGGCGCCGCCTTCGCGCGCGCGCAGGAGGCGGCAAGCATTCGCGTGCCGCCGGTCGGAAAGGCGTTCGTCTCGGTGCGCGATCCGGACAAGCTGCGGCTGCTGCCGGTCGCGACGGCGCTGATCGAGCGCGGCTACAGCCTGGTCGCGACCGCCGGAACACAGCGCTTCCTGGCCGGCCACGGCATTGAATGCGACCTGATCAACAAGGTCGTTGAGGGCCACCCGCACGTGGTGGATCTGATCAAGAACGGTGAAATCACCTATATCGTCAACACCACTGAAGGACGCGCGGCGATTGCCGATTCGTTCTCGATCCGGCGCGAGGCGCTGCAGCATCGGGTGACCTACTCGACCACCATCTCCGGCGCCAGAGCGCTTTTGCATTCGCTGCCGTTCCGCGGCAGCGGCGTGGTGCATTCGCTGCAGGAGCTGCACGCCGAAGTATTGCTCAGTGGCGGTCGCTGATCCGGCTCACCTGGCGCGGGGCCCTTTTCCCCGCCACGGCTGGCACATCGTCAGCCCATCCTTCACACTCAGACTTCGATGGCGCGCCGCGCGCCGCTACACCACGAACCCACGGGACACCCCATGCGAGCACCTCTGACCCAAGGCGGCGCCGTGCGCCTGCGCGCTGAACTCGAGCACCTGAAGTCGGTCAAGCGACCGGAAGTCATCAATGCCATTGCCGAGGCCCGCGCCCACGGCGATCTGAAAGAGAACGCCGAGTACCACGCCGCGCGTGAGCAGCAGGGATTTATCGAAGGCCGTATCCAGGAGCTGGAAAGCGTGCTGTCGAATGCGCAGGTGATCGACATCACCTCGCTCAACGCCGGCTCGCGCATCGTGTTCGGCGCGCACGTGGATCTGTGCGATGTCGATAGCGGAGACGAGGTCAGCTATCAGATCGTTGGCGAGCTTGAGGCCGACATCAAGCAGGGCTTGCTGTCGATCACGGCGCCGATTGCGCGCGCACTGATCGGCAAGCACGAGGGCGACACGGTCTCGATCGCCGCGCCCGGCGGCGAGCGCAGTTTCGAAGTGGTCGGGGTGCGCTACGGCTGACCGCGTGGCAGCGCCCGATACCATCGCCGGGCCTGCGGTGGTCGCCCGACTGACCCTTCTGCTGCCGCCGCGCGAGCGGCTGCGGCTGGAGCGCGCGCTGCCGACTCGACTGGCGCAGCTGCTGGGTCGCAGTGACCGGCAGCCCGATGTCGCAGGCGGCTACGAGGCGCAGCTGCTGCGCCAGTTTGACGTGCTGCCGCGGCGGATCGCGGTCGCGCCGCTGACCCGCCAGCGGGATGCTGGCGACGCCGCCTATGGCGTCTGGCTGCGCGCCGATCCGGCCTATGTGCGGGCCGACATGGCCTGCGTGCGGATGCTGGCCTGCGGCGAGCTTGGCCTGACGGCAGATGAGGCGGAGTCGCTGCTGTCTGCGCTGCGGCCGCTGTTTGGCGACGAGGGCTTCCCGATTTCGGCGCCGCTGCCGTCGCGCTGGTATCTGGCCATTCCCGCCCAGTCGCGCCTGCCGCCCTTTGCCGCGCCCGAGCTTGCGCTGGGTGACGATCTGCACGTCCACATGCCCGCCGGTGACGACGGCCGCCGCTGGCGTCGCCTGCTCAACGAAGCCCAGGTCATCCTGCACAACCACCCGGTCAATGCGCAGCGCGCGGCAGTCGGCAAGCTGCCGGTCAACAGCGTCTGGTTCTGGGGTGCGGGCGCCTTGCCCGATCATGTGCGCGCGCCCGGTTTGCGGGTTGCCAGTGAGGATGCGGTCATTCAGGGGCTGTGCCGACAGGCGGGTATCACGCCGCTCCCCCCGACGCCCGCAACCTTGGCGTCCGGCACCGGTACGCTGGCGTTCGACCTTCGCGACCTGCGGCAGGCAGAGGTGCTCGACTCGACCTGGCTGGAGCCGGCGATGAGCGCCTTGGTCGCCGGTCGCTTCCAATCACTGCGGATGGATTTTGCCGACGGCGCCCTATGGGATTGGCGGCACGCCCACCGCTGGCGCTTCTGGCGACGGCCGGCCAGCGGGCTGCAATGACCACGGCGCTGCGCCGCCGGCAGGTTCCGGCCCACGGACCCTGGCCGACCACATTTCATCCCGTGCTGCAGCGCGTGTACGCGGCGCGCGGCGTGCTTTGCGCCGCAGACGCCGAGCTGCGTCTGCAGGGTCTGTGCCCGCCGGACGGGATGGGCGGGCTGACGGCCGGCGTCGAACTTCTGCTTCAGGCGCTGCGCGAGGACTGGCGGATTCTGGTGGTCGGCGATTTCGACTGCGACGGCGCCACCGCGAGCGCGGTGGCGGTTCGCGGTCTGCGCATGCTGGGCGCGCGGCAGATCGATTTCCGCGTGCCGCACCGGCTGCGCCACGGTTACGGTCTGTCGCCGGTGCTGGTGGCCGACCTTGATCCGCCGTTGCCGCAGTTGATCGTCACCGTTGACAACGGCATCGCCAGCCACGCCGGCGTGGCTGCTGCACAGGCCAAGGGCATCCGGGTACTGGTCACCGATCACCATCTGCCGGGCCCGACGCTGCCGGCGGCGGATGCAATCGTCGATCCGCACCTGCCCGGCGATCAGTTTCCCAGTCGCCATCTGGCCGGTGTTGGCGTCATGTTCTATCTGCTGCTGGCGCTGCGTGCGCGACTGCGCGCGGAAGGCGCGCTGCCAGTGTCCGGCGGACCGGATCTTGCTGAGCTGCTGGACCTGGTCGCGCTGGGGACGGTGGCCGATCTGGTGGTGCTGGATCGCAACAATCGCATTCTGGTCGAAGCCGGCTTGCGACGCCTGCGCGGCGGTCGCGGCAATCCTGGCCTGGTCGCGCTGGCCGATGTCGCCGGTCGGCGCTGCGACGCGCTGTTTGCGGCGGATCTGGGCTTTGCGCTGGGGCCACGACTGAACGCCGCCGGGCGGCTCGAAGACATGCGCTTGGGCATCGAGTGCCTGCTCACCGACGACCGCGCCGAGGCCGCGCGGATGGCGCGCCAGCTCGATTCGATCAACCGCGAGCGACGCACCCGCCAAAGCCAGATGGTAGAAGAAGCCGAAGCGCTGGTTGCCGCCACGGCAGCAAGCGCCGAGCGTCCGGCGGGGGTCATGGTGTTCGATCCCGGCTGGCACGCAGGCGTGGTCGGGCTGGTGGCGTCGCGGCTGAAGGAGTCGTTGCACCGCCCGGTGGTCGCATTTGCGCCAGCCGGGGAGGGCGAGGGCGGCAGCGGCGAGCTGCGCGGGTCGGCGCGTTCGATTCCGGGCTTCCATATCCGCGACGCGCTGGCCGCCATCGACGCCGCGAACAGCGGTTTGATCACCCGCTTTGGCGGCCATGCGATGGCCGCCGGGCTGAGTTTGCCGGCTGCCCATCTGGAGCGTTTCGCTGCTGCCTTCGCGGCCCACGCCGCGGCTGTGATCGAGCCGTCCATGCTGCAGGCCGAGTGCTGGAGCGACGGTGAAATAGGCGCCGCGGACTGCACGCGGACGCTGGCCGAGGCGCTGCGCACCGGCGGTCCCTGGGGGCAGGGCTTTCCGGAGCCATCATTCGATGGCGTGTTTTCAGTTCGAAGCTGGCGGGTGGTTGGTGAGCGGCATCTGAAGCTCAGGCTGGCACCGCTGACAGGCGGCGGTGAGCTGGATGCGATTCAGTTCGATGGCTGGACCGGGACGGCGCCGGCCGCCGCGCTGCGTGCGGTCTATCACCTTGAGCTGGACGACTTCCGCGACCGCTGTGGCGTCCAGCTGCGTATCCAGCGCGCCTGGCAGGCAACGCAGGAGGTGGATGCGCCAGCGGTCGGATCGTAGGTGCTGATCCGGCGCCGGCGTCTGCGCGCTGCCGCTTGCTATCCTGCGCAACCTTTTTCGCCGCTGACCCATCGCCATGATCGAGACCAATCCGATTTTCGCGCGCATCACCGACCTTCGTGGTCGGCTGGATGCGCTCCGGGGGTATCTTTGACTTCGACCGCCAGGTAGAGCGGCTGGAGGAAGTCAGTCGCGAGCTGGAGGATCCCGCCATCTGGAACGCGCCGGACAAGGCGCAGGCGTTGGGTCGGGAGCGCGCCGCGCTGGATCGCGTGGTCGACGGCATCCGGAGTCTGAGCGAGGGCCTCGACGGCGCCGCCGAGCTGCTCGAACTGGCCGCTGAAGAGGCCGATGAGGAGACCGCACTCGCGGTGGTCAAGGACGTTGATCGTTTTGATCGCGGCGTGGCGGCGCTCGAGTTCCGGCGGATGTTCTCCGGGGAGATGGACGCCGCCAGCGCATTCGTCGACATTCAGGCCGGTGCCGGCGGCACCGAGGCGCAGGACTGGGCCGAGATGCTGCTGCGCATGTACCTGCGCTGGTGCGAAACGCGCGGCTGGAAGACCGAGCTGATGGAGGTCAGCGCCGGCGACGTGGCTGGCATCAAGTCCGCCACCATCCGGGTCGAGGGCGAGTACGCATACGGCTGGCTGAAGACCGAGACCGGCGTGCACCGGCTGGTGCGCAAGTCGCCGTTCGACTCCGACAACCGTCGCCACACCAGCTTCACGTCGCTGTTCGTCAGTCCGGAAGTGGATGACAACATCGATATCGACATCAATCCGGCCGATCTGAGAACCGATGTCTATCGCTCCTCCGGCGCCGGCGGCCAGCACGTCAACAAGACCGAGTCGGCGGTGCGCATCACCCATTTGCCCAGCGGGATAGTGGTGGCCTGCCAGAACGGCCGCAGCCAGCATGCCAATCGCGATACCGCCATGAAAATGCTGGCAGCCAAGCTTTACGAGCTTGAAGTGCAGAAGCGCAACGTGGTTCGCGATGCGGTAGAAGCCACCAAGTCCGACATCGGCTGGGGCAGCCAGATCCGCAACTACGTGCTGGACCAGAGTCGGATCAAGGATCTGCGCACCGGCATCGAGCGCACCGATACGCAGAAGGTGCTCGATGGCGATCTCGACGCGTTTGTCGAGGCGGCGCTGAAGTCCGGCCTGGAGGCCGGATCGAAGCGGATCGACGCGTAGTGTCGGTGGCGCGGCTTGCGCCGAACCTGCGCAAACCGCCGCGGCAGCGGCGCACGCGCGAGACTCTGCCTGATCGGACCCGCCGCAGCGGATTGACCGCCCAGCGTGCTGCAGAGCACCATTGCGGGCTGCACCCATGGAACGTCTGCCGATCATGACTTCTGCTGTGAACCCGCCGCCGACCGCCGCGGTTGACGAAAACCACCTTATTGCCGAGCGTCGCGCCAAGCTGGCGACGCTGCGGGCGGCGGGGGTGGCTTTTCCGAACGACTATCGGCGCAGCGATTTTGCCGGTGACCTGCAGGCCGACTACGCCGACATCGAGCGCTGGACCGCCGAGGCGCTGGAGGCGACCGGGCGGCGGGTGGCCGTGGCCGGCCGCATGCTGGCCAAGCGGGTGATGGGCAAAAAAGCGAGCTTTGCCCAGCTGCAGGACGAGTCCGGCCGCCTGCAGCTGTATCTGCAGGCCAGCGGGCTGGGTTCCGCCTACGACGCATTCAAGGGCTGGGACGTTGGCGACATTGTTGCCGCCGAAGGCACCCTGACCCGCACCCACACCGGCGAGCTGTCGGTCAAGGTCGATCAACTGCGTCTGCTCACCAAGTCGCTGCGTCCACTGCCGGACAAGTGGCACGGGCTGGCGGACGTCGAACAGCGCTATCGGCAGCGCTATGTCGACCTGATCGTTTCGCCGGACGCGCGTGCGGTGTTCGTGAAGCGCTCGAAGATCGTCCGCTCGATTCGCATCTGGCTCGATGCTCGGCGCTTTCTGGAGGTCGAGACGCCGATGATGCAGATCATCCCCGGCGGCGCCACCGCGCGCCCGTTTGTGACCCACCACAACGCGCTGGATATGGACCTGTATCTCCGCGTGGCGCCGGAGCTGTATCTCAAGCGGCTGGTGGTGGGCGGCCTGGAGCGGGTTTACGAGATCAACCGCAATTTCCGCAATGAGGGCGTCAGCACCCGCCACAACCCCGAGTTCACCATGCTCGAACTCTACGAGGCCTACGCCACGTTTGAGCAGATCATGGACCTCACCGAAGCACTTATCCGCGATGTTGCCATCGACGTGCTCGGCACCACGCAGTTCGATTGGGACGGCGTCGCGATCGATCTTGGCCCGCGCTTCCGCCGCTGGCGCATGGATGAGGCGGTCTGTGCCCACAATCCGGACATCGACATCGCCGTGTTTCGCGACCAGGACCGAGCAGCGATTCATGCCCATGCACAGCGCCTGGGTATCGCCTGCAAACCGACCCACGGCTGGGGCAAGCTGCTGCTGGACATCTTTGAACGAACCGTCGAGGCGAAGTTAAGCCAGCCGACCTTCATCACCCACTACCCGGTGGAAGTGAGCCCGCTGGCGCGCGAGAGCGACGTCGAGAAGGGCGTCACCGACCGCTTCGAACTGTTCGTCGACGGCAAGGAGTTGGCCAACGGTTTCTCCGAGCTCAACGACCCGGAAGACCAGGCCGCACGCTTCATGGCGCAGGTCGCGCAGAAGGACGGTGGCGACACCGAAGCCATGCACTTTGATGCCGACTACATCCGCGCCCTGGAATACGGACTGGCGCCCACCGGCGGGCTCGGCATCGGCATCGACCGGCTGGTAATGCTGTTGACCGGCTGCAGCTCGATCCGCGACGTCCTGCTGTTTCCCTACATGCGGCCGGAAGCCTGATCCGGGCGGCGCCTCGGCGGGGCTGAGCTGCAGTAAAGCGGAGCACCAACGCAGAGGCGCGGAGGAGGCCAAGTAGCGCGGGGTGGAAAGAGGTGCAGCGGGACTGACCGGGGAGGAGGCGCCCTGACTCTCACCGGCGCTATTGCCCTCCCCCCCACCTTTTCCGATCTTCTCTTGGGTGCCGTTCTCTGCGCGCCTTTGCGTCGTCTGCGCCTCCGCATTGAAAGCGCTTTCGAAATCCCGATTCAGCTCGCCGGCTTGGCGCTGTCGCGCAATTCCCGGCGCAGGATCTTGCCGACGTTCGACTTGGGCAGGTCGTCGCGGAACTCGACGTAGCGCGGAAGCTTGTAGCCAGTCAGGTTTTCCTTGCAGTGCGCCTTGATTGCCTCAGCCGTCAAGCTCGGGTCCTTTTTGACCACGACCACCTTGACCGCTTCGCCGGACTTTTCGTCTGGGACACCGACTGCTGCGCATTCCAGAACGCCAGGATGGAGGGCGACGACGTCTTCGATCTCGTTGGGGTAGACATTGAAACCCGAGACCAGAATCATGTCCTTCTTGCGGTCGACGATGTAGAAATAGCCGCGCTCGTCCATCTTGGCCATGTCGCCCGTGTGCAGCCAGCCGTCGACGATCACCTGGTCGGTCTCTTCGGGACGCTGCCAGTAGCCCTTCATCACCTGAGGGCCCTGCACGCACAGCTCGCCGACCTCACCCTGAGGCAGCATCTTGCCGTCGTCATCCTTGATGCAGACCACAGTAGACGGCACCGGCAGGCCGATCGAGCCGTTGAAGCTCTGCAGGTCCATCGGGTTGATGCAGCAGGCCGGCGAGGTTTCGGTCAGTCCGTAGGCTTCCACCAGGGTGGATCCGGTCACGGACTTCCAGCGGTCGGCCACCGCGCGCTGCACCGCCATGCCGCCGCCAAGCGTCAGCCGCAGTGACGAGAAGTCGAGCTTGTCGAAGCCCGGCGTGTGCAGCAGACCGTTGAACAGCGTGTTGACCCCAGTGATGGCGGTGAATGGAATTCGCGCGAGTTCCTTCACAAAACCCGGCATGTCGCGCGGATTGGTGATCAGGTGGTTGGTGCCGCCGAACTTGATGAAGACCAGGCAGTTCGCGGTCAGCGCGAAGATGTGGTAGAGCGGGAGCGCCGTGATGATGTGCTCCTGCTGCTTGCCCACCGCCGAGCCGAGCCACGCGGCGCTCTGCTGCATGTTGGCGACCAGGTTGCGGTGGGTCAGCATGGCGCCCTTTGACACACCGGTGGTTCCTCCGGTGTATTGCAGGAAGGCGATATCGCCAGACTCGATCACCATGCTTGGCAGCTGCTTGCCGCGTCCGCGCGCCAGCGCGTCGTTGAAGCGTATGACGCCCTCGATGCGATAGTCGGGAATCGCCTTCTTGACGTACTTGAGCACGAAGTTGACCAGCATCCCCTTTGGAAAGCCGAGCAGGTCGCCCACGCCGGTGGCAATGACCTGCCTGACCTTGGTCTCGGCGATCGCCTCGGCCAGTACGCTGGCGAAGTTATCGAGTACCAGGATGGCCGTTGCGCCGGAGTCGTTGAGCTGGTGACGCAGTTCGCGCGCGGTGTACATCGGGTTGACGTTGACCACGGTCAGTCCGGCACGCAGCACGCCGAAGATGGCCACCGGATACTGCAGAACATTGGGCAGCATGATTGCCACCCGATCGCCTTTCTTCAGCTTGAGATCGTGGATCAGATAGGCGGCAAAATTCTGGCTCAGTCGATCAAGCTCGTCATAGCTGATCTGCTTGCCCATGTTCTCGAACGCCATCCGCTGGCGGAAGCGCTCGCACGACGTTTCGAGAATCGAGACGATCGATGGATACTCGTTGACGTCGATCTCGGCCGGAACGCCGGCGGGATAGCTCGCCAGCCAAGGATGCGGATTGCCCATGTCAAACTCCCTCCCAGGATTCTCCGCGCGCCCAGCTTCGAACACGTGTTCGAGCGATGGCGAAGATCCTCCCGATTGGAGCACAGCGGATTCAGCGCTGGCAACCGGGCGGTGCAGAGCTGCACTGTTGCGCATCGTCGGCAGCGCGCTGCTCGTCCTTCTGCTGGCCGCCTGCGCGCGCGAACCCGATGAGGCGGCGCTGCGGGACGGCATCGCCGCCATGCAGCGGGCGGTCGAGGAACGCTCGCTGGCGGGCGTCATGGATCGGGTCACCGACGACTTCGGCGGCAGCCAGGGCCTCGACAGGGCGATGTTGCAGCGCATGCTGCAGGGCCAGATTCTCGCCAATGCCAGGATTGGGGCAACCATCGGCCCGATAACCATCGAGCGGCAGGATCAGCGCGCCACCGCGCGCTTCTCGCTGATTCTGACTGGCGGCAGCGGCAGGTTCGTACCCGAGCGCGGGCGCGCCTATCCGGTCGTCAGCGGCTGGCGCATCGAGGGCGGCGAGTGGAAGGTCTATTACGCGCAATGGGAGAACGAGGGCGCCAACTGAGTCAGTCCGTGGCGCCCTTCACGAGCTGCCCCCGGGCCGACGAGCCACCTGCGCAGGCAGGTGGCTCGCTGGTCCTCAGGCCGCCTTGGGCGTTGCGGCAAGCTGGCGCAGCACGTAGTGCAGGATGCCGCCGTGTCTGAAGTACTCGACTTCTTTGGGCGTCAGCAGCAGCACGTTGACGGTGAACTCCAGTGAGGTCCCATCCGGTCGAACGCCGCGCATGGTCGCGGTCCGCGCGCTGCCGTCGTTCAGGCCAATCACTGAAAACAACTCGTCGCCGCGAATGCCCAGGCTCTGCGCGTTCTCACCGTCGCGGAACTGCAGCGGCAGCACGCCCATGCCGACCAGGTTGGAGCGATGGATGCGCTCGAAGCTCTCCGCAACCACCGCCTTGATGCCCAGCAGCATGGTGCCCTTGGCGGCCCAGTCGCGGGACGAGCCGGTGCCGTACTCCTTGCCGGCAAACACCACCAGCGGCACGCCTTCGGTCTTGTACTGCATCGCCGCATCGTAGATCGACTGCTTCTCGGCGCTCGGGTAATGAATCGTGTTGCCGCCTTCCTCGCCTCCCAGCATCAGATTCTTGATGCGGATGTTGGCAAAGGTGCCGCGCACCATCACGTCATCGTTGCCGCGCCGTGATCCGTAGGAGTTGAAGTCGACTTTCTCCACGCCGCGCGACTGCAGGAAGCGACCGGCCGGAGAGCTGGCCTTGATGTCGCCCGCCGGCGAGATATGGTCGGTGGTGATCGAATCGCCGAACATGCCCATGACGCGCGCGCCGTGGATGTCGGCAATGCTGCCGACCTCCATCGACATGCCGTCGAAATACGGCGGGTTCTTGATGTAGGTGCTGTCATCCCACCGGTAGGAATCGCCGTCCGGCGACGCCACCGCGTTCCAGCGCGAATCGCCGCGGAATACGTCGGCGTAGTTCTTCTTGAACATCTCCGGGCCAACCGCCGCGATGATGGTGTCGCTGATTTCCTTGCTGC
Source organism: Lysobacterales bacterium (assembly GCA_038205755.1). Taxonomy (GTDB): domain Bacteria; phylum Pseudomonadota; class Gammaproteobacteria; order Xanthomonadales; family Xanthomonadaceae; genus JANNWF01. The sequence goes on along the minus strand of JBBRBN010000011.1, from coordinate 35,248 downwards.
TCGGCCAGATGTCCTTCAGGAATACCGGCTGACCGTCAGTGTCGGTGCCCAGCGGATCGCTGGTCAGGTCGATGTCCACCGTGCCGGCCAGCGCGTAGGCCACCACCAGCGGCGGCGAGGCGAGGTAGTTCATCTTGACCTCGGCGTGCACCCGGCCCTCGAAGTTGCGGTTGCCAGACAGCACCGACACCACCGCCAGGTCGTTCTCGGCGATACCCTTCGACACCGCGTCCGGCAGCGGCCCGGAGTTGCCGATGCAGGTGGTGCAGCCGTAGCCGACCACAAAGAAGCCGAGCTTCTCGAGATCGCCCAGCACGTTGGCCTTCTGCAGATAGTCGGTCACCACCAGTGAGCCGGGTCCAAGCGAGGTCTTCACCCACGGCTTGACCTTCAGGCCTTTCTTGACCGCGTTGCGCGCCAGCAGCCCGGCGCCGAGCATCACCGCCGGGTTGGAGGTGTTGGTGCAGGACGTGATGGCGGCAATCACCACCGAGCCATCGCCCAGTTCGGCGTCCTGGTCCTGGATGCGGATCTTCGATATCGGCTTGCCCGCCAGATGGTCCGCCTGTTGCTGGCCCGCGCCCTCGGCGTCCATGGCCAGCGCTTCGGGCTTCGCCTTGAGCTTGCGGTTGACCACCAGCGCGTCGACGTTGGCCAGGTAGTTCTTCTGCATGTCGCTGAGCAGCACGCGATCCTGCGGCCGCTTGGGTCCGGCCAGCGACGGCTTCACCTGGCCCATGTCCAGCGCCAGGATGCTGCTGTAGGTCGCCTCCACGCTGGGGTCGCGCCACAGGCCCTGGGCTTTCGAGTAGGCTTCGACCAGATTGATCAGTCCCTCGTCGCGGCCCGACAGGCGCAGATAATTGAGCGCCTCGGCGTCGACCGGGAAGATGCCGCAGGTGGCACCGTACTCGGGCGCCATGTTGGCGATCGTGGCGCGGTCGGCCAGCGGCAGGTAATCCAGCCCTTCGCCGAAGAACTCGACGAACTTGCCGACCACGCCATGCTTGCGCAGCATCTGGGTGACCGTCAGCACCAAGTCGGTGGCGGTTGCGCCTTCCGGCAGCTTGCCGGTCAGCCTGAAGCCGACCACCTGCGGAATCAGCATCGATGACGGCTGACCCAGCATGGCCGCCTCGGCCTCAATGCCGCCCACGCCCCAGCCAAGCACGCCGAGGCCGTTGATCATCGTGGTGTGGCTGTCGGTGCCGAACACGGTGTCAGGGAAGGCATAGAGCACGCCGTCGCCGTTGCTGTCAGGAATGGTGCGCGCCATCACCACCCGCGCCAGATTCTCAAGATTGACCTGATGCACGATGCCGGTGTTGGGCGGCACCACCTTGAAATTGTCGAACGCCTTCTGGCCCCAGCGCAGGAAGCTGTAGCGCTCCTTGTTGCGCTCGAATTCGATCTTGCCGTTGATGTCGAGCGAGCCAGCCGAGCCGAACGAGTCGACCTGCACCGAATGGTCGATCACCAATTCGGAGGGAATCAGCGGATTGATCCGCTTCGGGTCGCCGCCAAGCTTCTTGACCGCGTCGCGCATGGCCGCCAGATCGACCACGCAGGGCACGCCGGTGAAGTCCTGCAGCACGACGCGGGCGGGCATGAAGGCGATCTCGGTGTCCGGCTCCTTGCTGGCATCCCAGGTCGCGACGGCTTCGATCGATGCTTTGGTCACCGAAACGCCGTCCTCGCAGCGCAGCAGGTTCTCGAGCAGGATTTTCATCGAGAACGGCAGTCGCGACAGGTCGAACTGCTGGCCCAGTTTCACCAGGCTGAAAATCGTGTAGTCGGTGCCGTCAACGCTAAGCGTTGAGCGGGTGGCGAAGGAGTCACTCATGGCATGCTCCGGAGGGCGGCGGACGGGGAGTTGACCGCGGCGCGGTGGCGCCGTGAAATCCGCGTAATTATGCCGCAATGGACCGGTTCACTGGGTGCCTCGTTCGTCATCCGGCGCAGCGCCCGTTGAGGTCGGGTCAGCCCTCCACGGCGGGTTCGCGCTCGATTTCTTCCAGAATGGCGCGCGCCGTGCGAGCGATGGCGGGGCGGCGCAACAGCAGGTCCCACCAGCTCCCGCCAAGCTGCCGCCAGAGCACGCCGGCGCGCACCGCCGCCAGCAGCGCGCAGCGGATCCGGCCGACCACGATCGACTGCGCCAGCTGGCTCGGATCGCCGTGAACCAGCACGCGCGGAGACAGGGTGCTGACGGTCGCCGCGTACAGATCGCCAAGCTGTTGCTGCACGTTGGGATCCAGCACGCCGCCGCGCTCGCGCTGCGGTCGGGCGTTCTCGACGCCCTTGGCGAGAGCGGCCAGCAGCGTTGGCTCGGCGATCAGCTTGCGCTCGACCAGAAGTACGGTGAATGCGATGCGGTTGGCGCTGGCGCGCCGGGCGCCGCTGCCCTCAAGCTGGGCGATCAGCAGCTGCAGCCCGGAGCGCAGGCGGGCAAGGCCACCATAGACTGCCTCGGTAGACGGGGCGTCGATGGCGAACAGGCTGTCCGTCGCCGACCCCACCAGGCTGTCGTCTGCGTGGCCATCTGCGGCGGTTTGCAGCACGGCCTCGATCGCCTGTGCGAGGCCGGCCAACGCCAGCGTACGGTGTCTCATGCGGCCTCCCGGAGTCGGCATTCGAGCGGGGCGTTGGTTGACGCGATGGTCGCGCCGCCGAGGCACTCATCTGCGCTGTAAAAGGCCACCGTCTGGCCCGGAGTCACCGCCCGCTGGGCGTCGCTGAAGGACACCTGCAGCGAGCCATCGTCGCCCACCTCGACGCGGCACGGCTGGTCGGTTTGCCGGTAACGGGTCTTGGCACTGCACTCGAATGTCCGCGCGGGCGCGCTGCCGGCGGTCCAGCTGGCCTCGTTGGCGGCAAGTCCGGTGGAAAGCAGCCAGCGGCTGTCCTGCCCCTGGTCGACGTAGAGGATGTTGCGCGCGACGTCTTTTCCGACCACGTACCACGGCGCCGCGGCCCGCCCGCGCACGCCGCCCAGCTGCAAACCCTCGCGCTGACCCAACGTGTGGAAGCAGACGCCGCCATGCTGTCCCAGCGGCTGGCCGTCGGGGTCGCAGATCAGCCCCGGCTGAGCGGCCAGATAGCCGGACAAAAAGCGCCGGAAGTCGCGCTCACCGATGAAACAGATGCCGGTCGAGTCCTTTTTGCCGTGCACCGGCAGCTGCGCCTCGCGCGCCAGCGCACGGACGTCGGACTTGAGCAGCTCGCCGAGCGGAAACAGCGTTGCGGCGAGCGCCTGCTGACCCAGCGCGCACAGGAAATAACTCTGGTCCTTGCTGCTGTCGGCGGCGCGCAGCAGCCGCCAGCGGCCGTCCTGGAAGTCAGTGCGTGCGTAGTGGCCGGTGGCGATCCGGTCAGCGCCCAAGGCACGGGCATGGTCGAGAAAGGTGCGGAACTTGATCTCCCGATTGCACAGGATGTCCGGATTGGGCGTGCGTCCGGCCGCGTACTCCGACAGGAAACGCTGGAACACGCTATCCCAGTAGTCGCTGCTGAAATTCGCGTGGTGGAACGGGATGGCGAGCCGGCCGCACACCGCGAGCGCATCACGACGGTCGGCCTCGGAGCGGCATTCGCCGCTGCCATCGTCTTCCCAGTTGGTCATGAACAGCGCCGTCAGCGGCACGCCCTGGCGCTGCAACAGCAGCGCCGCGACCGCTGAATCGACACCCCCGGAAATCCCCAGCATTACCGGGCCAGCAGCGCCTGCCGTGCTCACTGATCGACCCAGCGCAAGGCGTCGAGCGGGTGGCGCAGACCGGCGAGGTAATCGTCGATCACACTCAGCACCAATGGACTGCGCAGGCGCGACTGCTCGGCCGCCAGTTGGTCGCGGCTCAGCCACAGAACCCGATCGATGCCCGCGTCAAGCCGGCGCTCCGGGTGGTGCACGGTGGCTTCGCCCACAAAGGCGAAACGCAGGAATGCCGCGCCGCCGGCGCTGGTCCATTGATAGGTTCCCAGGTAGGCGTGCAGGGCCACCTCCCAGCCGGTTTCCTCCAGCGTTTCGCGGCGCGCAGCGGCGGCCAGCGTCTCGTTGGCCTCCAAATGCCCGGCCGGCTGATTAAGCACCCGAGCGCCGCGAACGGTCTCTTCGACGATCAGAAAGCGCTGGTCGCGGCACACCACCGTGGCCACCGTCACGTCGGGTCGAAAGGGATGCTCGATGGCGGGTTCCGGGTAGGTCACGTTGCCTGGGACTGCAGAGGGGCGGTCAAATGGTACATGAGGGCCAAACTGGCGCCCCACGGTGGACTTGTGGATGCCGGCCACAGCCCCCAACACTGGACGACCGGAGTGATCGGCAGGCTTGACCTGACATCGACAGTGCAGAGCTATGATGCGTCCATGAGCCAAGGCAATGAACCCGAGCACGAACAGCACACTGGCGTGGCCGTTGCAACGGCGCGACCGGAGGTCAAGCGGCCGCCGCTGTTCCAGGTGCTGCTGATGAACGACGACTTCACGCCAATGGATTTTGTCGTCGAGGTGCTGCAGGTGTTTTTCGCGCTGAACCGCGAGAAGGCGACCCAGGTGATGCTGCATGTGCACACACGCGGCCGCGGCGTGTGCGGGGTCTTCACGCGGGAAGTGGCAGAAACCAAGGTGGCGCAGGTCAACGAGTTTTCGCGCCATCACCAGCATCCGCTGATGTGCTCGATGGAGCCGATGTGATGGCGGCCAGGTGGCAAAAGAATCTCCGCTGGCAGCGGGCGATTCTGCTCCAGAAGGTTTTGCCCGGTGCCGGCTTGGGTACCAGGAAGCACCCCGACTCAGGAGAGTAGGAATGTTCAGCAAGGATCTCGAGTTCAGCATTGGTCAGTGCTACAAGCAGGCGCGCGAGGCGCGCCACGAGTTCATGACCGTGGAACATCTGCTGCTGGCGCTGCTTGAAAACCCTTCCGCAGTGGCGGTGCTGCGTGCCTGTGCGGCTGACATGGGCAAGCTGGCGGCCGATCTGCGCGGCATCATCAGCGAGACGGTGCCGGTGCTGGCGGGCGACGACGCCCGCGACACCCAGCCCACGCTGGGCTTCCAGCGCGTGCTGCAGCGGGCTGTGTATCACGTGCAGTCGTCGGGCAAGAAAGAGGTGACCGGCGCCAACGTGCTGGTGGCGGTGTTCGGTGAGAAGGACTCGCACGCGGTGTACTTTCTGAATCAGCAGGAGATCACCCGCCTTGACGTGGTGAATTACATTTCTCACGGTATTGCCAAGCTCGGCCAGGAAGCGCCGAAAGGCGAGTCTGAGGCCGCCAAGGATCCCGATGCCGAGGACAGCAAGACCAATCCGCTGGTCGAGTACGCCAGCAATCTCAATGAGCTGGCGCGCGAAGGCAAGATCGATCCGCTGATCGGCCGCGCCGAGGAAATCGAGCGCACCATTCAGGTGCTGTGCCGGCGGCGCAAGAACAACCCGCTGTACGTTGGCGAGGCCGGCGTCGGCAAGACCGCGCTGGCCGAAGGGTTGGCCAAGCGGATCGTCGACGGCGAAGTGCCGCCGGTGCTGGCCGACGCCACCATTTACGCGCTCGATCTCGGCGCGCTGGTGGCGGGCACCAAGTACCGCGGCGATTTCGAGAAGCGCCTGAAGGCGGTGCTGGCGCAGCTGAAGAAGACGCCCGGCGCGATCCTGTTCATCGACGAGATCCATACCATCATCGGTGCCGGTTCGGCGTCCGGCGGCACCATGGACGCCTCCAATCTGATCAAGCCGGTGCTCGCCTCGGGTGAGATGCGCTGCATCGGTTCCACCACGTTTCAGGAATACCGTGGCGTGTTCGAGAAGGACCGCGCCCTGGCGCGGCGCTTCCAGAAGATCGACGTGGTCGAGCCGACCGCGGCCGAGACGGTGGAAATCCTGCGCGGTCTGATATCGCGCTTCGAGGCCCACCACCGCGTTGAATACCACCCGGATGCGCTGCAGGCGGCCGTTGACCTGTCGGTCAAGCACATTGGCGACCGCCTGCTGCCTGACAAGGCCATCGACGTCATCGACGAGGCCGGCGCCCGGCAGCAGCTGATGCCGGAGGAAACCCGCAAAAACCTGGTTGACGTGTCGGAGATCGAGCTGATCGTCGCCCGGATGGCGCGTATTCCGACCAAGCAGGTGTCGGCGTCGGATCGCGACGTGCTGCGCAATCTCGACCGCAATCTGAAGATGGTGGTGTTTGGTCAGGACGAGGCGATCGACTCGCTGACCTCGGCGATCAAGATGGCGCGCTCCGGGCTGGGCAACCCTGACAAGCCGATCGGCAACTTCCTGTTTTCCGGACCGACCGGCGTCGGCAAGACCGAAGTCACGCGGCAATTGGCCATGCAGCTGGGTATCGAGCTGCTGCGCTTTGACATGTCCGAGTACATGGAGGCGCATTCGGTGTCGCGGCTGATCGGCGCACCGCCGGGCTATATCGGCTTCGATCAGGGCGGTCTGCTGACCGAGAAGGTGGTCAAGACGCCGCACTGCGTGCTGCTGCTCGACGAGATCGAGAAAGCCCATCCCGACGTGTTCAACATCCTGCTGCAGGTGATGGACCGCGGCGCGCTGACCGACACCAACGGCCGGGAAGCCAATTTCCGCAACGTGGTGCTGGTGATGACCACCAACGCCGGCGCCAGCCAGGCAGCCCGGCGAACCATCGGCTTCACCCAGCAGGATCACTCCACCGATTCGATGGAAGTGATCCGCAAGATGTTCACCCCGGAGTTCCGCAACCGCCTCGACGCGGTGATCCAGTTCGGATCGCTGGACTTCGATCACATCCTGCGCGTGGTCGACAAGTTCGTCATCGAACTGGAGTCGCAGCTGCATGAAAAGCACGTGTCACTGAGCGTCGACCCGGACGCTCGGCGCTGGCTGGCCGAGCACGGTTTCGACCCGCAGATGGGCGCGCGGCCGATGGCGCGGGTCATCCAGGACAAGATCAAGCGGCGGTTGGCCGACGAACTGCTGTTTGGCAATCTGGCCGAAGGCGGTCGCGTCGACGTGTCGGTTCGCGACGGCGAGCTGCACGTGGAAGCGCATGCGTTGCCGCAGAAGCTGCTGACGGCGACGGTCTGAGGAGCTGGGACTCGGCACTCGGGAATCGGGAATCGGGAAACGCAGGAGCGGACTCGCTGACCCGACCGCGATGGGAAGCGCGCAGCAGTGCGCGCTCAACCCCTTCGTGAATGCCCGAAGCCGCGATTATGCTGAGGGGTGCGACGTTCTTGATGCGCCGAGCAGCGCCCGGGCCAAGGCGCGCTGCGGCGCCACGGGCGGTGCAGTTGCTGTTCCGACCAGCGAATTCAAGAACGTATCCCGCGTCGCGCCGGCGGGCCAGAATCGCGCAATGCTTATTCTTGCGAGTCCCGAGTCCCGAGTCCCGAGCAATCCCGAGTCGCGGCTCCTCAATTACTTCATTCGGTACGTGATCCGACCCTTGGTCAGGTCATAGGGGGTCATCTCGACCTTGACCTTGTCGCCGGTGAGGATGCGGATGTAATTCTTGCGCATGCGTCCGGAGATATGCGCGGTCACCACGTGGCCGTTTTCCAGTTTTACCCGGAACATCGTGTTCGGCAGGGTCTCCTGGACCGTGCCTTCCATTTCTATCGAGTCATCTTTTGACATTCGTTGCGTCTTGTAGGTCTTATGGGGCGTGCGTAGCGGGGCATTGTCCCCGATCAGGCAGGGCAAGCGGCGAATTGTGCCATGCCGCGCGTCCCGCGTCAGGTTTCAGGCAAGCTCGCGCGCGGCCACCGCGCCAAATGGCGACTGCCAGCTACCCTGCAAGGCGGGCCCAGCGCAGGCCAGCCGACATGTCTCGACGAACTCGCGCCGCGGCAGGGGCCGGAAGCCGAGCGTGGCCAGATGCGCCGAGTGCACCTGGCCATCGAGCAGGGCGAAATCCCACTCCTGCAGTCGCCGGCACAGCGCCGCGACGGCCACCTGCGAGCCGCCGCTGCGCAGGCTGAACATGCTCTCCCCAAAGAACATCCTGCCGATGGCGATCCCGTAAAGCCCACCAACCAGACTGCCATTGGCGTCGCATACCTCGACACTGTGGGCATGCCCCAGGCGATGCAGCGTCGTATAGGCGGCGCGCATCGGGTCGGTGATCCAGGTGCCAGTGCGGCCGTGGCGGGGCAGGTCGGCGCACTGCGCAATCACATCGTCGAAGCGCTGGTCGCAGCGCACCTGCCAGTCGCAGCGGCGCAGCGTTCGACGCAGCCGCTGGCTCAGATGCAGCGACGGTGGGGTGATCACCATGCGCGGATCGGGTGACCACCACAGGATCGGTTCGCCATCCGAGTACCACGGAAAGATTCCGCCCCGATAGGCGTTGAGCAGTCGCGTTGGGGTCAGATCGCCGCCGAAGGCGAGCAGACCGTTGGGCTCCACCAGCGCCCTTTCGGTCGAAGGAAACGGGGCGTCCGAGGCGGACTCAAGGCGGGGCAGGCGCAACGGCATCGAGGCGGTAGGGTGAGTGCAGCAGCAGGTCGTCACGATACTGAGTCTGCCACTGCGCTTCGCGGCGCAGCGCGTCGCCCACGGCGCTGCGGAAGCGCGGGTCGGCGATGTAGTGCAGCGAGCGCGTGCGGGCCGGCAGAAAGCCGCGCGCAAGCTTGTGTTCGCCCTGCGCGCCCGGCTCGAAGTCCGGGATGCCATGGGCCAGGCAATAGTCGATGCCCTGGTAATAGCAGGTCTCGAAGTGCAGTCCCGGCAGCGGCTCGCTGCAGCCCCAGTAGCGGCCGTACAGCGCGCGGCGTGAGTGCAGGAAAAGCGCTCCTGCAATGGTGCGGCCACCACGATCGGCCAACACCAGCAGCAGCTGCTCGGGCATGGAGCTTGCGAGGTGGCGCAGAAACGCGAGCGTCAGCACCGGCAGGTTGCCCTTGTCGGAAAATGTCGCCAGGTAGAAGTCGAACATCGACTGCAGATCCGCATCGGTTGCCTGGGCGCCGTTCAGATGGCGGAAGCTGACGCCGGCGCTGGCCACCTGGGCGCGCTCTTGGCGGATGTTCTTGCGCTTCTTGGCGTTCAGCGCGCCCAGAAAGTCATCAAAGTTTCGCCACGCCGGCCCCGCTCCGGCCGGATTGCGCCAGTGGAACTGCCAATCGAACCGCTCCCGCCATTCGCTGGCGTCATCGGCCGTTGTTGGGCCGGCGTGCTGATCGAAGGTGATGTGCGCGCTGGACAGATCGCGTCGGCGAACTTCGTCGCACAGCGCCCGCATTGCCTGCGCCCGCAGCGCCGGGCTGTCGTCGGGTCCAGTCAGCAGGCGCGGCCCGGTTACCGGCGAGTACGGCACCGCGCACAGCAGCTTGGGGTAGTAGTCGATGCCGTTGCGCCAGTAAGCCTCCGCCCAAGCGTGGTCGAACACGAACTCGCCGTGCGAATTGGCTTTCAGATAGCACGGCGCGGCAGCAAGCAGCCGCTCGCCGTCGTCCAGCAGCAGGTGATGCGGCACCCAGCCATAGCGCGGCTGCAGGCAGCCGTGCTGTTCAAGCCCGTGCAGAAAGGCGTGGCTCAGAAACGGATTGTCGTCGGGCCGCAGCGCGTCCCATTGCTCGGCGGGGACGTCCGATAAAGCGGCGACGAAGCGCGCGTTGGTCATCAATGCAGCATGCCCACACCGGTGTCGAAGGGGCGTGCTGCTTCAGCGTCCGCTCTGGGCGTCAAGAAAGCGCTCGGCGTCAAGCGCCGCCATGCAGCCGAAGCCGGCCGATGTGATCGCCTGCCGATACACCTGGTCAGCCACATCGCCCGCGGCGAACACCCCCGGCACCGATGTCGCCGTGGCATCGCCCTCGATGCCGCTGCGAATCCTGATGTAGCCGTTGCGCATGTCCAGCTGGCCCTCGAACAGACTGGTGTTGGGCGTATGGCCAATCGCCACAAAGAATCCCTGCAGGGCAAGCTCGCGGCTGCTGTCGTCCTTCAGCGAGCGCACGCGCATGCCGGTGACGCCGGTTTCGTCGCCCAGCACTTCGTCCACTGCATGGTCCCAGATCAGTTCGACCTTGCCGCTTTCAACCTTGGCAAACAGCTTGTCCTGCATGATCTTTTCGGCCCGCAGCCGATCACGCCGATGCACCAGGGTGACCTTTCTGGCGATGTTGGCCAGATACAGCGCCTCTTCCACCGCCGTATTGCCGCCACCGATAACCGCCACGTCCTGATCGCGGAAGAAAAACCCGTCGCAGGTGGCGCAGGCCGAGACGCCCTTGCCCAAAAAGCGCTGTTCCGACGGAATGCCAAGGTACTTGGCGGTGGCGCCGGTGGCGATGACAAGCGCATCCGCGCTGTACTCGCCGCTGTCGCCCTGCAGCCGAAACGGCCGCTTGGACAGGTCGACCTCGTTAATGTGGTCGAAGATGATCTCAGTGGCGAAACGCTCGGCGTGAGCCTGCATGCGCGCCATCAGATCCGGGCCCATCAGGCCGTGAGCGTCGCCCGGCCAGTTGTCGACCTCGGTGGTGGTCATGAGCTGCCCACCTTGCTGCAGGCCGGTCACCAGCACTGGCTTGAGGTTGGCTCGCGCGGCATACACCGCGGCGGCGTAGCCGGCCGGACCGGAGCCCAGAATCAGGATGTGGCAGTGCTTGGTGCTGCTCATGGCGGGCGTATTCTTTTGGAAATTGGGCGAGTGGCGGACGGCGCAGTCTGCCCGGCGCGGTAGTCGAGATAGGCGTCATCAGCGCAGGACAATGCGGGGTCAGCTGGCCTGATTCAAGGTGGCTGGCGCGTGATCGACCCGAAGACGCCGGCGCATCCTTTCCTGCGCGCCCGATCCTGTCAAGCATATGCTCGTATAATCAGGCACTAACCCCGCTTTCATGAAGCGATTTCTCCCTCCAGGCACGGATCGATCTTGGCGCATTCCGACGCACGCAAACTGGTGAACGCTCCGGCTGGGCGCCGCATGTGGTGGGAAAGTCTGATCCTGCTGCTGGTGCCGGTGCTGGTTTACCTGCTCGCCTGCCTGTTCAGCTACAGCCCCGACGATCCCAGTTGGTCGCACTCGGGCAGCGTGACCGGCAGCGTGTCGAACTTTGGCGGCCTGTTTGGCGCCTGGTTCGCCGATCTGCTGCTGGCCTTCTGCGGCCTGGCGGCCTATGTCATTCCGCTGCTTGCAGGGCTGATGGCGTGGGTCGCTCTACGCGCCCGCGCAGTCAATCCGGACGGTGCGCTGACGCCGGCGCTGCGGCTGCTGGGCTGCGTCGGATTTGTGATCGGCGCCGCCGGGCTGGCGGCGCTGCAGATGAGCGAGTGGGGTACGGGCCTGCCGGCGCAGTCGGGCGGGCTGCTCGGCCAGTGGATCGGCACCACGCTCACCCGCGGGTTTGGCTATATGGGCGCCAGCCTGTTTCTGCTGGTGCTGGTGCTGGTCTCGATCACGCTGGCGACCGGCCTGTCGTGGTTTGCCTTGATGGACCGGGTCGGCGCCGGCCTGCTTGCACTCGGGGTCATGCTTGGCCGCAGTCGCCACAAAACCGACGAGTGGCGCAGCGCGCGAATTGCCAAGGCCGAGCGCGAAGAAGGTCGCCGCGAGGAGACCATCAAGCGCGCCAAGCGCGAGCCGGTGCGCATCGAGCCGCAGCTGCCGCCGCCCGAACGCAGCGAGCGCGCCCAGCGAGAGCAGCAGATTCCGCTGTTCCAGGGCGTTCCAACATCCAGCGCGCTGCCGCCGCTGTCGCTGCTGGATGAGCCCAAGGCGCAGGCAAAGGGCTACTCGGAGGAGGCGCTGGCGACGCTGTCGCGACAGATCGAGTTCAAGCTGAAGGATTTTCGCATCGAAGCGCAGGTGGTCGGGGTGTATCCCGGCCCGGTCATCACCCGCTTTGAAATGGAGCCGGCACCTGGCGTCAAGGGCAGCCAGATTTCGTCGCTGGACAAGGACATCGCGCGGGGTTTGAGCGTGAAGTCGGTACGTGTGGTCGACGTCATTCCCGGCAAGTCGGTGATTGGCATGGAGATCCCCAACGCCAATCGGGAAATGATCTACCTGTCGGAAATCCTGCGCTCGAAGGAGTACGACAAGGTCAACAGCCCGCTGGCGCTGGCGCTCGGCAAGGATATCGGTGGCCGGCCCACCGTGGTCGACCTCGGCCGCATGCCGCATCTGCTGGTCGCTGGCACCACCGGCTCCGGCAAATCTGTCGCCCTGAACGCGATGGTGCTGTCGCTGCTGTACAAGGCGACCGCGCAAGACGTGCGGATGCTGATGATCGACCCGAAGATGCTGGAGCTATCGGTCTACGAGGGCATTCCGCATCTGCTGGCGCCGGTGGTCACCGACATGAAGGAGGCCGCCAACGGCCTGCGCTGGTGCGTGGCCGAAATGGAGCGCCGCTACAAGCTGCTGTCGATGGTGGGGGTGCGCAACCTGGCCGGCTTCAACCGCAAGGTGAAGGAAGCCGCCGACGCCGGTCAGCCGCTGATGGACCCGCTGTTCGTCCCCAATCCGGCGCTGGACGAAGCGCCGCGCGAGCTGGAGGCGCTGCCGTATCTGGTCGTCATCATCGACGAGTTCGCCGACATGATGATGATCGTCGGCAAGAAGGTCGAGGAACTCATTGCCCGCCTCGCGCAGAAGGCGCGTGCCGCCGGCATCCACCTGATTCTTGCCACGCAGCGGCCGTCGGTGGATGTCATCACCGGCCTGATCAAGGCCAATATTCCGACCCGTATCGCCTTCCAGGTCAGCTCCAAGATCGACTCGCGCACCATTCTTGACCAGTCCGGCGCAGAAACCCTGCTCGGCCACGGCGACATGCTTTACATGCCGCCCGGCACCGCCATGCCCGAGCGTGTGCATGGCGCGTTTGTCAGCGACGAGGAAGTGCATCGCGTGGTGCAGCACCTGCGCCAGTGCAGCGGCGGGCCGCAGTATTTTGATGGCGTGCTGGAAGAAGTGCAGATGCTCGCCGATGGCCAGGTGATCGGCGCCACCGGTCTGCCGGAGCCGGGCGCGGGCGGCGACGAGTCGGATGCGCTTTACGACCAGGCGGTTGCGATTGTCACCGAGTCGCGGCGGGCATCGATTTCGGGCGTGCAGCGGCGCCTGAAAATCGGCTACAACCGCGCAGCGCGGCTGGTTGAAGCGATGGAGGCCGCCGGCATCGTTTCGGCACCCGAGCACAACGGCGACCGCAAGGTGATCGCTCCGCCGCCGCCGTCGCGGTAGGCCGTGTTCAGCTGTCGCCGCGCAGACTCGGGTCGCCCTCCGCAGCGACCTCCCTGCACACCATGATCATTCGCACCCTCATCGCTGGTCTCTCGTTCGTGCTGGTGTCGACCGCGGCGCTGGCCGCGCCGGATGCCACCCTGAAGCGCTTCAGCGATCAGCTGCGCGGCTTGGAAGGCAGCTTCGAGCAGACCGTATTCGATCACCGCGGCGGCCAGCGCGAGCAGTCGCAGGGCCGGATTGCTCTTTCGCTGCCGCGCCTGTTCCGCTGGGAATACCAGCAGCCGTTTCCGCAGCTGATCGTCGCCGATGGCGATCACGTCTGGATCTTTGATCCGGACCTGGAGCAGGTGACCGTTCGCAAGCAGGCGCTGGAGGAGCAGAGCAGCCCGCTGGCCGTTCTTATTGACCCGGCCGAGCTTGAGCGCCAGTTCAAGACCGCGGATGGCGGCAGCAGCGACGGGCTGGATTGGGTGCTGCTGACCCCGCGGGCGGATGACAGCGCCTTCTCGGAGGCTCGACTGGGATTCAAGGGGGTGGATCTGGCGCGCATGGTGCTGGTCGACACGCTGGGCCAGCGGACCGAGGTGGCGTTCTCGGACTGGACCCGCAACCCTGAGTTCGAATCAGACACCTTCCGCTTTGTGCCGCCGGCGGGAGTGGATGTGGTCGGCGAGACCATCGATGCGGCCGAGGTTTACCCGGTTCGCGACTGAGGACACGACAAGGGGGCCGGCGCGGTGACGCAGTTCCCATCACTGAACGCAGGCCGGGTTGCTGCGCAGGTGCGCCAACAGCCAACCGCTGGCGCCGCAGGTATCATTCTTGCGTGCCCACGACTTCGTCAGCCAACCCCTCATTGTTCAGTGCCCCTGAGGCGCTGAAGCCGCTCGCCGAACGCATGCGACCGCGGTCGCTGGATGAGATGGTGGGCCAGCGCCGGCTGCTGGCGCCGGGATCAGCGCTGCGCCGCGCGGTGGAGTCCGGCCACGTCCATTCGATGATTCTGTGGGGCCCGCCTGGCTGCGGAAAGACCACGCTGGCGCTGCTGCTGGCGCGCTACGCGCACGCCGAGTTTCACGCCATTTCGGCGGTGCTCAGCGGACTGCCCGAGGTGCGCACGGTCCTCGCGCAGGCGCAGGCGCGCTTCGAGGCCGGCACCCGGACGGTGCTGTTTGTCGACGAGGTGCACCGCTTCAACAAGGCCCAACAGGACGCCTTTCTGCCGCACATTGAGCGCGGCAGCATCGTGTTTGTAGGTGCGACCACCGAAAACCCCAGCTTTGAGCTGAACTCGGCGCTGCTGTCGCGCTGCCGCGTGCACGTGCTGGAGGCACTTTCGGTCGACGACATCGTCCGCGCCCTGCAGGCGAGTCTGGCCGACGCCGAGCATGGGCTGGGCGCGCAGCCGCTCAGCGTCGATGTGGCGTCACTCGGGCTCATTGCCCACGCTGCCGACGGCGATGTCCGACGCGCGCTGACGCTGCTTGAGATTGGCGCCGAACTGGCGGCGGGCGAGGGCGGCACGATCACGCCGGCCACTCTGGCGCAGGTGCTGGCGGATCGCACGCGGCGCTTCGACAAGGGCGGAGAGCAGTTCTACGATCAGATATCCGCCCTGCACAAATGCGTGCGCAGCTCCAATCCGGACGCCGCCTTGTACTGGCTGTGCCGCATGCTCGATGGCGGCTGCGATCCGATATTTCTGGCCCGGCGGATGACCCGGATGGCGGTGGAGGATATCGGCCTCGCCGATCCGCGCGCCCTGCAGATGGCCACCGATGCCTGGGACGCCTACGACCGCCTGGGCAGTCCGGAAGGCGAGCTGGCGCTGGCGCAGCTGGTGATTTACCTCGCCAGCACCGCCAAATCCAACGCGTCCTACGTCGCCTACAAGGCAGCTCAGGCCGATGTGCAGCGGTCCGGGACGGCGGACGTGCCGTTGCACCTGCGCAACGCGCCGACTCGGCTCATGAAGCAGCTCGGCTATGGCAATGGCTACCAGTACGACCACGATGCCGACGGTGGAATCGCGCTGGATCAGACGGGCTTTCCCGACGCGATCGGCGAGCAGGTCTACTACCGGCCGGTCGACCGCGGCCTGGAGATCAAGCTGGCAGAGAAGCTCGAAGCGCTGCGCTCGGCGCGAGCCGCCGCGATCAAGAGGTCGCAGTGACGCCTTGGTGGCAGCAGCTTGCGCTGGTAATGGCCGGTGGCGCGCTGGGAGCCGCTGGGCGCTTCTGGCTGGGTGGGGCAATGCTGCGGCAGTTCGGAACCGGGTTGCCTTGGGGAACATTGGCCGCAAATCTGCTCGGCGCCTTTGTAGTGGGGTTTTTGGCGGTATGGCTGGAGGGGCGCGGTGGCGCGGCCCTGTGGTGGCGCGCATTCCTGATCGTCGGGATGCTCGGCGGGCTCACCACCTACTCGGCCCTGATGCTTGAAATGCTGCTGTACGCGCGCAGTCATCGGATCGGTCTGGCCATGCTGTACCTGGCGCTCACCCTGGTGCTCGGTCTGCTGCTGGTGTGGCTGGGCGCGGAGGCAGCCGACCGCCTCCGTGCGGATCGCTGAGCAGCGAAAGCGGTATCCTCCTGGATGCCCGCCGCGGGCGTCACTTTTCGGGGAAAGCGCTATGAATTGGAGCAGGTTTCTGTTTTCGTTCGATGGCCGAATCAGCCGCAAGGCATTTTGGCTGGTCACCGCAGCCAGCATTGCAATCAGCATCGGCCTGAACATGGCCGTGATGGGTTCGGCGCTGGGTGGCAACATCGACCCCAACAATATGCCCACCATTCCGGTCTGGTTCTGGCTGGTGCAGATTCCCATGCTGTGGATCGGACTTGCGGTCTACTGCAAACGCTGGCATGACCAGGACAAGTCCGGCTGGCTCTCGCTGCTGCTGCTGATCCCGCTGCTTGGCTTTCTGATTGTGATCATCATGCTCGGCTTCATCGCCGGCTCGCCTGGCCCCAACCGCTTCGGCGACGAACCGATGGCGTAGCTCCACTGCCATCGCGCGGCGGCTGTTGCTCGTTTGCCGGATCCCGCACGGGCCCGGATAATCCCGGCCCAACCTTGAACTGGATTCCCCATGCTCGATCCCGTCCAGCTGCGCGGCCAGCTTGTTGAAACCGCCGAGCTGCTCAAGGCGAGCCGCAACTTCGATCTTGATGTCGATGCGCTGAATGCCCTTGAGGCGCAGCGCAAGCAGATCCAGACGCGCACGCAGGAGCTGCAGAACCTGCGTAACACCCGTTCCAAGGCGATCGGCATCGCCAAGAGCAAGGGCGAGGATGGGCTTGAGCTGATGGCCGAGGTCGTCGCCATTGCCGACGAGCTGGCCGCCTCCGAAGTGCAGCTGCAGTCGGTGCGCGAACAGCTGGAGGAAATCGCGCAGCGGGTTCCCAATCTGCCGCAAGGCAGCGTGCCGCTGGGCACCAGCGAAGCCGAGAACGTCGAGCTGCACCGCTGGGGCACCCCACGCGAATTCGACTTTACGGTGCGCGATCACGTCGACATCGGAGTGCATCTGGGCGGTCTCGATTTTGAGGCCGGCACCCGCCTGTCGGGCAGCCGGTTCACCGTGCTGAGCGGCCCGGTGGCAGCGCTGCATCGCGCGCTGGCGCAGTTCATGCTCGACCTGCACACCCGTGAGCACGGCTACCGCGAGTGCAATGTTCCGCTGATCGTCAACGCCGACTGCATGCTCGGCACCGGCCAGTTGCCCAAGTTCGAAGAAGACCTGTTTGTCACCGACGTGGCCGGTCAAAAGCGCTATCTGGTGCCGACCGCTGAGGTGCCGCTGACCAATCTTGTGCGTGACCGGATCGTCGAGGATGCCGAGCTGCCGCTGCGGCTGACCGCGCACTCGATGTGTTTTCGCGCCGAAGCCGGCAGCCACGGCCGTGATACCCGCGGCATGATCCGCCAGCACCAATTTGAGAAAGTAGAGCTGGTCGCACTCTGCCGCCCGGCCGAAAGCGACGCAATCCACGAAGCGATGACGAGACACGCCGAAATCGTCCTCGAGCGCCTGCAGCTGCCCTACCGCAGAATGCTGCTGAGCAGCGGCGACATGGGCTTCTCGGCTGCCAAGACCTTCGATCTCGAAGTCTGGCTGCCGGGCCAGCAGGCCTATCGCGAGATCAGTTCGATCTCGAACTGCGAAGGCTTCCAGGCGCGCCGCATGCACGCGCGCTGGCGCAACCCGGAAACGTCCAAGCCCGAGCCCCTGCACACCCTGAATGGCTCGGGTGTCGCGGTCGGTCGCGCGCTGGTCGCGGTGCTCGAGAACTATCAGCAGCAGGATGGCTCAGTCACCGTGCCAGTCGCCCTGCGGCCCTATCTGGGCGGGATCGAGGCGCTGGGCTGATCGCGACGAGCTCAGCGGGACTCCCGTTGGTCTGCCGATGGCAGGCAGCGCGGCCGGCCGTGTTGCAATCCGACCCTCAGCGCCCGGACAGGCGTCCCTCCCGTAGAGCGGAGCTTGCTCCGCTGATGCCCAAGCCAAGACGTAGCCCCAGGCGGCAGCCGAGCAAGCTCGGCGCTACGGGGCGCGCATCAGCCAAGCCGATCCCGCCTCAACCTGATCTCACCCAAGCCGGGCACCCGCAAGCAGGGTAAACTTCGCGGCCCCAGCCAAGGTTGGGCAAAAGTGACACATCCAGACAGCGGAGAGATGGCCGAGCGGTTTAAGGCAGCAGTCTTGAAAACTGCCGTGGGTTTACGCCCACCGTGGGTTCGAATCCCACTCTCTCCGCCACCTATTTCAGTAAGTATCTGATTACGTTCGCCATTTCGAAAGGGCCGCATTCTTGCCCGCCTCCCTACCCTCCACGCTGCGTCGTATCCAGTCAGCAACCCGTGCGTCGATCTCAGACGCGAGCCACCGAACGGAGTGGCTACCAGGCAACCTGCGCGGCTCCGGAAGCGTGCCTTTCTCGATTCGGTCATAGATCGCGGTCCTTTTCAGGCCCGTGTGCCTCTCGACCTCAATGCGCGGCAAAAGCGATTCGTGCTCTGCGTGCTGGGCGGTGGTGCTGGTCTCTATCCGGTCACCTGCTCACGCATAGCTGCAGACCAAGCGGACCGCGCGCTGCTGGTCGCTACTGCGGCGTGGCGGCTCGGGCAATTCGGCGCACAGGCCAAGCAGCATCGCCATCGCCAAACCGCCCCTACGTCAGTGCGATATCTCCTGCCGTCACATATTGCAGCAAAAAAAAACGACCCCGCTACCCGCCGCGGCGCGACAGCACGATGCGGTAGGCGAACTGGCCGGCCGGGTGCAGGCTGATGGCGTAGGCGAGCACGCGGCCGTCGGTGCCGCGGTAGTGTCTCTTGACGCGCATCGCCGGGCTGCCGGCGCGCTTGCCGAGCGCCTTGGCGGGAGCAGCAGGAAAGCTGGCGGCGTCGAAGACCTGTTCGACATGAGTGAGCCCGGCCGGATCGAGCATCGCGGCGATCGCGCGGGGCGCCTGCTGCAGGTTGAGCAGGCGCTCGATGGGCACGCCGCGGGCCACCGGGATGGCGATATCGGTCCAGGCGATTGCCAGCCGCGAGTCGGCAGCCAGGCGCACCGCCTGCAGCAGCAGCACGGCGGCGCCTCGGTCTATGCCGAGCTGCAGCGCGAGCTCGACGTCGGCCGCTTCGCGCTGCGCCGAGCGCACGTCGAGTCTTGTCTGATTACCGTACTGCAGCAGGTCTTCGATGGTGTCGACTTCATGCTGGTAGCGCATCGCCTCGCGCGGCATCAGCACGCGGGTGCCGGCACCCGGTCGGCGCTGCACCAGCCCGGCTGCGCTGAGCTGCGACAGCGCGGCGCGGGCGGTGTGGCGGCTGACCGAAAACAATTCGCAGATTTCCAGCTCGGTCGGCAGCAGGCCGCCGACCGGATAGTCACCGCAGCCGATGCGTTCGATGAAGTGTTCGGCCAGCTGGAGGTAGCGCGGCTTTTGGCGTCTGCTTGTCGTCATCCGCCCCACCTTACAGAAGCCGGCGTAGCGCGTGCCACTGCCGCTCCAGCGGCTCGCGCTGATCGGGCGCCGCGATGGCAATCAGCGCGCGAGCGCGGGCGTCGACCGAGCGCTCGCGCAGGTCGGCGGCGCCGTGTTCGGTGACTACCCAGTCGGCGTCGACGCGGGCGACGCTGACTGGGCCTGGCGCAAGCTGGGCGACGATCCGCGACTGCCCGCGCGAGGTGCAGGAGGCCAGCGCAACGATGCCGCGACCACCCGGCGAGGCCCGCGCGCCGCGAAGAAAATCCGGCAGCCCGCCGACGCCGCTGATCTGTCGACCGCTGATGGTCTCGCCGTTGACCTGCCCGAGCAGGTCGACCTGCAGCGCGCTGTTGATCGCCTGCAGCTTTGGAATCGCGGCCAGCACACCGGCAGCGTGCGTGTGTCCGACCGGCGCGAAGCGCACCCGTTCGGCGACCCGCCGGTAAAGCGCTGCGCTGCCGATGGCGACGCCAGCGGTCACCGCGTCGCGCGCTTCATCCAGTGCCCCGCTGTCGATCAGTTCAAGCAGCCCGTCCGACACCATGCCGGCGTGAATGCGCAGGCGACGGCGATCGCGCAGCGCGCGCAGCAGCGCCGACTGCAGCCGACCCAGACCGAGTTGCAGCGTGCTGCCGTCGTCGATGATGTTGGCAACCGCGACGGCCAGCGCATCGAGCGATGAGTCGGCCGCCGGCGCGTCGACCGTCAGCAGCGGCTCGGCGCTTTCGATAGCGGCATCAATGTCGCTGAGCGAAATGCTCGGACCGTTGGTCGACGGCATCAGCGGATTGATGTGTGCGAAGACGCGTTTCGCACGCGGCCAGGCGGCCGAGGAGAAATCACAGCCGACGCCAAGCGAGCAGCGGCCATCAGCGTCGGGCGGCGCCACCTGCAGCAGGGCGAGATCGAACTCTGCCCGTTGTTCCAGCCAGCGCCAGGTGTCGCTGTAGCTGATCGGCAGGTAGTCGAACCGGCCGTCGTCCCACGCGGCGCGCAGCTCGGCGCTGAGAAAGATGCCGCGCTGGCGCGCATCGCGGTGCAGATCGGCAAAAACGAAGCGATTGACGGTGGGGATGTGCACGCCGCTGTAGCGGACTCCCGCGCTGCATTCCGGCGCCTCGCGCAGCCAGCGCTCGAACAGCGATGAATGGCCGGCGCAGCCGGGTGCGTAAACCTCAAGAGCAGGCGTCAGAGCGCAGTAGAAGCGGCTGGCGTCGAGCGAGGTCGGCATTGCGTTCAAGCGCGCGGATTGGCGTTAGGATCATAGGCTATGTCCAGACAAACTCCCTCTGACGTCGCGTCCGCCAGCCTGACCGAACGGCTGGCGCAGAGGCTGTGTGCGCCGGTGACCGCGATTGATCGAGCGCGCGCCGCGCTGCTGTTGATCGACTGGCTGGGCTGCGCGCTGGGTGCGCTGCGCAGCGATCTCGGCGTCACGCTGCGCGGGCTTGCCGATGAGGGCGAGGCGGGTCGCTGCAGCGCGCTCGGCGTCGGCCGGCGTCGGCTGGAGGACGCTCTGGCACTGAACGCTGCGCTCGGCAACGTGCTGGAAATGGACGACCTGCATCGTGAGGCGATTCTGCATCCGGGGCCGATCGTGATTCCCACCGCGCTGGCGCTGGCGCAGCAGCGCGGCGACGATGCGCACGCCCTGCTCGACGCCATCGTGCGCGGCTACGAGGCGAGCATCCGCATTGGCCGCAGCCTCGGCCGCGAGCACTACCGGTTTTGGCACCCGACGTCGACCGCCGGCACCTTTGGTGCCGCAGCGACGGCCGGCTCGCTGCTGCAGCTGTCGGCCGATGCGCTGGCCGATGCGCTTGGCACCGCCGGCAGCAGCGCCGGCGGTCTCTGGCAGATGCGCCACGAGCCGGTGCCGACCAAGTCGCTGCACAACGCCGAAGCGGCGCGGCGCGGTGTGGTTGCGGCCACCCTGGCAGCGCGCGGACTGCGCGGTCCGCGGCGCATTCTTGAGGGCGAGCAGGGGCTGTTCGCCGCTACCGCCGGCGACGCGCAGCCGTCGCAGGTGATTGACGACGATCCTGCGTGGCTGATTCACAGCACCAGCCTAAAACCGTGGCCGGCCTGCCGTCACGTACATCCGTGCATCGACGCGATGCGCGCGGTCTGGTCGGCGACCGCCGGCGAGGCGAGCGCAGCCGACGCCATCGAGCGCATCGAGATCAGCACCTACGAAGAAGCGATCCGCTTCTGCAATCGCCCGCAGCCGAGCACCGAGCTTGAAGCCAAGTTCAGCCTGCAGCACGCGGCGGCGGCTATCGTCGTGCTCGGCGACCCGGCGCTGTCGCACTATCTGCCCGAGGCCCTGCGCAGTGCTGGCCTCGCTGCGCTGCGTGACAGGGTGACAGTGATCGAAGACCCGGCGTTGAGCGCCGCTTTTCCGCAGCACTACGGCGCCAGCGTGCGCGTCGTCTGGCGCGACGGCCGCTCGCTGCTGCGGAGCGTCAGCGATGCGTGGGGCGATCCCGAGCAGCCGATGGACATCGCTGCCGTGCACGCCAAGATGCAGCGGCTGGCGCAATGGGGCGGGGTTGATCGATTGCTCGCGCAGCGACTCATTGAGCTTGCGCAGGGGCTGGTTGGCGGCGGGTCGCTGGCGGCGCTTGGCGGGGCGCTTGCTGATTTGCGGGTTGAGGAGGCGCGCTGATTTTTCTTCTGCCGGGGGTTTGGCCGGTGTCTCGCACCCGACCGCATTGGCTTGCGCAGTCACTCCTGCTCAACGTCATCGCGAGACCGGTTTGATCGGCAACGCCCATCCGGTTTGGGCGTCGGAAAATGGCGCTGCTGATGGCGATTTTTTTTCGGCTTTTCTGACTGTCCTTCGCGGGATTTTGTCCGCCTCGGCGGCGGGCTACCTGCGCCCTCGGGCTGGCGCGCGCAGAGGTCGCTGGCCCGGTGAGGTTTGTTATATTGCTATATCAATAGGGGTAAACGGGCCAGGCCGATGAAAGCGGGCAATAAGGAGCATATCCAGCAGATCAGTCTGGCGCGCTATCCGCAGGGTGCGCCGACAGTGGAGGACTTTCGTCTCGATACCGTCGAACTGGCGCCGCTGGCGGCCGATCAGGTGCGGGTGGAGGTCGAGTATCTGTCGATGGATCCGTACCTGCGACCGCTGCTTGCCGGGCGCTATCTGGCGGCGCGGCCGGCGCTTGGGGCGCAGGTGCCGGGAATGGGCGTCGGGGTGGTTTGCGAGAGTCGCATCGACGCTGTTCCGACGGGCAGTCGGGTGGTGTTCGACGCCGGCTGGGCGCAGCGGGTTGACGTGCCGCGTGCTCGGCTGCGGATTGTCGACACTCTGACGAATCATGGCGCGGGCAGCCCCGCAGCGGTGCCGGCGGCGAGTTCGCTGCATCTTGGCGCGCTCGGGTTGCCGGGCCTCACCGCGTGGGCTGGCCTGCGACTGATCGCGCCGCCTGCGGCTGGTCAAACGGTGCTGATTTCAGCCGCCGCCGGCGCGGTCGGCAGCGTCGCCGGTCAGCTGGCGCGCTGGTCCGGTGCGCGCGCGGTCGGCATCGTCGGCAGCGCGGCGAAGCGCGAGCTGTGCCTGCAGCGCTACGGATTTTCCGACTGCGTGAGCTACCGCGATGCGGCGTTTCCGCAGTCGCTTGATGCGGCCTGTCCGGACGGCATTGACGTTTATTTCGACAACGTCGGTGGCGTTATTTTGGAAGCGGCACTGGCGCGGCTCAGCCGCGGCGCACGCATCGTGCTGTGCGGGCTGATCGATCAGTACAACAGCGAGCAGCGTCCGCCGGGGCCTAATCTTGGCCCGCTGATCGGCGCGCGCGCCAGCATGACCGGGCTGGTGGTCCACGACCACTGGCCACGGCTGGCCGAGATGCAGGCCGAGCTGCTGCCGCATCTGGCCGACGGATCGCTCGCCATCGTCGAAGACATTTTCGACGGACTGCGGTCCGCGCCCGAGGCCTTCTGCGCGCTGATGCGCGGCGACAATCTGGGCAAGGCGCTGGTCAGAGTAGCGGGCGCGTCAGGATGAGCGTGCAGGCCGCGCTCGCGCAGCTGGCGCAGTCGCTCGGCGCGGCGCAGTGGTCAACCGATCCGGCGCGCTGCGCGCTGTTTGCGCAGGACGTTTTCGCCACCGGCGAGCCGCTGGCGGCGGTGCTGCGGCCGGCCGACGTGCAAACGCTGGCGCTGGCGCTGCCGACGCTGACCGACGCCGGCGTTGCCATCGTCGCGCGCGGCGGCGGGCTGTCCTACACCGACGGCTATCTGGCGACGCAGACGCCGTGCGTGGCGGTGGATCTGTCAGCGCTTGACCAGGTGCTGGAGATCAATCTCGATGATCGCTTCGTTCGAGTGCAGGCCGGCTGCACCTGGGCCGCTCTTGACAAGGCGCTGGCAGCGCACGGCGTGCGCACGCCGTACTGGGGTCCGCTGTCGGGCCTGGGTGCCACCGTCGGCGGTGCGCTGTCGCAGAACAGCACCTTTCTCGGCTCCGGCACGCACGGCGCGGTCGGCGACTCGCTGCTCGGTCTCGACGTGCTTACCGCCAGCGGCCAACACGTGCGCAGCGGCGCGCTGGCGGTGCCGCAAGCGCCGGCATTTTTCCGCTACGCCGGGCCCGACCTCAGCGGTCTGTTTCTCGGTGACGGCGGCGCGCTGGGAATCAAGGTCGAGGCCAGCCTGCGGCTGATTGCCCGCCCGGCCTGCGTCGACTATCTCTCGTTCCAATGCGTCGACATCAAGCGCACCCAGGCGCTGATGAGCGAGATCGCGCGGCAGGGTCTGGCCAGCGAGTGTTTTGGTTTTGATCCGGTATTGGCGCAGGTCCGAATGCGCCGCGTCGGGCTGGTCAGCGACGTCAAAACGCTGGGCCAGGTGGTTCGCAAGCAGGGCCTGCTCGGCGGCCTGAAGCTGGTCGGCGCCGGCCGCAATTTTCTCGACCCGTCGCAATACTCGGTGCATCTGGCAATCGAGGCCGACGACGAGGCCAGCGTGCGGGCGCGACTGAGTGCGGCGCGCAGAGCCGCCGCTGGGGTCGCCCGCGAAGTCGACAATTCGATCCCAAAGGTCCTCCGCAGCGCGCCGTTTGCGCCGCCCAACAGCATGCTCGGGCCGAATGGCGAACGCTGGGTGCCGGTGCACGGCATCCTCCCGCATTCGCGCGCCTTGCCGGCGATCCGCGCGGTGGCGGCGCTGATCGAGTCGCAGCGCGAGGCGCTTGATCGCCATGCCATCGTCATCGGTCAGCTGCTGACGACGGTTGGCGCGCAGGGCTTTCTGTTCGAGCCGGTGTTCTACTGGCCCGATGCGCTCAGCGACTACCATCGCGCGATGGTGCAGCCCGACCACCTGGCCAAATTGGCGACCCACCCCGAAGCGCTGGCGGCGCGCGCGCTGGTGGGTGAGCTCAAGCGCGCCATTGCCGACACCATGTACGAGCACGGCGCGGCGCATTTTCAGATCGGCAAGTTCTATCGCTGGCGCGAGGGTCGCGACGCCGGCGCGCTGGCGCTGTTTGATGCCATCAAGCGCCAGCTCGATCCGCATGGTCTGATGAATCCCGGCGTGCTGATGCACGTGAGCCAGTCGACATGAGCCCGTCGCAGTGAGCGAACGTCTGACCGAGCCGCTGCTGACACACGTCGACGCGCTGCGCGACGCCGCGCTGACCCCAAGCGCGCGCGCTGCGGCGCTGCGCTTTGTTCGCGACAGCTTGGGCGTGGCGCTGTCCGGCGCCTGCATCGAATCCAGCCGTCGGCTGCAGACGCTGTGGTGCGAGAACGGGTCGAACGCTGCCGGCGTCTGGGGCAGCGGGCGGCGCTGCTCGCGCGACCAGGCCGCGATGCTCAACGCCTTCGCCATTCACAACCAGGAATTCGACTGCGTCCACGAGCCGGCGGTCGTCCACCCGATGGCGGTGGTGCTGGCGAGCCTGCTGACCGAGGCCGACGAGCGCGGCGGCGTCAGCGGCGATGTGCTGCTGCGCGCGGTGGTGATCGCGGTCGACGTGGCGGCGGCGGTTGGTGTCTGCGCCCGCGCACCGATGCGCTTTTTCCGCCCGGCGATGTGCGGCGCGCTCGGCGCGGCGGCCGGCATTGCCGTGCTTCGCGAGTTCGATGCGCAGCGTCTGCAGCAAACGCTGGGACTGGCCTGCAGCCAGCTCTCCGGCACCATGCAGGCGCACCTCGAAGGCCTGCCGACGCTGGCGCTGCAGATCGCCTTCAACGCCCGCGCCGCGCTGACCGCCGCTGATCTGGCCGGCGCCGGCCTCGAAGGTCCGCGCGACTGGCTGGAGGGCAGCTTCGGCTACTTTTCGCTGATCGACGGCGAACACGCCAGCGCGCCCGGACTGACGCTGATCCGCGGCGCCACGCGGGCGATCGAGCAGGTCAGCCACAAGCCCTTTCCGACCGGCCGGGCTGCGCACGGCACGCTCGACGTGTTGACCGAACTGCTGCGCAGCGGCGAGCTGCACGCCGATGACGTTGATCGCATCACCTTGCGCGCGCCACCACTCATAGGGCGCCTTATCGGCCGACCGCTGCGCACCGGAATGGCCGCCAGCTACGCTCGCCTGTGCCTGCCCTATCTCGCCTCGACCTGCCTCGCTCGCGGCGGCGTTGGCCTCGACGATTTCAGCCCGGCGGCACTGAACGACGCGCGTCGCGGTGCCTACGCCGGCCGGATTACGGTCGAAGCCAACGGCGTTGAGGACGACAATGCGCTGGCCCCGCAAACGCTGTTGGTCCGGCTGCGCTCGGGTGCCACGCTGGAGCGCACCCGCGAAGCGATTCTCGGCGCGCCGGCGCTGCCGCTGTCAACGGCGCGACAGAACGCGAAGTTTTCCCACTGCCTCGATCACGCCGACCCCGGCTTCGACGCCGACGCCCGCGCGACGCTGGATTGTGCGCTGCAGTCGCTGGCCGCCATGGCCGACGTGCGCGAGCTTGCTGCCGCGCTGCAGCCGCCCGCCGGCGACTGAATCCACTTAGCCCGCATGGTTCATGAATTTCGCGCGCCCTCGCTTGTCTCTTGTCCGCACAGGAGATTTTCCTCAGTCGGTCGTGTGGCGCGCTACGCCGCTCCTTGGGGAAATCTCCTGTGCGAACAACATCCTGCGCGATCATCGCGCGAATTCATGAAATATGCGGGTTAGCGGAGAGACGCATGCGCCAGACCACCTACTTCGAGAGCTTCTCGGCCCGGCAGCTGCTGGACGACTATCCGGTCGACGAACGCTTTGCTCAGCGCCACCGGGCTCTGTCGCGCGACGCGCTGTTCGCGCAGCAGGATGCCGCCTTCCGGCGCTGCCTTGCGCGCGCTTGGCAGATACCGTTCTACCAGCGACTGTGGGGCGCCCACGGCGTTGAGCCGGGCGACATCGACGGGCTGCGCGACATCGGCAAGCTGCCGGTGTTCGGCAAGCACGAGATCATGCAGTCGGTGGCCGCCAACCCGCCGCTCGGCGACTTCCACGGCTGGCGCGACGGCAGCGACGCCGGCAACGTGCCGCTGATTTTTCATACCACTTCAGGCACCACCGGACGACCGCAACCGCTGCTGTTCTCGCCGCGCTCGCGCGAGGTGCAGTCGCTGCTGCTGGCGCGTCTGTACCGCTGGCAGGGAATGCGTGCCGGCGACGTGGTGCACTCGGTGTACGGCCACGGCATGATCAACGGCGGTCACTACGTGCGCGAGGCGGTGACCCACTACACGCAGGCGCTGTTCTGTTCAGCCGGCACCGGCGTCGAGACCCGCTCGGCGCAGCAGGTGCAGCTGATGCGCGATCTGCGCGCAACGGTA
Source organism: Lysobacterales bacterium (assembly GCA_038205755.1). Classification (GTDB taxonomy): domain Bacteria; phylum Pseudomonadota; class Gammaproteobacteria; order Xanthomonadales; family Xanthomonadaceae; genus JANNWF01. The sequence goes on along the minus strand of JBBRBN010000011.1, from coordinate 8,274 downwards.
ATCGTCGGCTTCGCCGACTACATCAAGAAGCTCGCCGACGTGGCCCGCGAAGCCGGCATTGAGCCGGGTCGCGACATTCCACTGCGCATGGTCTGCGGCCACCTCGGCCGCGAGTCGCGCGCAGCGCTGAGCGCGACCTGGGGCGGCGTCGAGCTGTTCGACTGGTACGGTGTCGGTGACACCGGCGCGATCGCCGGTGAGGGGCCCGACCACGACGGCATGTATCTGATGGAGGACGCCCAGTACGTCGAGATTCTCGATGTCGACAGTGGCCTGGGGGCGGACGACGGCGCGCCCGGCGACATGGTGGTGACCTGCCTGTACAAGGACGACATCTATCCGATCATCCGCTTCAACACCCACGACGTCACTCGCACGCTGACCTCGCCGTCGAGCCTGGGTCTCAACCTGCGTCGCATCGAGGGCTTTCTCGGCCGCAGCGACAATATGGTGAAAATCCGCGGGATCAACGTGTTTCCGCAGGCGTTCGCGCCGATTCTCGAAACGCAGCCGCGCTATGCCGGCGAGTTTCTCTGTGTCGCTACCCGCGATGACGCCGGCCGCGATGCGCTGGCGGTGCAGGTCGAAGTCAGCGGCAGCAGCGACGACGCGGCGCTGACCGATATCTTCGCTCAGACGCTGCGCGCTCGGCTGGGCGTCGAGGTTGGCGTGCAGCTGTGTGCGCTCGGCAGCCTGGCCACGCAGACCGGCATCGAAACCCGGCAGAAGCCCATTCGTCTGCTTGACAAGCGCTTCGAATGAGCGGGTCTGTGGTCAACGCAATGGATGAATTGCGGCACTCGGACATTGCCACTCAGCTTGACTGGCTGGCCGCCGACGGCAGCTCGCTGGCGCTGGTAGACGCCTATCTTTCCGCCATTGAAGCGTCCGGCCTCAACGCCTACATCAGCGTCGACGCCGAGCGCAGTCGCGCGCAGGCGCAGGCCTCCGACGCGCACCGGGCGCAGCACGGTCCGCGTCCGCTGGAAGGCATTGCAATCGCAGTGAAAGACAATATCGATATTGCCGGCTGGCGCACCACGGCCGGCATGGCGACGCGCCGCGAGCGGCCGCCGGCTGATGACGATGCCGAGTGTGTCGCCCGGCTGCGCGCGGCCGGCGCGGTGTTTCTCGGCAAGCTCAACATGCACGAAGCGGCGCTCGGCGCTGACAGCAACAATCCGCACTACGGCGCGTGTCAACACCCGCAGCGCGCCGGCTACACGCCGGGCGGCTCCAGCGGCGGCTCGGGCGCGGCGGTCGCGGCCGGTCTATGCAGCGCGGCGCTGGGCAGCGACAGCATGGGATCGATACGAATTCCAGCCAGCTACTGCGGCGCGTTCGGACTCAAACCGAGTTTCGGCGCGGTCAGCCCGCGCGGCAGCGTAGTGGTGTCGCGACGGCTCGATCACATCGGACCGCTGACGCGCAGCGCGGCCGACCTGGATCGGCTGCTGGCGGTGATCGCCGGCTACGACAGCGACAGCGCGCAATCGCGACCGTTCTCTTTTTCCTCGGCGTCGAACAACGTTTTGCGAATTGGCGTACCGGCGCTGGACGGCATCGAAATCAGCGCGGAAGTTTCCGCCGCCTGCGTCGCCGCGCAGCGACAGCTCGACGCGCTCGGCCACGTCTGTATTGCGCTACCGCCGAGCGAGCTTGCCGCTGGCGTCGCCAGACGCGCCGGACTGCTGGTCTGCGAGGCCGACATGCTGGTCGAACACGCTGACGACTGGGCGCAGCGGCCGCAGGATTTTTCCCCGGCGCTGGCAAAGATGCTGCGCTGGGCGCAGGCGCGCAGCGCAGCCGATCTTGCCGCCGCCGATCTCCAGCTCGACGCCGCGCGGCTGCAGCTGCAGCGCTGGCTGGCGAGCTGCGATCTGCTCGTTTGGCCGACCACGCCGCAGCGGGCGTTTGCTTTTAACGAGCCAACGCCGAGCAATCAGGCCGACCTCACCTGCTTTGCCAACATGGCCGGCTTTCCGGCGCTGTCGCTGCCGCTGCCGGTGGCGAAGGGCGCGCTGCCGATCGGACTGCAGCTGATCGGGCCGCTGGGCAGCGATCGCGCGCTGATTGCGCTCGCCGCCGCGCTGTCGCAGTGCTGGGGAGCACCGTCATGACCGCGCCGCTGGCCGGCGTACGGGTGATCGATCTCTCGCGCATTCTGGCCGGCCCGTGGGCGACCCAGCTGCTGGCCGATCTCGGCGCCGAGGTGATCAAGATCGAGCGACCCGGCGAAGGCGACGACACTCGCCGCTGGGGGCCGCCGTATCTGCGCAATGCCCGCGGCGAAGCGACCGCCGAGTCGGCCTATTATCTGGGTGCCAACCGCGGTAAGCGCTCGGTGGCCATCGACTTCACGCGACCTGAAGGCGCCGAGTTGATTCGCCGACTGGTCGACGATGCGCAGGTCGTGGTGGAAAATTTCAAGGTCGGCGGGCTGGCCAAGGTCGGCCTCGACTACGCCAGCCTGCGCGCGCGAAACCCCGCGCTGGTGATGTGTTCAATTACCGGCTACGGGCAGACCGGTCCCTACGCGCAGCGCGCCGGCTACGACGCCGCGATCCAGGCACAGGGCGGACTGCTCAGCGTCACCGGCGGCGCCGACGGCACGCCGGGCGCTGGGCCGCAAAAGGTTGGCGTGGCGGTGGCCGACCTGATGACCGGCATGTACGCCAGCGTCGGCATTCTCTCGGCGCTACGGCACGCAGAATCGACCGGCATCGGTCAGCACATCGACCTCGCACTGCTCGACACCCAGGTCGGCTGGCTGGCCAATCAGGCGATGAACTATCTGGTCGGCGGCGTGGTGCCGGAGCGCCAGGGCACCGCACATCCGAACATCGTGCCCTACCAGGTGATAACCGCCGCCGATGGTCATTTCATGTTGGCGGTCGGCAACGATGCGCAGTTCGCGCGACTGTGCACACTGCTCGGCGAGCCGCACTGGTCGACCGACGCGCGCTTTGCCAGCAACGCGGCACGAGTCGCTCATCGTGATGCGCTGATCGCACTTCTACAGTCGCGCTTCGCCGCGCACACGACACAACACTGGCTGCAACAGCTCGACGCCGCCTCCGTTCCCTGCGGACCGGTCAACCGCATAGACCAGGTCTTCGCCGACCCGCAGGTGCAGGCGCGCAATATGCGCATCGACCTTCCGCACCCCAGCGCCGGCAGCGTACCGATGGTCGCCAATCCGCTGCGTTTTTCCGCCACACCGATCGAATACCAGCGTGCGCCGCCGCTGCTGGCGGCGGACACGTTTGACGTGCTGCATGCTCTGCTGGGGCTGGATGCTGCAGAAGTGCAAGCGTTGAGGGTGCGCGGGGTGGTTGGGGTGCCGGTGGACGAGTGAGTTGAGGTCTCACCTCATCGTGGTTGCATGATTTCTGCTCCTGCCAAGGCGGCAGGCATGTTCTTGAACGTTTAATCGTGACTGCGGGCCGCTGAAAATGGCGCAGCGCTCGACGTGGTGCGACGCGATCCAGTTGGCGATTTCGACGGTTTTTCTCTCTGTCTGCTTTTCTTTCCCCGGGTTTCGACCGGCTTGGCGACGAGCGGCAGACAGCAAACGGCGGAGCGATGCTGGCCGGGCCTTATTCGCTCCACTCTATCCAAGCGTTTGCGCTCGGCTGCCAGGGTGGGTTCGGGGGACCGCTTAGGGTGATCGAGTGCAGGCCTGAGGTTTGGCGATGGCGGGCGGGTGCGACGGTGGAGGCTTGCGGGACTTGATCCAGCTGAGTCTGGTCCAACTCGACCTCGTCTATTTCGATCAGCGACTGCCCGGCCAATGGCACTACCGCCACCGGATACTGTGTGGCCAGCGGTCGACTCAGGGCGCGATTGAGAACGGTGATTCGGGTGTCGAGGCGCCAGCCGGTAAGGCCGGCGCGCTGCTCGAACGCGCGCGCCGCGGCTTCGCGGGCGGGCGTCGAAAGGACGGCGATAAACGGGCGGTCGACGCGTGCGCGAGTCATTGGCAGGTCGAACGGCGGCACGGCGGCGCGGACTTCGGTGAAGTAGTACAGCTCGCCGCTCGGCCCAAGCACCTGACTGGCGGTGATATCGGGGCTGACCTCGAGCAGGGCCGGTGCGCCGAGCACGCGCCAGGACGGACCGAGACTGGCGACCAGCGCGGCGCAGTCGGCGACCAGCACTTCCAGCGCGAGCCAGCCGTGCCGCTGCATTGGTTCGATCATCCCCGCCTGCGGCGCGTTGATCAGCCTCAGCCAGCGCGGTGCGTGTTCGCTGCCGAGCCAGCACAGACGCTGGCCGGCGAGCTCGCCGAGCTGCAGCGCCTTGGCGTCGTCAGCGTCGAAGAGTGTGTCTTGCTGCAGCTGCAGATCAAGGTCGGCGAGATAGGTCGGCAGCGCCGCGTCGAGATCAGGGCACAGCACGGTCGCCGAGCGCAGCGGTCCAATGGCGGACAGCGGACCGGTCATCGGCGGCGACGCGGCGTGGTCAGCCTGCGTGTTCGCCCGATCCGCGACCGTGACTTCATGCTCATGAGGCCGCGCGCCGCTGCTGCAGCCACGGCAGCAGACCGCCGGCAGCCATCACGTCGAGCAGCTCGGCGGGGATCGGCGGGCAGTGCATCTCCATGTCGCGGTCAAGATTGCGAATGCGACCGGCAAGCGGATCGATTTCCAGCGTTTCGCCATCGGCCGCCTGAAGCGTCTCGCAGGACAGCGCCGGCAGTCCAAGGTTAAGTGCGTTGCGGTAGAAAATCCGCGCGAAGCTTTTCGCCACGACGGCGACTACGCCGAGCTCGCCAAGCACCTGCACCGCCTGCTCACGCGAGGAGCCGATGCCGAAGCCGCTGCCGCCGACCACGATGTCGCCGCGTCGCACCTCGCTGGCAAAGCGCGGTGCGATCGCCTCAAGACAGTGCGTGGCCAGCTCGGCCAGCGGCCGCTTCATATACGGCCCCGGCGCCAGCAGGTCGGTGTCGATCTGATCGCCAAACACCCAGCAGCGCCCGCGGATCAGTCCGAGGCTCACGCCAGCAGCTCGCGCGGGTCGGTGATGCGGCCGCGTACCGCCGAGGCGGCGACCGTGTAGGGCGAGCCGAGCCAGACCTTGGCCTCGGTCGAGCCCATCCGGCCCTTGAAATTCCGCGCGGTGGAGGCGATGCCGGTTTCGCCTGCGGCAAGCATGCCGGCGCCCATGCCGGCGCAGGCGCCGCAGCCAGTCGGCAGCAGAATCGCGCCGGCTGCGGTCAGCGCTGCGAGTGTGCCGTCGGCGGCGGCGCGGGCGGTCATGGCGGTCGAAGCGGGCGCGATCAACAGCCGCGTTCCGGCCGCCACCTTGCGACCCTTCAACACCGAGGCGGCCATCCGCAGATCGCTGAGCTTGGCGCCGGTACAGGCGCCTATGTAGGCCTGATCGATCGCCACGTTCTCAGCCAATGTCTCGATGCTGGCGCTATTGGCCGGCGAATGCGGCGCGGCTATCTGCGGCGCCAGCGCAGTGGCGTCAACGTCGACCCGCAGGGCGTAGTCGGCGGCGTCATCGCTCTGCCAGTCGTCGATGTTGCCGGCAAACGGTCGGCCGGCGGCCTGGAGGGCGTCGAGGGTGGTTTGATCGGGCGCAACGATGCCGGTTTCGGCACCCAGCTCGGCGCTCATGTTGCACAACACCAGCCGCTCGGACATCGACAGCGCGACCACCGCGCTGCCAACGTATTCCAACACGTAGGCGTCGTTGCTCATGCCCAGCCGCGCACACAGATGCAGCATGATGTCCTTCGCCGAGACGCCGGCGCCGAGCCGGCCGCGACACTCGATGCGTGCCGCCTGCGGCACCTTGATCCACAGCGTCCCGGTGACCAGCGCGCCGGCAATTTCGGTAGCGCCAACGCCAACCATCCAAGCGCCGGCCGCGCCGCCGCTCGGCGAGTGCGAGTCGCCGCCGACGCAGAACATGCCCGGATGCACGTGTCCTCCTTCCTGCAGCACGACGTGACAGATGCCGACGCCGTCGTAGTGCCGCAGCCCGCGCTGCGCCGACCAGCGCCGGGTCAGCGCCAGAATCTCGGCCGACTCAAGATCAGTGGCGGGCGCGAAGTGATCGCTCACTACAATCACTTTCGACGGATCCCACACCTGCGCGCCAAGCTTCTGCAGCCGTTCGGCGACTCGCCGCGGGCCGCCGGAATCATGCATCATCAGCAGATCGATGCGGCAGGTGACGATGTCGCCCGGCGCTACCGCGTCGCGCCCGCTGGCGCGGGCAAGAATCTTATGAGCGAGAGTGGCCGGCATGTCGGCGCGATTAGCCCGCATGTTTCATGAATTCGCGCGATGATCGCGCAGGATGTTGTTCGCACAGGAGATTTTCCGAAGGAGCGGCGTAGCGGGCCATACGACCGACTGAGGAAAATCTCCTGTGCGGACAAGAGACAAGCCAGGGCGCGCGAGATTCATGAAACATGCGAGCTAGCTTGCATGCCCGTCGGCATCGATGTCGAGCGTCATCTGATAGCGGAAGTGGTCGGGTCTGTACTGGATCATCAACAGATCGACCAGCTGGCCTTCGCTGTCAAACGAGCGCCGCTCCAGCGTCAGCAGCGCGCTACCCGACTCAACCCCAAGCAGCTTTGCCACCGTCGCCTCGGCCGACACCGCCGACAGCGTCTGCTCGACCTGCGCGAGGCGAATGCCGCAGCGCTTGAACAGCTTGATGCGTGAGGTTTTTGCCAGGCTGGTGCCATTGAACTCGGCGTGCGTGGTGCGCGTCCAGCTGACGTAGTGACCAAACGGCGTGCCGCCGCGCGAGCGCATGCGCACGGCGTGCGCCAGAACCTCGTCGGACTCGATGTCGAACAGCTCCTGCACCGCGATCGGTGGGCTGGCGTGCTCGAACGACAGCAGGGTCACGTCGGTGTTCTCGGCCAGAATTTCGAGGTTTTCCAGCAGACCCGTCAACGGTGCCCGCGTCGGCCTTGGCGCTGAGCGATGGATGACGTGGGTGCCGCGTCCACGCCGACGCTCGACCAGACCTTCAGCAGCCAGCTCGTCCAGCGCCCGCTTCGAGGTGATTCTCGATACGGCGAAGGTGTCAGCCAACTCGAACTCGGTCGGCACCTGGGCGCCGTGCGGCAGCTCGCCGCTGACGATCTGATCGCGCAGCCAGCTGAAAATCTGGTGGTAAAGCGGCGTTGGCGAATCGCCCTGCAGCAGGTGCGCGAGACTGCCGGGCAGCTTGCCGTCGGGACCACTGCCGGCCGGGGATGGGGCGCTAATTGCCATAATGGTATAACTATAGAACAAATTCAGTTTCGGATCGTCGATGGACGACAGCAGCATTCTCTGGCGACAGCAGGGCGGCGTGATTGCGCTGGTTCTCAATCGGCCCCAGCGCCGCAACGCGCTGGCGACCGTCCACTGGCTGGCGCTGGACGAGGCGCTGCAGCGCGCCGAGCGTGCGGCGACCGAGGGCGTCGCGCGGCTGCTTTGCGTGGAGGGTGCCGCCGGCGCGTTCTGCGCCGGGGCTGACATCGACGAGTTGCGCCAGACGCTGAGCGACCCTCACCAGTTGCTCGCCAACGCCGCTATCGTCCAGCGCTGCCAGCTGCGGCTTGAGCGGCTGTCCCTCACTACCCTGGCGCTGATCGACGGCGCTTGCGTCGGGGGCGGCCTCGGTCTGGCGCTGGCCTGCGATCTGCGGCTCGCCACCCCGCGCAGCCAATTCGCCCTGAGCCCGGCCAGACTCGGGCTGGTCTACAGCGTCGATGACACCCGGCGGCTGGTGCACACCGTCGGTATGGCGCGTGCCAAGCAGATGCTGCTGACCGGAGATGCCATCGATGCAGCCACCGCCGCGCAGTGGGGGCTGATTTCGCGATGTCTGCCGGCGACCGGGGCTGACGCGGTCGTCGAAACGTTTAAGCAGGCGTTGCTCGCCACGTCGGGCAGCGCGCGTCGCGGCATCAAGCAGGTGCTGGCGCACGTCGGCGGCGACCCGCAGGTGAGCGCGAAGCAGGCGCTGGCGCTGTTCGAAGACGCCTTTGCCAGCGTCGACTTCGTCGAGGGTGCCGCGGCCTTTCTCGACAAGCGCCCGGCGCGTTTTTCCTGATGGCCGCGCGCTGCGCGCAAGTCCCCTTGGTCGCCCACCGTTAACGAGGGACCCCGCCATGAGCCACAAGGCCTTCATGTGGATTGAAGCCACGCTTACCGATCCGCTGGGGTTTGCCGAGTACGGCAAGCGGATGGTCGAACTGGTGCCGCGGCACGGCGGCCGCTACGTGGTTTTTCGCGGCGAGCGCGAGGC
>JBBRBN010000010.1:0-66559 GCA_038205755.1 Lysobacterales bacterium | reverse complement strand
CGCAGCGACAGCGATTCGAACCTGCCCGCGGTGGCATTGCCGGGCGCGACGCGGGTCGACGGCGTGGCCTCGATGCCCGACCTGGCGACGGCGCTGCGACGCTTTCCTGGGGTGACCCACGTCCTCGTGCGGGGTGGCGGTCTGGAGTTACATGATCGCGAGGCGCTGGCCGGGCGCGACCTGAGTTTCGAGCCTTCTCCCAGCGACAGGGGGCCTGCCCTGATCCAGCTCGACGCGCCGGAGTCGGTGGCGGCCGGCAGCCCTTGGCATGTTCGCGGCCGGCTAAGCGGAATGGTCAGCAGGGTGCAGCTTGTTGATCCAGCACAGCGGGTGATCGCTGAATCGCAGCCGGACGCCGAAGGACGCTTCGCGCTGACCGGCCTCGCGCGCGCAGCAGGCTCGGCGCTGTTCACGCTGCGGCTGCGCGCCGGCGCGACGACCCTGCACGAGCAGCCGCTGCCCGTGCATGCGACCCAGGCGGCTCCGATGCGCGTCCGCCTGCTGGCGGCGGTTCCCAGCCCCGACCTCAAATACCTTCGACGCTGGGCACTGGACGCGGGCGTTGAGCTGGATGCCCGCATCGCGCTGGCGCCCAACCTGACCCAGACCGGTTCGACCGCCGGCCTGGATGCCGCCGCGCTGGCGCAGCTCGATCTGCTGATCGTCGATGAGCGCAGCTGGCCGCAGCTGGCGCGGCAACGCGAGCTGTTGCGGACGGCGGTCGCTGACGGGCTTGGGCTGCTGGTCCGCATCACCGGACCGGTGCCGAACGCCGCGCTGCAGGACTGGCGCGCGCTCGGCCTGACGCTGGCGCAGAGTGCGCAGCCACCGCGCGCGCTGCAGCTTGACGCCGAGATTGACCGCGCGCCAGACAGCAACCTGCACGGCTGGCAGATCACGCCCGAAGGCACCAGCCAGGTCACGCTGTTGTCGGACGCCACCTGCGCACCGCTGGCAACGCAAGTGCTGTTGGGCCAGGGCCGGATAGGCGCGCTGTGGCTGCTCGACAGCTTCCGGCTGCACACCCGCGGTCAGCGCGAACGGCATGCGTCTCTGTGGGCGGACCTCTTCACATCACTGGCGCGCGCGCGCAACGCGCCCAAGCCGGTCCTGCCGACCCGAGCCAGCGTTGGCCGGCGGGCCATCCTGTGCCGGCCAGACGGCGATCTCCAGATACGCACGCCGGATGCGGCGATCTTGTCTTTGCTGCGCGACCCGTCCAATCCCGGCTGTGCCGCATTCTGGCCGACCGCGGCGGGATGGCACACGCTGCTGCCGGCGGCGGTCGACGCGGTTGAGGAAGCGACTGGCGCCGCCGCAGCGGGCGACGGCGACCTGGGTGCAGCGCCGTTCTACGTCTTCGATCCAACCCGGATCCGCTCGCTGATCGACCAGCAGACGCAGGTCGCCACCGCCGCATTGGTGAACCGGGACCGCCCACCCGCGCCACACCAGGTTGACCGCGAGCCCGGGCGCCGCGCCCTGCTGGCCAGTTGGCTGCTGTTGACCGCGCTGCTGTGGTGGCAGGAGCGCCGGGCCGGGACGGCAGAGCGCGGCGCCGGCTAGCACGTCGCGGCGGTTGGCGACAGCATCGCGCCTGACGGCGCTCCTACGACCGCAGCACCCGTGCGTCTTGCAGGGGCAGCAGCAGCCTGAATTCGACTCCCGGCTCGCGGGCCAGCAGCTCGATCTCGCCGCCCATGCCGCTGGCCAACTGGCGGACCAGCGCCAACCCGATGCCGGTGCCGTGGGTTTCACGGGTCAGCTCGTTGCCGGCGCGGAAGAACAGCTCGAACACCTTGCGGCGCAGCGCGACCGGCACGCCGGGGCCGTAGTCGCGCACCGCGAAGGCGATCCGCCGGTTGGCCTGCGCAGCGGCGGTAATCTCGATCCGGCGCCTGGGCGCGCGGGCGGAAAACTTCAGCGCGTTGTCGACCAGGTTGATCAGCACCTGTACCAGCGCGTCCGGATCGACCTTCAGTTCGACGCCGGAGCACTCCGGATCGAGCGCGAATTCGACCTCGAACCCGGCCCGCTCGATCTGTGCCTGCACCTTCGAGCGGATCAGATCGAACAGGGTGGTCACCGCCATCGTCTTGAGGTCCAGCTGCAGCTCGTCGCGCTCCAGCCGCGCCAGCTGCAGGACGTTGGCAATCAGCCGCGACAGCCGCTCCGACTCGTCGTGGATGTAGTCGTAGTACTCGCGCTTCTTGTCCTCGCTGGCCCAGCCGGCGCGCAGCAGCTCGCCGTACATACGGATCGAGGTCAGCGGCGTCTTCAGCTCGTGGCTGACGGCCGCGATGAAATCCTGCTGCTGGTCAGCCAGCGCAAGCTGCCGCAGGCCCAGCCGGTACAGTGCAAAGAAGCCGGCCAGCAGCACCGCAAACAGCACCAGTCCGGCCCAGGCGACCAGCGAGGCGCCGGGGCTGGCCGGCAGCTGACGGATGGTCCAGATCAGCTCCATGTCGGCCAGCGGCGCCGACAGCCGTGCGCGATGCAGCAGCGTGCCGGTCAGCGCGTCATCAAGGCGCAGGTAGCCGCGACTACCGCGGCCGTCGATCCGCTCCAGCACGCTGCCCTGCCAGGCCACGCGCAGATCGCCGATCGGCGCGAGAAGACTGCTGCCGAAGGGTTCCGCCAGCGCGCCACGCAGGAACTCGCGCTGATCGATCAGGGCACCCTGGATGCTGCGCTGACCGTCACGCCAGACGCGCCGAAACAGCACGAAGTGGCCGCTGCCAAGCGCCGCCATCTCAAACGGATCAAGCTCGCTGTCGAACATCCGCAGCGGCGTAGCCGGTCCTGCGTTGGACTCGGCATCGGTGCTACCTAGCCCGTCCGACGCTGGCGCGGCCGCCTGCTCCAGCCGGCGGCCGCGCTGCGGCTCGAGCTTGGCCTGCAGCTCCTGGATGCGTTCATCGCGGGCGCCGCCGCGCTCGGCAAACGGCGTATCGAGGCGCAGATCAGCGACGTTGCCAAGGGCGCGCGCATCCTTCTGCTGCGGCGCATTCGACTGCCGCTTGAGCTGATCAAACGCGACCTGGTTCGCCGCTGCGTCTGGCTTCTCCTTGCCCGCGCTGCTGGCCGGCGCTGGCGGCGGCAGCGGCGATGCGCTCGCCCTTGAGACAGCCTCGCGAGTCGCTGCCAGCGCTCCTGCATTCGGGTCGTCGAGTTCCGCCGGATAGGTGCCGCCTGCGGCAGCCGGTGCCGCGACGGCCAGCGCTTCCGACGGCCGTCGCCGCACCACCAGCGCGTTGCGTCCAAGCACGTCCAGCAGCTGCTCCTGCAGCGCACGCCGCGCGCCGATCTCGTCGGCACTGAGTCCAAGCCGCGCCAATTCGGTGGGATTGGTGCTGCCGGCCGGCAGCAGCGGGCTTGCAAAGCCGCCGGCGGCGTCGATCTGGAACCAGCCAAGCAAGCCCGGCAGCTCGCTGCGCACCGGAAACTGCGCCAGCGGCGAGCGCTGCAGCACTGCCATCTGGCCCGGATCGGCGGCCAGATTGCCACCCGCCACGGTCAGGAACTGATAGTCGACATAGGCGCGTGCATCCTCCGTGGCGATCAGCTGGCGCAGCCGGGCGTCGATCCGCTCGGCCAGCTCCATCGCCAGCTGGCGGCTCTGATGGAAGGCCTCCCACTTCAGCTGCCGCTGGGTCTGCACCACCAGCACGACGCTGGGCACGGCCAGCGCCAGCAGCAGCAGACCGAGCGTCCAGCGCAGCCGCTGCCGGGTAACGCGGCGACCGCGTCGAAGACTCATGCGTCGGCCAGCAGCAGTCGATAGCCGCCTCCACGAACCGTCAGCAGATGCTGTGGCTGCTTTGCATCCGGCTCGATCTTGCGGCGCAGCTTGGCGATGTGGATATCGACCGTGCGGGTCTCGATCTCCAGCTCGCGCGCATAGCCCCACACGCGATGCAGCAGCTCCTCACGTGACACCGGCCGCTGCGCGTGGGCGCCAAGGTACTGCAGCACCTCCATCTCGCGCCGCGTGAAGCGCACCTCCTGGCCGCTGATGACGGCACTCAGATTGCGCGTGTCGATCTGCACGCCGCCAACCAGCCGCAGGCAGGCGTCATTCAGCAGCGCCGGCCGCGCGCGGCGCAGCACCGCCTGCACGCGCAGCACCAGCTGGGCGACCGAAAACGGCTTGCCGACGTAATCGTCGGCACCCAATGACAGGCCGTGGATGATGTCGTCGTCGCTGGTCCTGGCGGTCAGCATCATGATCGGCAATTCGGGATCACGGCGACGCAGCTCGGCGCAGATCGAGAAGCCATCGATGCCCGGCAGCATGACGTCGAGCAGGATCAGATCAAAGCCGCCACGCTGCGCCCGGGCGAGACCGTCCTGCCCATGGTCGGCATGCTCGACCTCGTAGCCGTGATAGACGAACACGTCGACCAGCCCGGCGCGGATGGCCGGCTCGTCTTCGATGATCAACAGGCGGGGCTTGCGCTGCATCGGCGGGGTCATGCGTTGGGCTGGCCGGACACTAGCACCGGCAGCGCCATCGCCGCATGCAAACAGTTTGTAAACCGCAGCCTGCAAGTGTTTACACCAGCAGTCCTTATCGCCCGGCGCGACGACTCCTAGTCTGGCTTCACCGCAGCGACTGGAGTTACGAGATGGCGATGATCACCCGGCTGACGCGACTGTTTCGCGCCGATCTGCATGCGGTGCTCGACCGCATCGAAGAACCCGAGCTGCTGCTGCGCCAGTCGCTGCGGGAAATGGACGAAGCACTCAACGACGACGGCCGCGCGCTTGAGCAGGATCGCCGCAATCGTGAAGCGCTGGTCCGGCGCCAGCAGGAGATCAGTGCGGGCCTGGCCAACCTGGTCGGGGAAGTCGATCTGGTCCTGGACGCCGACAACGAAGCCTTGGCGCGCATCCTGCTGCGCCGCCGGCTGCAGGGCGAGCGGCTGCTGGCGCAACTGGTGCGCCAGTCCGCCAGCCTTGAGACGCAGATCAGCGAGCGCCAGCGCGCACTTGAGCAGCAGCGGGCGCAGTTCGAGCAGCTGCGCCAGCAGGCCCAGGCCCAGGCGCAGACGCCGACAGCGGGTGCCGACGGGCTGGCCGGTAGCGGCTGGGGCGGCGAGCCTTGCTCCGTTACCGATGCCGACGTTGAGCTGGCGCTGCTGCGTGAGCGCCGGAGGCGCGCATGAACGCCGCTGGCTTCTGGCGCGGCGTCGGTCTGGCGATGCTGCTCAGCATCGTCGGCGCGGCCGCCTTCGCCCTGGTCTCGCCGCTGCTGGGCATCGCCATCAGCCTGCGGCTGCTGCTGCTGGCGATCGCCAGCGGCTGTGTTGTCGACACGCTGCTGCGCAACCCAGGTCAGCCCGGCCGATTGCTGGCAGCGGCAGTCTGGCTGCTGATCGCAGGTGCGCTGCTGCTGTTCAATCCGCCGCTGTGGCTGTGGCTGGCGGTTGCGGCCGGCTACCTGTGGCTGCTGCGCAGCCTGCGCCCCAGCGGCCGCCCGCTGCACGCGCTGCTCGACGCCGCCATCGTCGTGGTCGGGCTGGCCGCTGCGAGTGCCAGCTTGCGCCATAGCGGCAGCCTGCTGCTGGCCCTGTGGTGTTTTCTGCTGCTGCAGGCAGTGGCCAGCGCCTTGTCTGCGCCCAAACCGGCTGCGGTTGCCGCCAGCGACCGCTTCAGCGTCGCCCAGCGCAATGCGGAAACCGCCTTGCGCACCCTGCTCGACCCCCGTTCCGTCCACTAGGAGATCCCTCATGAGAACGCCTCTGCTCGCCGCTGCTCTACTTACCGTCACCGCCGGCCTGGTGCTGGCCTATCCCCGCAGCGCGCTGCCCACCTCGACGCCGGCGACGCCGTTGGTCCCGGCGCTGGCGCTTGCCGCGCCGCAGACGCCGCGCATTGAAGCGGTGTTCGTGCTTGACACCACCGGCAGCATGAGCGGGCTGATCCAAGCCGCCAAGGAGAACATCTGGTCGATCGCCACCTCGATGGCCCAGGCGCAGCCCACGCCGGAGGTGGCGATCGGCCTGGTCGCCTTTCGCGACCGCGGCGACCACTATGTGACCAAGGTGATCGACCTCTCGACCGACCTCGACTCGGTCTATGCGCAGCTGATGGACTTCGAGGCCAACGGCGGCGGCGATCATCCGGAAGCGGTCAACCAGGCGCTGGCGGAAGCAGTCAGCCGGATCAGCTGGAGTCAGGGCCGCGACGCCTACCGCACGATTTTTCTGGTCGGTGACGCGCCGCCGCAGTTCTACCAGGACGAACCCAGCTACCCGCAGATTGTCGCCAACGCCGGCAGCCGCGGCATCGTGGTCAACACCATCCAAGCCGGCAGCGACGGCGCCACCCGCAGCAGCTGGCAGGAAATCGCGTCGCTGGCTGGCGGCACCTATTTCGAGGTCAGCCAGGCCGGCAGTGCGGTGGCCGTGGTGACGCCGTTTGACGAGTCGATTGCCAAACTGTCTCGCGAGCTTGATGACACCCGCCTGTTCTACGGCGATTCCGACACCCGTCGGGCGATGGCCTCCAAGGAGGCCGCCGCCGTCAAACTGCACGCCTCGGCCTCGCCCGCTGTCCAGACCAAGCGCGCCCTGTTCAATGCCTCCGCCGCGGGCAGCGGCAATCTGCTCGGCGACAGCGAGCTGGTGGCTGCGGTCAGCAGCGGCAAGGTGGCGCTAGCGGACGTGCCGGCGGCAAATCTGCCGGCTGAGCTGGTCTCGATGACTCCCGAGGATCGCGCCCAGAAGGTCGCCCAGACCGCCCAGCGCCGCCGCGAGCTGCAGGAACAGATCGGTCGACTCTCGGCCCAGCGGCAGTCGCACATCGAGACCGCATTGTCCGAGCAAACCGACCGCCGCGATTCGCTTGACTCTCGGCTGTTCGAGACGGTGAAAGCGCAGACCAAGGACAAGGGCATGCGCTACGACGAAGCCAAACCGGTGCATTGACATCGCATGGGTGATCGCCGCGGTGATCGACCGCAGTCACCGCAAGCAGCCGGGCAAGCTGGTGCTCGACGAGGCGCTAAAGCGCGCCAAGGCGAGCGGCCGCAACCGGCTGGAAGCGGCCTGAGCAGGCACCTCAGGGCAGCACCACCACCTTGCCCTTCACTCGCCGCTGCGCCAGGTCCTCAAGCGCTTGCGGCGCTTCCTCCAGCGTGTAGGTCCGTGATATCAGCGGGCGAATCCGTCCGCTGGTGATCCAGCCGATCAGCTCCTGCAGCCCGCGCAGGTTGGCGGCGGGCTCGCGCCGCGCGAACTCGCCCCAGAACACCCCGACAATCGATGCGCCCTTGAGCAGCGGCAGGTTCCAAGGCAGCGCTGGTATGTCACCCCCGGCGAAACCGATCACCAGGTAGCGACCGCGCCAGGCGATGCTGCGCAGCGCCGGCTCGGCGAATCGCCCACCGACCGGATCGAACACCACGTCAACGCCCTTGCCTTCGGTCAAGCGCCGGATCTCCGCGCGCAGGTCCTGGGTTTCGTAATTGATCACCGTTTCGGCGCCCTGCTCGCGGCAGACGGCGGCTTTCTCGTCACTGCCGACGGCGGCAAGCACCCGCGCGCCAATCGCCTTGCCGATCGCCACCGCCGCCAATCCGACGCCTCCGGCGGCGCCCAGCACCAACATGGTCTCGCCCGGCTGCAGCGCGGCGCGATCACGCACGGCATGCCAGCTGGTGCCCCAGGCCAGCGTTAGTGAGGCCGCCAGCGGCATTGGTATGCCGGGCGGCAGCGCCATCACCAGCGGAGCCGCCACCACGCACTCTTCGGCAAAGCCGCCGATGCCGCACAGCGCCGCCACCGGCATGCCGGTCCTGAACTGACTGACGCCCTCGCCCACATCGATCACCTGCCCGGCGATCTCGGCGCCCGGCACAAACGGCAGCTCCGGCTGCACCTGGTACTTCTTCTGGATGATCAGCAGATCCGGAAAGTTGACGCCGGCCGCCTGAACCCGAATCCGCACCTCCCCCGGGCCGGGCCGGCGCGAGGGAATGTCCCGAACCCGGAGCGTCTCTGGACCGCCCCACTCACTGCATACCAAGGCTCGCATCCACAGCCCTCCTCTGAGTGTCCTGACTCGGACCGATACGCGCCCATTTTCGGCGTCTGATCCGGACCACGCAGCGCGACTTCACCCGCTGCTCACGCGGCCTGAGCGTTGAAGGCTACAGCAATGCGGGGCGTCGCCCTCTTGGCGGCGGGTGACTCGACCGGCAACCCAGGCGCTGATCACCTGGCTGCAGCAATCCTGAACGACTGCCTGACCCGGCCAATCGGCAGCGTGCGCCAACGCACCGAAGGGCGGCGATGCCGCTGGCATCCTCTTTTTCGAAGCATCCGACTGTGATGGGTTCGCACCCACTTGTTCCCCGATGAGGCGTCGAAGTCTGGGCCCCCTCCAGGCATCGGCCCGGTGCGAATCCAGCCTGGACCTGCCGGTGCGGTTTGCGCCGCACCGGCAGGTATTTTTTTACCGCGTCGCTCCGCGTCTGGAGACGACAGCAGCGCCCACGCGGCGCCGTCCGGCGTGACGACACAGTGATCCAGTGCGCTGCTTCACTGGCGACTGTTTCTGTAGCCCGCATGTTTCATGAATTCGCGCGATGATCGCGCAGGATGTTGTTCGCACAGGATATTTTCCGAAGGAGCGGCGTAGCGGGCCATACGACCGACTGAGGAAAATCTCCTGTGCGGACAACAGACAAGCGAGGGCGCGCGAGATTCATGAAACATGGGGGTAGAGTCTGCAGCCTCCAATACTGATTTGGGACATCCGTGCTGCTGACCAATCGACCGCAAGCAACGGCCAATATCGCGCGCCTGCTGACGTTCGCGCTTTGCGCAGGGGGCGCGTTGGCGTCAGTGCCGCCATCCGCAGCCGAGGCGTCCGAGCGGAGTTCCGCCGCACGGACCAACGCTGCTGAACAAGCCCTTCTGCAACGGCCGATCAACCTCGATGCGCTGGGCTGGGCAGCCCAGCCCAGCGTGGTTGCCGACCCCGACCGGCAGCGCTTCGTCCTTAGTTGGCAGGCGCGACTGGCGGACGGCTGCACCGCGCTGCAGGTGGCCACGCTGTCGCCGGCCGGCGAGCTGGGTGAGGTCCGCGAGGCCAGTCGAGGCTGCGACTGGTTCGTCAACTGGGCCGATCATCCCTCGCTGGCGATTGCCGACAACGGCGATTGGCTGACGTTCTGGCTGGTCAAGGAGGGCGCCGGAACCTACGCCTACGGAATTCGCGTCAGTCGCTCGACCGACGATGGCCGCAGCTGGTCAGCCCCGATCACACCCCACGACGACGGCACCCAAACCGAGCACGGCTTCGTTTCGATGGCGCCGGCGGGCGGTGACCGGATGCTGCTGGCCTGGCTGGACGGCCGCAACACCGCCAGCGCGAGCAGCGCGAGCAGCGCAGAACACGCAGGCCATCACGGCCACGCCGGCGCCATGAGCCTGCGCAGTGCTGTGATCGACCGCAGCGGTCAGCTGGACGCCGCCGTCGAGCTTGACGCCCGCGTCTGCGACTGCTGTTCAACCGACCTGGTCCGCAGCGGGCCGGAACAGCATCACCTCGTGTTTCGTGATCGCAGCGCCGAGGAGATTCGCGACACCGGCCTGGCCCGGCGCGACGGCGACAGCTGGCAGCTCACCGGCACGGTTCACGATGACGGCTGGAAGATTGCCGGCTGCCCGGTCAATGGCCCGGCGATTGCGTTCAGCGCCGGCCATCTGCTGGCCGCCTGGTCGACCATGCCGGATGAGGCAACGCTGGCGGTTCGGGCGCGACTGATCGGTGGCGGCGCGCCGATCGTGGTTGAGCAAGGCGCAGAGGTGCTTGGACGGGTCGATGCCGCAGGCTTCGACGGCGGCTGGCTGCTGAGCTGGCTGGGCGGCGGCGCGACCGGCGAATCGGTGCTGCGACTGGGCCGCGTTGGAGCCGCGCTGGAGCTGATCGAGCGCATCGATGTGGTGACGCTGCCCGCAGGGCGCGGAATTGGCGCGCCCCGACTGGCCGCGCTGGAGCGAGCCGCGCTGTTGATCTGGACCGGTTTGGACGAGGCGACCCCAGCGCTTCCCAGGAGCCAAGGCGGTGGCGCCAGCCGCACGCGACTGGAGGCGCTGCTGATTCGGACCGAGGCATCATCCGCCGACCCGGATGCTGCGCGCGGACAGGTCGATCACACCCGGCGTGCACCCGCGGCATCAGAGGCATACGCTGGCAGCCCGATTGCCAGCGACCCGCCCATGGCACCTTCCGCGCACGCCACACCACCCAGCCATGAGCCACCGGCGATCATCCACAACCCGGCGGCGTCGCGATTCGAGGCGCTGGTCGACGGCCAGCTGAGCGTCATCGACTACCGGCTCGAAGGCACCACCCTGCTGCTGCCCAGCGTGCGCGTGCCGCGGCCGGTGGAAGGCCGTGGCATTGCGGCCGCGCTTACCCGCACGGCGCTGGACTGGGCGCGCGGACAATCGCTGCGGGTCGTGCCCATCTGTCCTTACGTGAGCGCCTGGATTACCCGCCACCCCGACTACCAGAATCTGGTCGCCGCGGCTGACGGCACTGCACCCTGACGCGGCCGCTCTATCCCGACCGCTTTCCGCTGACGCAGGCTCTGATCTTCAGCCCCTGATCGACTCGTACTTGGCCAGCCGCTCCGGTTCGGCGCAGCCGGCGGCAATCCACTCGGCCAGCGCGGGCAGCGCCAGCATGCGCTCCGCATAGCCCTGCGCGGGCGGCGCAAAGCTGACACCGTAACCGCGGGCCCGGATGACCACCGGCGCAAACATGGCATCGACAATGCCGAATTCACCGCAGAGGAAGGGGCCGTTGCGTGTACCCAGCAGCTCGATCCACAGCGCCTGCACCCGATCAATGTCGCGCTGCGCTGCGACATCCCAGCGATAGCCATCGGGCCTCCGCGAGCAGTTCATCGGCAGCTGCTGACGCAGGGCGGCGAACCCTGAATGCATCTCGGCCGCCGCGCTGCGCGCCTGTGCGCGCAAGCCGGGGTCGGCTGGCCAGCCGCGACCAGCCAGCCAGGTTTCGTTGACGTATTCGCAGATTGCCAGCGAATCCCACACCACCAGCGCACCGTGCTGCAGCACCGGCACGCAGCCGGTCGGCGACCAGCGGCTGATTTCAGCGCGAAATTGCGCGCTGTCCAGCGCCAGCCGGTGCTCGTCAAACGCCACCCCGAAATGCCGCAGCAGCAGCCACGGGCGCAGCGACCAGGACGAATAGTGTTTGTTGCCGATCACCAGTACAGGTCGCAGGTCGCTCATTGCTGTTTCCAGGATGGTTACGAGGCGGGGCGGGCCGCAGCCCGCCGCCGCACACGGTCCCCATACTCAGGCGCGGAACGAGCCGGCAGTGAGGTCATCGTCCCACTCAGGCTCGTCGCCATCGTCGCTACTGGCAGCGCGTTCGGCCGCCCACAGGGCCAGCAGGTCAGCGGCGCGCGGCACGTCAGGCTCAGCCACGCAGACCGCCAGCAGACCCGACATCGGCAGCTCGCCCATGGCGCCGGTGAGAAACTCGCCGCGCACCATCGCTTCGATGCCTTCATTCACGAGCCGGCCGCGCACCAGGTGCGCATCAATGAGGTTTTCTGCTTCGTAGACAGCGCGCATGACGAGCCTGACCGGGGGACGGGTGAAAGCATAGCCGACTGACGAGAATTCCCTGTGCGGCAACACGAGCAGCACGGCCATGCGCGATTCATGAAAAGTCCGGGCTAAACTGTTGGGCTATCGGATCGACCTGCCTGCGCTGCCCATGACCGACCCCGCAATTCCTGTCCGCCAGGACTTCATCCGCCAGATCATCCGCGACGATCTCGCGGCGAGCCGGCACGTCGAGATCCGGACCCGCTTTCCACCCGAGCCCAACGGCTACCTGCACATCGGTCACGCCAAGGCGATCTGCCTCAACTTTGGAATCGCGGCCGAGTTCAACGGCCGGTGCAACCTGCGGCTGGACGACACCAACCCGGCGCGCGAGGAGCTGGAGTACGTCGAGGCGATCAAGGACGACGTGCGCTGGCTGGGTTTTGCGTGGCATGACCTGAAGCATGCGTCGGACTATTTCGAAGTGTTCTATCTGGGGGCCGAAAAGCTCATTGAACAGGGCGATGCGTTTGTCTGCGACCTGTCGGCCGAGCAGGTCCGCGAGTATCGCGGCACGCTGACCGAGCCGGGCCGCAACTCGCCGTTCCGTGAGCGCAGCGTGGCTGAGAACCTCGACTTGTTCCGCCGCATGCGGGATGGCGAGTTCGCGGATGGCGCGCGTACGCTGCGGGCAAAGATCGACATGACCAGCGGCAACATCAACCTGCGCGACCCGGCGCTGTACCGGATCAAGAAGGTTACCCACCAGAACACCGGCGATGCGTGGTGCATCTACCCGATGTACGACTATGCGCACTCCCTGTCCGATAGCGTGGAGGGCATCACCCACTCGCTGTGCACGCTGGAGTTCGAGGACCACCGGCCGCTGTACGACTGGTGCGTCGACCGGGTCGATCTGCGCGGCACGCCCGCCCTGCTGCAGCCGCTGCTGCAGCGCGGCCTGCCGCTGGAGGCAGCCAAGCCCCGGCAGATCGAATTCTCGCGGCTCAACATCAACTACACGGTGATGAGCAAGCGCAAGCTGGTCGCGATGGTCAGCGACGGCCTGGTCGACGGTTGGGACGACCCGCGCCTGCCCACCCTGCAGGGCATCCGGCGGCGCGGCTATACGCCGGCGTCGCTGCGCCTGCTGATCGACCGGCTGGGCATCTCCAAACAGAACTCGCTGATCGACTTCTCGATTCTGGAAGGCTGCGTGCGCGAGGACCTCGACGTCGTGGCGCAGCGCCGGATGGCGGTGCTGAATCCGCTCAAGCTGGTGATCGGCAATCTGCCGGACACCCACGTCGAGCTGCTGCAGTTTGCCAACCATCCCAAAAACCAGGCGCTGGGCAGCCGCGCGGTGCCGTTCTCGCCAACCCTGTGGATTGAACAGGACGACTTCGCCGAGGTGCCGCCGAAGGGCTTTCATCGACTGGTCCCGGGCGGCGAAGTGCGCCTGCGCGGCGTCGGTATCGCGCGCTGCGTGGAGGTCATCAAGGACGCAGATCGGGTCATCGAGCTGCGCTGCACGCTGGATCTGGACAGCCGTTCCGGGCAGCCCGGCGCCGACCGCAAGATCAAGGGCACCATTCACTGGGTAAGCGCGGCGCACGCCGTGACGGCCGAAGTGCGGCTGTATGACCGCCTGTTCAACGTCGCCGAGCCCGACAGCGAAGCTGACGGAACGACCTATCGCGACCACCTCAATCCGGACTCCAAGCGCATCGTGACCGGCTACGTCGAGCCCGCTGCAGCAAGCGTCGCGGCCGAGACCCAGCTGCAGTTCGAGCGCGTCGGCTTTTTTGTCGCCGACCGGCGGGATCACGATTCGACCCACCCGGTGTTCAACCGCAGCGTCGGGCTGCGCGACACCTGGGCCGGCAGGGCCGGCTGAGGTGGGCTCGCTGCGCGCCATGCTTCTCACCGCCCTGCTCGGCTTGGCAGCGGCCGGCTGCGCCGTGCCGGCCAGCGAAGCGCCGCACGTCGAGGTCGCTCCTGCCGGCAACCCGCCAGTCGCGACCGCGCCTGGCGCCGCGGTCGGCGAGCAAGGCGAAGTTGGCGCGATAGGCGCGCTCGACTACCGCTGCCGCACCGACGCCGACTGCACGGTCAAGGATGTCGGCAACTGCTGCGGCTACTATCCGGCCTGTGTCAACAGCACCAGCCCGACGTTTGCCGACCAGGTGCGCGCCGACTGCGCGCGCGAAGGCACGGCCAGCGTCTGTGGCTTCCCGGTGATCGACCGCTGCCAATGCGTGGCCTCGCGCTGCGAGGCCGCCAGCGGCGACGCGGCCGCGTTGCCGCTAGACTGATCGCATGCTGTACGGCCAGATCCACCTCACCTTGCCAGCCTGGCTGCACGAAGCGGTCGATCCGCAGCGCCTGTATCCGGACGACGCCAGCCGCGTGGCCCTGGCCATCGAGCTGGCCCAGCGGAATGTCGACCTCGGCACCGGCGGACCTTTCGGCGCCGCCGTGTTTGACGCCGCTGGCCGGATTCTGGGTATTGGCGTGAACCGGGTGGTGCCACAGACCTGCTCGGTCGCGCATGCCGAAATGATGGCGTTCATGACCGCCCAGCAGCGCTGCCAGCTGTTCCGGCTCAACGATCCGCTCGGCGGCCTGGCGCGACCCATCGCGCTCGCCACCTCGGCCCAGCCGTGCTGCATGTGTTACGGCGCCAGCGTGTGGGCCGGCATCGATGAACTGCTGATCGCCGCTCGCGCCGACGACGTGATGGAGCTGACCGAGTTCGACGAAGGCCCGCTGCCGGCGGACTGGATCGGCGAGCTCGAAAAGCGCGGCATCGCCGTCCGCCGCGACATCCTGCGGCAGCCGGCGCGCGAGGTGCTGCGCGCTTACGCAGCGCACGGCACGCGCTACTGACAGCCGGACGGATGACCCTCGTTCGACATCCGCCCGCGTGAGCGGGCTGGTGTGCCTGTGTCGCCCTGGCTTTGAACCCGAGCTGGCGGCTGAGCTGACCCAGCGCGCGGCGCTGGCGGAGATTGCCGGCTACGCCAAGACCGCTCGCGGCAGCGGACTGGTTCAGTTTCTGGTTGGCGACGACGCATCCGGACAGGCGCTGGATCGCGCGCTGCCGTGGCGCTCGCTGATCTTTGCGCGGCAAAAACTGCGCCTGCGCGCTGAGCTGGCCGGACTCGATCCAAGCGACCGCGTCGGTCCAGTCATTGCAGCGCTGCGGCCGCGGCTGGGGTCGGCCCGGGCGTACGTTGATCTGATCGTCGAGCACGCCGATTCCGACGACGCACGCCCGCTTGCCGGTCTGGCCCGCGCATTTGGCAACGCCTTGAGACAGGCGCTGCGCAAAGCCGGACTGCTGTCGAGCGCGACGAGCGCCCACGGCGACGTGCTGCATATCGTGCTGCTGGCCGGCGACCACGTGCTGGTCTGCGACGCCTGGTCGTCCGACAGCTCGCCCTGGCCGCTCGGCATCCCGCGCCTGCGCATGGCCAGCGCTGCGCCTTCTCGTTCTGCATTGAAGCTGGATGAAGCCCTGCAGGTGCTGCTGGACGACAGCGAGCGCGAGCGCCTGATGAAACCCGGCATGCGCGCCGCCGACCTCGGCGCGGCACCCGGCGGATGGAGCTGGATCCTCGCCCGCCAGCACCTGCGGGTCACCGCCATCGACAACGGCCCGATGGCGGAAAGCGCGATGGCCACCGGCCTGATCGAACACCTGCGCGCCGACGGCTTCCGCTGGCAGCCAGCCCAGCCGCTCGACTGGCTGGTTTGCGACATGGTCGAGCAACCGCGCAAGGTGGTCGCCCGGATCGCCGAATGGTTCGCCAACGGCTGGTGCCGGCACGCCATCTTCAACCTCAAGCTGCCGATGAAGAAACGCTGGGACGAAACTCAGCTGTGTCTGGATCTGCTGCAGCAACAGTCCGGCCACTCACTGAGCGTGCGCGCACGCCAGCTCTATCACGACCGTGAGGAGATTACGGTGGCGGCGCTGGCTGATCTGAAGTGATCAATGGCCAAGTGAGGCGACATGGACGGTGATTGGGTGTCCTCGGCGCGGAGGAGGCCCCAGATAGGAGCTGCAAATCGAGCGAAAACGCACCGAACGCGTCATGAATGAGTGATAACCTCGGCTATCTTCGAGTCCGCTGGAGTGTCGCCGATGTTCCTTTCCCTGATGCCTGCGCGCGGATTCACTGCCGCCTTGCTGGCCTTTGCGTCGCTTGTCGCGGCGTTGGCATTTGCGCCAGCCGCCTCGGCGCAAAAGCTCTTCGTCAACGAGTTCTACCGCGCCGGCAATCTGGCGACGACCGATGAGTGGGTCGAGGTGGTGCTTACCGAGTCGATGACGGCGGCGCAACTGGAAGGCTTCTTCGTCGGTGACTCGACCGGAGCCCGGGCGGCCAAGTTCTCCGGCTATCGCTTCACCAACATGGGAGCGATTGCATCGAATTTCCCGGCTGGCACGATCATCGTCGTCAGCGGTGCAACCGGGCCTGCCAGCGACCTCGCTTACGATCCTGCAGGTGGTGACTGGAACATCACCCTGCGCACCGGCGATGCCAACATCACCGGCAACGGAAGCACCGGCGATCTGGCGGGCGACGACGTCGTCTACGTGGACACGAACGGAACCAACGGAAACGCGAGCATTTCGGCTGATGGCTTCGCGATCACGTGGAGAACTCCGGCTGCAGGCGCCCTTGGTCTCATCTCGAATGTCGCCATTGGAGCACCCGCCAACAACTCTGGCGCGGTGCTGGTCACCGGACTTGCCGGCGCCACCACACCCGCCAACTGGACGCTCAGCGTGGCCAGCGGATCGCTCACATCGGGCCAGGCTAACGGCGGCGACAACACGACCTACATTCTCGGTCTGCGCAATCCGCCGGCGCAGCCGTCGTTGTCGATCAACAATGTTTCGCTTGACGAGGGCGATGCCGGGACTACGGCGTTGGTCTTTTCGGTCACCCTCATCGACGCGGCGGGCGGCACGATCAGCGTGGACTTCTCGACCCAGGACGGATCGGCAACTGTTGGCGACGGCGATTACGTTGCCGCAGCCGGGATCCTCAACTTCGCCGGGACCGAAGGAGAGACCCAAACCATCAACATAACGGTCAACGGGGATACAACCCCGGAAACCGACGAAACCTTCTCAGTCGTCCTCAGCAATCCTGCGCCCGGCAGCGTTCAGCTAGGCCAGGCCACTGGCACCGGCACCATCCTCAATGACGATGCCGCGCCGGTGCTGTTGAGCATCGCCAACGTCAGTCAGCCCGAGGACACCAGTCCGATGGTCTTCACCGTCTCACTGGATGGACCGGCGGGTGCTGGCGGGGTCAGCTTCGATTTCGCCACGGCAGACGGTACGGCGACTGCCGGCAGCGACTATGTGGGCACCTCAGGGCCGGGCACGATCAGCGCCGGTAACAGCAGCACCACCATCAGCGTCGTCATTCTCGCCGATACCGATGGCGAACCGGATGAGACGCTCACCGTCAGCCTGACCAACGTCACGGGTGCAGCCATCGTTAGTGGCACCGCCACCGGCACCATCCTCAACGACGACCGCTATCAGGTGTGGCAGGTACAGGGCAGCGGCCCCTGCTCACCCCTCATCTCGCCCTGCGCGCTCAACGCCAACACCGGCATAGTGACCGTACCGGTCAGTCCAGCCATCGTCACGACGGTGCGCGGGGACGGATTTGCCTTGCAGACCTCGGATGCCGACTCTGACAACGATCCGACTACCTCGGATGGCGTCTGGGTGTTCACCTTCGTCACGCCGCTGACCGACAGCGGCGAACCGCTGGCGGTGGGTGATCGGGTGCAGGTGACCGGTGGCGTGAAGGAGTTCTTCGGCTTCACCCAGGTGCAGATCAACAGCGTGCGGGATGCCGGCAACAGCATCATCCGGCTGGTCCAGGGTCAGACACTGCCGACCGCGGTGGAATTCAGCGCGGCCTCCGGCGTGCCGTCCACCGATCCGGCGCTGCTCAGCTGCCCCGGCAGCGGCCTTGGCGGCGCCGCAGGCAACGACACCAATTTCGAGTGCTTCGAGAGCATGCGGGTGAGCATCCCCAATGGCGTCGTGTCAGCCGCCAACCAGCGCTTCAGCACCGACCTGTTCGCCGAGGCGTACATCTCGCCGATCGGCGAGCGCGGCGTGCGCGAGAGGGGCGCGCTGTTTGGGGTGACGCTCGGCGCCTCCAACGCGGCTGCCGGCGTGTGGGATGGCAATCCGGAGATCATCGAACTGGATGCCGACTGGCTGCAGCCGGAGAACGCGCTGCGCGAGCTCAACGGCGGCGCCCGCTTCAGCGCCCAGGGTGTAATCGGCTTCGACTTTGGCGACTACGAGATCTGGACAATCTCGCTGAATGTCGTGCCGGGCAGCAATACGCTGGTCAAACCGGTGCCGGAATCGACCACTGGCGAGCTGACCATCGGCTCCTTCAACGCCTTCCGCTTCTGCGATGCGGTCGTAAACAGCACCCGTCCCTGTGCGGCAACGGCAACCCTTGAAACCGACGCGAATCGCGTGATTCACGAGCGCGGCCAAGTCAGCGCCTACATCCGGCAGGTGCTGCGCAGCCCGGACGTGGTGGGCGTCCAGGAAGTCGAGAATCTGGCCATTCTGCAGGCGCTGGCGGTCGGAATCGCGGCCGATGGTGGCCCGACCTACGAGGCCTATCTGGAGGAGGGCAACGACGTCGGCGGCATCGATGTGGGCTATCTGGTCAACACGGCGCGGATCACCAACGTGGTGGTGCAGCAGCTGGCTGCCGCTGAGACCTGGAACGATCCAAGCGGCAGCCCGACGAGCATCCTGCACGACCGGCCGCCGCTGTTGCTGACTGCCAACTTCATCGGCAACGGTCGGCCGTTCCGCTTCCAGGTGATCAACAACCACACCCGCTCACGCGGCGGCGTGGAGACTGGCGATGCAGAAAGCAACCGGGTCCGCGCCAAGCGCTTCACCCAAGGAGTCTCGATCGCCAACCTGGTGCAGGGACTGCAGACCAACCCTGCCACCAGCGCGCTGCCGCTGCTGGTGATCGGTGACCACAATGCCTACCAGTTCAGCGATGCGTTTGCGGATGTGGTCGGACTGGTCGCCGGCACCTATCGCAACGACGAGAACACCTGCGCGCCGGCCAACGGAGTTACCAACTGCGAGCTACCGGGCGACGTCAACATCGTCAATCCCGCATTGACCAACGCCGTGCTGCTGCTCGATGAAGATGAGCGTTACTCGTTCAACTTCACCGAGGACTTCGGACCGATCCAGGGCTACACGCCGCCGACCGCGAATTCGCCACCCAACCGGGGCCGCGACATCGCCGTCAACCAGGTGCTCGACCACGCGCTGTTCAGCGGGTCGGCGCGCGACTTCGTTACCGGCATGGCGTTTGGGCGGGCCAACGTAGACGCGGCGGAACAGCGGTTCCGGGTCTGCAACTACCGGTTCCGCGACGAGATCGCCTGCCCGCAGGGCCCGGGGACCTGGGTGCCGACCGGCAGCTCCGACCATGACGGGTTTGTGCTCTTCCTGACCCCGCCACGGGTCGACCAGATCTTTGCCGACGGGTTTGAGGACTGAGTTCGGAGCAGGCATCCGGCCTCCGGGCCGGATGCCTCGCTGGACGCGCCTTCAGCCGCCCAGCGCCCGCTGCGCCAGAAACTGGCGCAGCGGCTCGATACGTGAAACCACGCCAAGCGCCGGACCGCGCAGCAGCGTGGGCAGCAGCGCGCTGTTGGAAAACAGGCGATTGATGCCGTCGAAACTCCACGCTGCGACGGCGTTCTCGCTGCGCCGCTCACGCGCGTAACGGGCCAATCGACGCGCCTGACCGAGGTCGGTATCTGTCGCTCCGGTGAGCACGCGGCGCAGGCAGGCAACGTCGCGCAACCCCAGATTGACGCCCTGTCCGGCCAGCGGATGCACCGCGTGGGCGGCGTCACCGACCAGCACGACGCGACCGGCAACGTAGCTGCGCGCCAGCTGGCGCCGCAGCGCAAACGCAGCGCGCGGTGAAGCACAGCGCAGATCGCCCAGGCGCGCGTCAAATGCGCGGGTCAACTCACGGTCGAACAGATCCGCATCGAGCGCCAACAGGCGTTCGGCGTCGGCGTCCGGCACGCTCCAGACGATCGAGCTGCGGCAGCCGCGCCGGGTGGCGGCCCCGCCAGCGGAATCGACGAACGGCAGCAGCGCCAGCGGGCCGCCGGGCAGGAACCGCTGCCAGGCCGTGTCCTGGTGCGGTCGCTCGCTGTCGACGTAGGCAACGATGCCGCGCTGACCATAGTCGCGCCGATCCACCTCGATTCCAGCCCGCTCACGCAGCGCCGACTCGGCGCCATCGGCGGCAACGACCAGCGCTGCGCGCACGCGGCTGCCGTCGTCCAGCAGCAGCTCGACGCCATCCTCCAACTGATCGAGTCCAGCCACCGTCGCCGGCAGCCGCGCGCTGAACGCCGGCTGCCGCTGCAGCGCCTGCCACAGGCGATCAACCAGCAGCGCGTGCTCGACAATAGCGCCGAGCGATTCGCGGCCCATCGCATCGGCATCAAACACCAGCTCCGCGGCAGCGCCGGCGTCCCACACCCGCATGGTCCGATACGGCTGCACCCGTGCGGTGCGCACGGCGCGCCAGACGTCGAGCTCATCGAGCAGCGCAATACTGTCGGCGGCCAGCGCGTAAACGCGCAGGTCCGGCGAATCGGTCTGCCAGATGGCCGGCTGGCGCGCTTCGATCAGGGTCACCCGCCGGCCGTCACGCAGCAGTGCCAGGGCCAGCGTTGCGCCGACCACGCCGCCGCCAACAATCGCCACGTCGATCGCGCTGCCGCGACTGCGGCGGGAGCCGGTCGTCGTCATGCTCCGACCTCGCGGGCCAACGCTGGCACGCGACCGCGAAACCCCATCGCGCCGGCCACCAGCGGCGCTCGCAGCCCCGGCGCGGCAGCCAGCGCCAGCATTCCCAGCGAACGCAGCAGATGGTGTCCGGCGGTATCGGCGGCCGTAAGCCGGGCCAGACCGTCGCTGAAACCAATGGTCTGCTCGCGATCGGCGCGGCGCAGCTCGGGGTACTGCGCCAGCAGCCGGTGAGCGCCCGGATCCTTGGCCCCCGCCACCAGCTCGACCAGACTCAGCGCGTCGCGCAGGCCCAGGTTGAAACCCTGTGCGCCAATCGGATGCAGCGTCTGCGCCGCATTGCCGAGCAGCACGCAGCGCGGCGCGACCAGCGCTTGCGCCACGCGGCTCCTGATCGGATAGGCGCTACGCTTGCCTGCCCGCAGAAAGCGCCCGGCGCGGCCGCCGAAGCGTCGCTGCAGTTCAGTCAGCCAGTCAGCATCGTGCAGCGCCAGCAGGCGCTGCGCATCGCCTGCCGCGACGCCGCAGACGGCCCCGTAACTCCCATCCGCGCGCGGCAGCAGCGCCAGGGGGCCGCTGGCGGTGAAGCGCTCCCACGCTTGGCCGGCGTGCGGCCGGTCGGTCTGCACCGCGCTGACGATCAAGGTCTGGCGGTAGTCGTGATCTGCCGTTGCGATGCTCACCGCGTCGCGAACCGCGCTGTCGCTGCCATCGCAGGCCAGCACCAGCGTGGCGCAGATGCGCTGTGCTGTGGTTGTGGCGGCCGGTTGGGCCTCCACCATGATCGAGTCCGCGTCACTCGACTGAGCCAGAAAGCGCACGGGTCGATAGCGCGCCAATGCCGGCAGCTCGGTCAGCCGCGCTTCCAGCGCCGCGCCGAGTTCACGTGCGATCACCACGCCACCAAGGGCATCGCGGCCATAGTCGGCGGCATCCAGCCGCACCGCACCAAAGTCACCCGCGCGGCTGATGTGGATGCGTTTGACCGGTTCCGGCGGCGTCGCCAGGTGGCGCAACACGCCAAGCGCCGTCAGCGCGTTCAGGCTGGCCGCCGCCAGCGCCAGGTTGCGCTCGTCAAAACTCGGCGGCAGCGCGGTTTGCGGGTCGGTGGCCTCAAGCAGGGCAACATCGCAGCCGGCAGAAGCCAGCGCGCAGGCCACGCTGGCGCCTACCAGGCCACCGCCAACCACCAGAATCTCATGGGTCTTGGACATGTCAGACATGATACCGGGCCGCCCGTCCATGGCCGGTGTAACGGCCATCGCCGGAACGACGCGGCGCGCTTCCGCTAGACTCTGTGGTCTCTCGAGCGACCCTTGCCGCCATGCCAGCCTCCCGATTCACCACTCCGATCATCGTTCTGCTGCTGGCATCGCTGATGGCGGCCACCCGACTCAATCACTTCGGTGCGCTGCCCGACGCGTCGTGGGCGGTGTTCTTCGTCGCCGGGTTTTACCTGCAGGCGCAGCTGCGCTGGGTGTTTCCGGCCCTGATGGCGCTGGCGGTGGCGGTTGACTACGTGGTTATCAGCAACGCCGGTCTGGACTTCTGGAGCCACTACTGCGTGTCGCCCGGCTACTGGTTCCTGCTGCCGGCGCATTTCGCGATGTGGATCGGCGGGGCTGCGTTGGCGCGCGGGGTCAAGCGCGGCGCCGGCACTGCGCTGGCCCTGCTGGCACCCTGCCTGGTGGCGTCCGTGGTGCTCTGCCATTTGTTCGCGCAGGGCGGGTTCTACTGGTTCAGCAGCAGCTGGTTCGTTGACG
Source organism: Lysobacterales bacterium (assembly GCA_038205755.1). Lineage (GTDB taxonomy): Bacteria > Pseudomonadota > Gammaproteobacteria > Xanthomonadales > Xanthomonadaceae > JANNWF01. Next base: position 44,327 of record JBBRBN010000010.1, on the reverse strand, counting down.
GCGCGAGCGGGCCAACCGCCGCCGGCTGGCTCAAGAACTATCTCGACTGGCTGCCGGCTTACCTGACCTCGACCGCCATCTACGTTGGTGCCATCGCGGTGCTGCACGTCTGCGTCAAGCTGGCCATCGCCAACCGCGCAGCCGCCAGCCCCAGCAACCGCTGACCCCAGCTGCCCCCAGCTGATCCAATCCAGCGCCTGCAGCTGGCGTCGCTGGCAATCCTCCTCTAAGCCGAGTTCGCGATGGGCAACCGACTGACAAAGATCTACACCCGCACCGGCGACGACGGCCAGACTGGCCTCGGTGACGGCAGCCGGGTCTCAAAAGACTCGGCCCGCGTCTCCGCCTACGGCACCGTCGACGAGGCCAACTCGGCGATTGGCATCGTGCTCACCTGCGAGCTGCCTGACGCCGCGCGCGAGTGTCTGGTAGCGGTGCAGCATCAGCTGTTCGACCTCGGCGGCGAGCTGTGCATCCCGGGACATTCGGCTATTTTCGACGCCGACATCGAGCGCCTCGAACAGCAGCTGGACGGCTTCAACGCCGACCTGCCGCCGCTGAAGGACTTCATCCTGCCCGGCGGCAGCGCGGCGGCCGCCCACTGCCATCTGGCGCGCACCATCTGTCGGCGGGCCGAGCGTGAGCTGGTTACCCTGTCGCGCCACGACGCCGTGCGCGGTGAAGCGATCCGCTATCTGAACCGCCTGTCTGATCTGTTGTTTGTCCTTGCCCGTGTGCTGGCCCGTCACAGCGGTGCCGGGGAAGTCCTTTGGAAGCATGATCGACGGCGCTCCGGCGAGGCGGGCTGACCCGCAACATGCGGCTGTATACCCATCCCTCCTGTCTTTTGCACAGCGCTGGCGAAGGCCATCCAGAATCGCCCGCACGGCTGCGCGCCGTGCTCGACGCGCTGGATGGCGCCGGCCTGATCGGCATCGAGCGCCATGAGGCGCCGCAGGCGACCCGCCAGCAGCTGCTGCGCGCACACACCTCCGCTCACGTCAGCCATCTTCTGGACCTGCCAACCGTGGGTCTGCGGCGGATCGACGCCGATACGGCGATGAATCCGCATTCGGCACAGGCGGCGCTATGTGCGGCCGGGGCGGTCTGCGCGGCCATCGACCATGTGGTCAGCGCCGATGAGATCCACGGCGGGCGGCGCGCCTTCTGCGCGGTGCGACCACCCGGGCACCACGCCACCCGCTCCGAGGCCATGGGCTTCTGCCTGTTCAACTCGGTCGCCGTCGGCGCCGCGCATGCGCTTTCCGTGCACCGTCTGCGGCGGGTGGCGATCATCGACTTCGACGTGCACCACGGCAACGGCACCCAGGACATTTTCTGGAGCGAGCCGCGCGTGCTGTACGTGTCGTCGCATCAGGAAGCGATCTACCCGGGCACTGGCGACTATGCCGAGCGCGGCGTTGCCGGCAACATACTGAATGCCCCGCTGCCCGAAGGCTGCGACAGCGACACCCTGCGACGCACCTATCTCGAGCGCATTCTGCCGGCGCTCGACGACTTCGCGCCGCAGCTCCTGCTGGTGTCGGCGGGCTTCGACGCCCATCGGCTGGATCCGCTGGCCGGCTCGAACCTGATCACCGACGACTACAGCTGGCTGACCCGCGAGCTGTTGATCGTGGCCAAGCGGCACGCCGGCGGACGGCTGGTTTCCTCGCTTGAAGGGGGCTACAGCCTCACGGCGCTGCGCGAATGCAGCGTCGCCCACGTCGCCGCCCTGCTCGCTGAATGATCCGGGTCGCCTGATGAACAGCTCACTGGAGCGCCACGCGCTGCGACTGCAGTGGGCGCGCGCAGTGCTGACGGCGCCGGATATCGCCCTGCTGCCGGCCTCCAGCGACGCCAGCTTCCGCAGCTATTGGCGCACCGTTGGCGCGCAGCCCGAACGAATCGTGATGGACGCCCCACCCGAGCGCGAAGATCTCGGTCCGTGGCTGGAGGTTGGTCGCCGTCTGCGCGGCGCCGGCCTCAATGCGCCGCAGGTGCTGGCGCAGAATCTCGACGATGGCTTCCTGCTGCTGTCGGACCTTGGCAATCGGCTGCTGCTGCCGGCGCTCGATGAGCTCAGCGTAAATCCGCACTATCAGGCGGCCATGCAATCGCTGCTCAGAATGCAGTGCGCCATCGACAGCAGCGACCTGCCCGCGTATGACGAAAGGCGACTGGTAAGTGAGATGGAACTGCTGCCGACCTGGTTTCTGCAGCGCCACCTCGGCATCGACATCGCCTGCGAACAGTGGGACGTCATCGAAGTGGCATTCCGGTCGCTGGTGATCAGCGCCCAGGCGCAGCCGCCGGTGTTTGTGCATCGCGACTTTCATTCGCGCAACCTGATGCTCACCGACGTCGGGCTCGGCATCATCGATTTCCAGGACGCCGTGCGCGGACCGATCACCTACGACCTGGTTTCACTGCTGCGCGACTGCTACGTCGAATGGCCGCGCGCGCAGGTCGAGGCGTGGGTGGAGCAGTATCGTCAGCAGGCAGTCGCCGCCGGCCTCACCGCGGCCGATGCCGCGCGCTTTCTGCGCTGGTTCGACCTGATGGGCCTGCAGCGCCACATCAAGGTGCTCGGCATCTTCTGCCGGCTCTGGTACCGCGATGGCAAAGCCGGCTACCTGGCGGATCTGCCGCGGGTGTGGCGCTACACGCGCGATGTCGGCCGGCGCTATCCCGACATCGCGCCGCTGATCGAGCTGATCGACGCCAGCATCGGCGCGCGCGACATCGCCCATCCCACGTGAAGGCCCTGCTGCTGGCCGCCGGCCGCGGCGAACGGATGCGGCCGCTGACCGACCACACGCCCAAACCGCTGCTGCATGTGGGCGGCAAACCGCTGATCGTCTGGCATCTGGAACGGCTCGCCGGCCTTGGCGTGCGCCACGTGGTCGTCAACACTTGCCACCTTGCCGCGCAGTTCGGGTCGATGCTGGGCGACGGCGCGCGCTGGGGCCTGACCCTGCATTTGATTCACGAAGGCGCCGAGCCGCTCGAAACTGGCGGCGGCATGCTCAACGCCCTGCCGCTGCTCGGCGAGGCGCCGTTCATGGCTATCAATGGCGACACCTGGACCGACTGCGACCTCTCCCGTCTTCCCACCGAGCCTGCGGGGCTCGCCCACCTCGTGCTGGTCGACAACCCTGACCACCACCCGCACGGCGACTTCGTGCTGGGCATCGACGGTCACCTGCAGCCTGACGGCAACCAGCGCCTCACCTTTGCCGGAATCGGCGTCTACCGCCCGGCCCTGTTGGCCGACTGGCGTGACGTCATTGGCCCTACGGCAGGCGCCGAGCACCACCCGCCGCGCTTCAAGCTCGCCCCGCTGCTGCAGGCTGCCATCCGCCGCGGCCACGTGACTGCAGAACATCACCGCGGACGCTGGACCGATGTCGGCACGCCGGCACGGCTGGCGATGCTCGATCGGCAACTGCGAAGCACGCCCGCCGGCAGCAACGATAGTTCTCTGTAGAACGAGGACCACGCTGGCGAGAGCTGGCGAAGCGCGCGTCAAATCGGATGGTCGAGGCCAGACGGACGCTGGCGCGCTGCGCCCGTGAATAGCCCGGCGATGCCAGTCCCGGGCCGAACGTTTCGTTGCTGAGCGGGCGGCAGACGCGGCGGACGCGACGACGACGCGGGCGGCACTGGCGCCCGCGTCGTCGCTGCGCAGATGCCTTCAGGCCGTGCGCGGGTAGCCGGCGATGCCTTCAGCCACCGGATTCTCGCCGTACTGGTTGCGTCCTTCGGTGCCCTTGATGAAGCCGGTCATGACCAGCGCATACAGGTTGGCCACCGGAACGATGCCCAGCAACTGCCACCAGCCGGACTTGTCGACGTCATGCCAGCGCTTGGCGGTGATCGCCAGCGAGGGCACCAAAAGCGCGAGGCAAACCGCGAGCGCGAAAATCGCGCCGATCAGGCCAGCGGTTTCCGACATCGTCGCCAGCACCGCCATCAGCACCTGCACGGCGATCACCGCGGCGATGATGCCAAGCATTGCCAGCCACCACGTCTTGCGACCAACCCGACCTTCGAATGAGAACAGCAGCTCTTTCATGAATTTCTCCTTGCGGCAGATACGGCCAGGATGGCCGCACTCCCTATCCATAACGCAAAGCACGGCGAACGCGGGCCACGCTTCGTCCAGCCGCTGACCAAAGCAGGCAGCTTCGCGCGCTGTCGAAGCCGCGCCAGCTGCTGCAGCCACCGCACGTTCATCGCCCGACTCCGCCGCGCCATCGGCATGACGCCGAAGGTTTACCCACGCGTGATGCGGGTCACAGCGCTGCTGAAGCGGTGCAATGACGCCCAGCGTTTGGCCCTCCCAGCGTCCAAGGCGGCGCTAGCCCGCATGTTGCGGTCAACATCGCTCATGACGCCGCAGACCCGCGGGACGGGAGGTGGACCAACCCCGCGCTCCGGGAGCGGCCCACGGTCGAGGGTCCACGAATTGCTTCCCTATCTGAACGTTGCCGATGGCAGGGCCGCCATCGCGTTCTGTCAGGAAGTGTTTGGCGCAAACGAGCTGTCCGGCTATGCGAGCCCGGCGGCGGCATGGGTCATGCCGCTACTCGGAGCTGGTGAACGCACCCGCAGAAAGGCCGTGCATCGAACACTCTGCAGCGCGTCGAGTGCCTGCGGCCTGGGTAAAGGCAACCGCGTCCGGACCGTTCCCGTTCAACAATCGCGAGCGCAGCGGCGAGCACGGTTCGCGCGGCAGTGGAAGTGCAGCCCAAAGGCTGCACACAATGATGTTCCTGTGGCGGTGTGATGCATCGCACCGACAAACGCCCCGCCCCGCCGCATGCTGGATCGCCAACCCATTCCTCTGGAGACGCAACCATGGCCGCCACCCCTTCCGACATCATCAAGATCATCTTCGCGATCATCCTGCCGCCGGTGGGCGTGTTTCTCGAAGTCGGGTTCAAAGGGCACTTCTGGTTGAGCATCCTGCTGACGCTGCTGGGGTTCATCCCAGGCATCATCCATGCGCTGTACGTGATCCTGAAGCACTGAGCCTGCGAACCGGGGTCAGACGCCGGCGGCCAGCTCCACATCCAACCCTGCGGGCACCGCCTGCTGCGCCAATTGGCGGAGTTCGTCCAACGAGTGACCAAGCAAGGCACCGGTGGCGCCGGTAATTCCGACCTTGCCCGATACGATGGCTGCGTGTGCCTGAAGGGCAATCGCGGTCAAGCGCTGCAGATCGCTGGCCAACACGTGCAGACGCGACGCCAGCTCGCTCTCGCTGTCGGCGATGCGACTCATGCTGTGCGACCCGTACGCCGCGACCGCGCCGGCGATGGCATTGTCCAGGCAGCGGTTGAGGGTGCGGAACTCATCGGTCGTAATCGACGTGTCCAGCTCCAGTGCGAGACCAGTGATCGATTGGCAGACGTCGCCATACTCGTGAACGAGCTGGTCGACCAGGTAGCCGTGTTCCAGCAGCCGCACGCCGTGGCGGGCGGCGGCTTGGCCGATGGCAGTGGGCGCTGTGCCGGGCCGCGCACCGTTGTCGCGCAGGGGGCTGAGCTGCTCGCGCTTCAGCGTGTCGGCGAGCTGCCGCAGAAACACCGCAACCCCATTGGTTTCCGTGGGGCGCGGCTCGGCGATGCAGCGCTCGGCCACCATCCCCTGACAGCGCTCGATCAATGCCTCGTGGTGCACGGTGAGCAATTCATGCAGCGTCATTGCGTCACCGCCGCGGCGCAGACCGCCGTGCCGAAAGTGTTCGCGCTGGCTGAGCCCCGCGACCTGCTCAATCCGGATGCGTGACGGTAGCCGCCCGACCGCGCAGCACAGCTAGATTGCGAACGCATAGCCGGATCCGCTTTGTTTGGCCTGATACATCGCGGCGTCCGCTGTCGTGATCAGCGCATCGGCCGTGGTTGCGTGGAGTGGAAACAATGCGATTCCTATGCTGGCCCGGACCTGCGGCCCTGGGCTTGACCGCGGCTGACCCAGCTCGCAGGGGGCGTCCAGTGCAGTGAGAAGCTTTTCCGCCACCTGGGCGACGAAGGCTTCGTCCTTCACTTCCGTCAACAAAAACACGAACTCATCGCCGCCGAAGCGGCTGACGGTGTCAACACTTCGCGTATTGGCGGTCAAGCGCTGCGCGACCACCCGCAGGACCTGGTCGCCGGCGGCGTGCCCCAGGCGGTCGTTGATCAGCTTGAAGCCGTCGAGGTCGATGAACATCACCGCGGTGCGCCAGCCGTGGCGCTTGGCCTGATTCAATTCGTGCTCCAGCCGATCAGTCAGCAGTGCGCGATTGGGGAGTCCGGTAAGCTCATCGTGCAGCGCAAGGTGGCGCGCTGCGGCCTCTTGCTCGACAGCCGCCGCAAACTGGTGGTCGACCATTCGGCGATCACGAATCTGGCCCTTCAACCCCGTCTCAACGACGCCGATCTTCTCGGCGACCACAGCCACCTTGTCCGCGACCGCCTCATTCTTTTGCAGCGAGCGCTGCACGGCGGTGGCGGGCTCGCGTGCGTCGATATTGAGCTTGAGCTCGGCATTGACGTCTGCCAGCTCATTGCTGCATTGGGCCACGAGCTGGTGGACCTGCCGCGCCTCCTGCAGAACCGTTGCGAGCGGCGCGGCAGTCGACAGCAGTATTACGCCATCAGGGGTAAGCAAAGGAGGCATCGACAGAGTTTGATCACGCGCGCGACTAGAGAGGTGAGGCCACATCGCGATGCCGTGCTGCTGGAATCAGACGTGGTGGACAAGCGCTATCGGACTGCGGGCGGCATCCGATCACGGCCGGCAGGATATGCGGACGTCGCTCGTCCATCTGTTCGCTGCAGCACACAGATCCAAAACACGATCAGGCGCCGGTTGCGTGGCAGCCTGTCGGACTCAGGTGGTCGAGGCGATTGCTGGCCCGCATGTTTCGTGAATTCGCGCGATGATCGCGCAGGATGTTGTTCGCACAGGAGATTTTCCCAAGGAGCGGCGTAGCGGGCCATACGACCGACTGAGGTAGTCTCCTGTGCGGACAACAGACAAGCGAGGGCGCGCGAGATTCATGAAACATGCGGGCTAGCTGCACTCGCGCCTTCGCGAACGGCGCCTCCGGCTGGGTCCTTGGTGCGATATCGAACCGACGTTGCCAGCGAATGCCGGCAGTCTAGCGTTCGCTCGCGCAGACAATGTAGCGACGCAGGTGTCGCCTTCGAACACGCGCGGGGTTGGCCGAGTTGCCCTCACCGCGCCGACCTCCCGCATCGCGATCACGCGCGGCACCGTAGGCCTGCCATTCACATCAACCTCGTTGCCGGAAGCCTCGCATGGACCTCAAGAGCGGCTACCCCTACTGGGCGATAAGGAATGGCCTGATGTACGCCTTTCCCAAACTGGATGCCGACCTGAGTTGCGAGGTGCTGGTGGTCGGTGCCGGGATCACCGGCGCCTTGATCGCCAACGAGCTGGCCAGCCACGGCCATGAGGTGGTGGTGCTTGACCAGCGGGACGTTGGCTGGGGCAGTACGGCGGCGAGCACGGCACTGCTGCAGTACGAAATCGACACTCATGCGGTGGACTTGGCCAAGCGCTACGGCGACGCGTCGGCGACGCTCGCCTATCGGGCCTGTCTGAGCGCGATTGACACGCTGGCGGCGGTCGCGCGCGAGATCGGCGACGTCGACTTCGCGCTGAGCGAGAGCCTCTATTACGCCAGCAACCGGGCCGATCAAGGCCGCCTGGGCGAGGAGTTCGGCTGGCGCCACTCGCACGGCTTTCCGGTCCGTTGGCTCAGTCGTGCGGCGCTCAAAACCGAGTTCGGACTCACGGCGCCGGCCGCCATCCTGAGCGGCGTCGCGGCGCGCGTCGATCCGTATCGATTCGCCTCGCGCCTGCTGCGGCGGCTGCAGCGCACGGGCACGCAGGTGTTCGACCGCACCCGCGTGATGAAGATGACCGCCACGACGCGGCGAGTGACGTTGACCACTGATCGGGGCGTGACGATCCAGGCCGATCATGCCGTTATCGCCAGCGGCTACGAGGCGCAGCGCTGGCTGCGCCAGCGGGTGGCGCAGAATCGCAGCAGCTATGCCTACATGAGTGACCCCGTCGATCAGGCTCAGCTGGGCTGGCTGTCGAACACCCTGCTGTGGGAATCAGCGCGCCCGTACCTGTATCTGCGCAGCACCGGCGATGGCCGCCTGCTGGTCGGCGGCGAAGACGATGCCACCGACGTTCCCGGCCGGCGCGACCGTCAGGTAGACCGCAAGGCCGCCATTCTGCAGCGCAAGGTGGCACGCCTGTTTCCGCAGCTGCCGGCCAGACCGGCGTTTGCCTGGGCCGGCACGTTTGCCGAAACCCGCGACGGGCTGCCGCTGTTCGGTCGTCACGCGCAGCACGGGCCGCGGGTGCTGTTCGCGATGGCCTACGGTGGCAATGGCATCACCTACAGCATGCTTGGCGCCGACCTGCTGCGGGCGCAGATCGAGCGCCGCTCGCATCCCCTGACGCGATTGTTCTCGTTTGAGCGATTGGCCCGACACACCGCCTGACGCGGACCCGCTGGCGCAAGGTTGGTCAGTCCTCGCGCCGGAAAGGCTTCAGTCCGGATCGCAGCAGGTCCGCCAGCGCGTCAGCCGGCAGCGCCGGGCTGAAGTAGTAGCCCTGCGCCTCGTCGAAGTTCTGCTCGCGCAGAAATGCTGCCTGCGCGGCATTCTCGATACCCTCGGCGACGATCAGCAGTCCGAGCCGATGGGCAAGATCGACCACGGCGCTGGTGATGGCGCCGGCACGCTGGTTGTGCGGCAGATCGGCAACCAGCTCGCGGTCGATCTTCAGCCGATCAACCGGAAACCGCATCAGATAGGACAGGCTGGAGTAGCCGGTGCCGAAGTCATCCAGCGCACGCGACACGCCGATCTCCCCCAGCCGTTCGAGAACCTGTCCGGCCTCGTCGGGTCGATGCAGCAGCACGCTCTCGGTCAGCTCGATCTCAAGCGCGTCGGCGGGCAGCCGGTGCACGGCCAAGGCGGTCTGGATGGTCTGCAGCAGATCGTCGGAATAGAACTGCCGGGCCGAAACGTTCACCGCGATGCAGATCGCCGGCAGACCCTGGGCCCGCCACTGCGCCGCCTGCCGGCAAGCCTCGCCAATCACCCAGGAACCGATCGGCACGATCAGTCCGACCCGCTCCGCCAGCGCCACCACCTGCGCCGCCGACAGCATGCCGCCCTCGCCGTCGCCGATTCGCAGCAGCGCCTCGACGCCACAGACGGCACCGCTGCGCAGGTCGACCCGCGGCTGGTAGTGCAGTCGCAGGCCGTCGTTGCGGATGGCATCGCGAACCCGCGATTCGAGCGTCAATGCGCCGATCGCGGCGCTACCCAACGCTGCATTGAAAAGGTGCGCCTGATCGCGACCTTCCTGCTTGGCGCTGTACATCGCCAGATCAGCTTTCTGGATCAGGCTCTCGGCGGTGGTCGCGTGGTCTGGATATAGACTGATGCCCACGCTGGCGGTAGCAAAAACCTGGGTGCCGGAAATCACAAACGGCTCGCGCAGACGTGCGCACAGGTCGGCCGCCACGGCGACCGCCTCGTCCACGTTGTGGAGCCGCTCGAGCACGATCAGAAACTCATCGCCGCCCAGTCGACCGATCGGATCCTCGCCGCGCAGACGTCCCTGGAGTCGCTTCACGGCTTCGATCAACAGCTCGTCGCCGAACGGATGTCCAAGGCTGTCGTTGACGCTCTTGAAACGGTCGAGGTCGAGAAACAGCACGGCGACACGATGGCCGCTATCCGCAGCGGTCTCGATGGCGCGGTCCAACAGCTGCTGGATCCGGCGGCGATTGGGCAGACCAGTGAGCACATCGTGATGCGCCAGATGGTCAAGGCGCGCTTCTGACGCCTTCAGTGGACTGATGTCGGTCGCCACGATCACCAGCCGAATGCGCTCGCCTCTGGCATCACGGATGACATTGACACTGAGCCACTGCGCAACCTGCTCGCCACTGTGGCGCAGGGTGAGACATTCGCCATGCCAGTAGCCGGGACCGGCCAACGCGACGGCAATGTCGCCAGCCTGCGCCTGCTGCTGGATGTGCTCATCGAACAGTGTCCACCAGTTGCGCTTGAGCAGGTCTTCGCGGCGGTAGCCGCTGCCAACGGTCAAGGCCGGGTTGACGCTGATGATGCGGCCGTCCAGATCGGCCACTGCAATGGCATCGCGGGTGCTCTCGAACACGCTGACGGCCAGCCGCAGCTCAGCCTCGGAGCGACGCCGCTCTATCGCCGCTCCCAGCGCGGCGGCGACGACCTTGATGACACCCGTTTCGACCGGGCTCCAGACGCGCGCTGCGCGTACCGAGTCGAAGCCGAGAAATCCCCAGAAAACGTCATCCAGAAAGATCGGCACAATCAGCAGCGACTGGATGCCCTGCGGATCAAGAATACTGCGCTCGGCGGCATCAAAGCTGTCGATCAATCCGCCGAACGCTTGCCCACTGCTGAGTGCCCGCAGCACGCGCGGAAAGATGGCATCAATATCCAGGCCCTGCAGATCCGGATTGTCGATTTGCGGCTCAATGCCATCGGCCACCCATTCGTAGCGCTGGTCACAAAGCACAGTGCCGGATTGGGCCTGACGGTTCTCGAACAGGTACACGCGATCCATCTGGGTGCCCCGCCCCAGCTCGGCCAATGCCGACTGCAGGGTATCGGCCAGATCACAATGACCAAGCAGATCAAATGCGAGGCGGGCGGTCAGTTCGAGCAGCGCCTCGTTGCTGCGCAGCTGCTCCCGCAGGCGATCGCGCTCGGCGATAAGGCTCGACTGGCCGCCGTCGAGGTCGGGGGGATTCGAATCTGCCGGGGCTGCATCGGGACTCATGCGGTGCGCTGTGCGCCGTGCGGACGTTGCTCAAGAATAGACCGCAGAAAAGGAACCGTCAGCCGCCGCTGCGCCGCGAGGCTGGCGCGATCCAGTTCATCAAGCAAGCCGGTCAGGCTGCCCAGGTCGCGGCCCACGCGTCGGAACAAATAGTCAAGCGCGGCGTCTTCAAGCGCCAGACCGCGGCCGTGCGCGCGCGCCACCAGCAGCGCCCGACGCTGCGACTCAGCAAGCACGCGCAGGGACAGACGCTGGCAGTGGCCGAGCCGCGAGCGCAGGTCGGGCAGACCCAACGGCAGCTCGCTGGGGGCGCTGCGCGCAGCGTAGAACACGGCGCCGCCGGCATCGCCCTGGCGATTGTGCAGTGCGAAGAGCGCGCGCTCGATGTCGGCATCGCCCGCGGCAGCGTCCAGTTCATCGATGCACAACAGATCGACGGCGGTCTGAGCGTCCAACGCATCGGCGGCGTGGCGGGCGAGTCGCGCCAACGGCAGGAACGCCACCCGCATGCCGAGCGCATCGGCCTCAGCGGCGCTGGCCAGCAGCAGGTGCGTTTTGCCGCTGCCGGCCGGCCCAACAAGATAGGCCCGACCGCCGCTCATCAACGCTTGTCGCAGCAGCGCGGGCTCCGGGGTGTCGAGCGGCAGGAAGCATTCGAACCGCTGCTCGACCGGATGGCGCAACGCCAGCGGCATCTGGCCGGTGGTCACGCCGGCGCTCGCTGGCCGCCGCCGTCGTGCTGCTCGGGGGCGTCTGGAATCGCGGCGAGCCCGGCGGATGCCGTGGGCACATCGGCGGCGCTGGCCGTTCGTTCAGCGGCAGCCGGCTCGGCCACGGCGCCATACAGTTTGCTGGTGGTGTACTGCTCATGGGCATAGCGCAGCAGTACCATCACAATGGCGGCTACCGGCAGCGCCAGCAGCACGCCGAGAAACCCAAACAGCTGGCCGCCGGCCATGATCGCGAAGATCACCGCCACCGGATGCAGACCAATACGATCACCGACCAGCAGCGGCGTGAGAATGAAGCTCTCGATGCTCTGGCCGATACCAAACACCGCCAGCACCATCGCCACATGCATCCAGTCGCCGTACTGCACGAGGGCGGCGATCAGGCCGGCGCTAACGCCGACAATGGCGCCCAGGTAGGGGATGAAGCTGACCAGACCGGCCAGCATCCCGATCAGCAGCGCCAGGTCGATGCCGACCAGGGCCAGACCGATCGAATAGATCGCGCCCAGCGCGAGCATCACCGACAGCTGACCGCGCAGGAACGAAGACAGCACCGAGTCGGATTGTTCGGCCAGTCGACGCACGACAGGTTCGATGGCGCGCGGCAGCAGCTCGTCAATGCGCTGCACCAGCAGGTCCCAGTCGCGCAGCAGGTAAAACGTCACCACTGGCACCAGCAGCAGGTTGGTGAGCACCAGCACCACCGCCATGCCGGACTTCGACAGCCCGCCCAGCAGCGCCGCCGCGAACCCGCCGGCCTGCTGCCAGTGGCTCTTGAGCAGGTCGACCAGGCTGGCGACTTCGAATCCTTCAATATCAAATCCGGTGTGGGCTTCGATCCACGGCAGCAAGGTTCCCTGGGCCCACAGCAGATAGACCGGAAGCCCATCAATGAAGCGACTGATCTGGCGTTCGACCATGGGTATCAGCAGGAGAACAAACAGCACCATCGCCAGCGTCATCAGGCTGAACACCACGCACACCGATGCGGTGCGCGACAGCTTCTTGGCTTCCAGGCGATCCACCAGCGGATCGCCGAGATAGGCAAGCAGCGCGGCGGCCACGAACGGCGTGAGTATCGGCGCCAGCAGATAGACGGCGCCGCCGAGCAGCAGGGTGATCGCGACCAGCTGCCATTTCTGGGTGTCGCTCATGGGCTTGTCATCACGGCAGCAGGCGGAAGTGGTGAATGGCGTCGGGCAGCACGCGGGTCGAGCCGTCGGCGCCCGAGTCGGCCTGCAGCAGACCAATGCCGCTGGCGCTGCGGGTGAAGCCGGTGATGCCAGTGGTCAGTTCGAGCGCGAGCAGCACGGCGCTGCCTTCAGCGCCGGTGACCTCGGCGTCGCGCACGGCCGGCATCCGCCGCAGCTGTCCAACCAGGCGCGCGTAATCTTCGGCCGACCCTATGCCCGCGACCCGGATCACGTAGCGACCGGGCGGCCCGGCATTGTCCAGGTCCGCCGCGTAGCGCGCTGCCAGCGCACTTGCGGCCAGCTCGGCGCCCGCCGCAAGTGCGACGCCAGAGTCGCTGTCGGTCACGCGCTGCTCGGCCAGCTGCGCCCCATCCTGCAGCACCCGCCATTCCGCCACCCAGCTGCTGCCCTCGCGGAACAGCTTGCCGAGCAGAACCGTATTGCTCTGATAGCGCAGCGCGGCCCGCTGCGCGGACGCGCCATCGGCGGCCCACACGCGCGGCGCGTCGATCTGACGCTGGTCTTCGAGATCAAGCAACGGGTAGGTAAGTCGCAGCCCGCGCGCCCGGGCGCGCGCCGTCAGAGCCGCAACCGCCTGCGCCTGCGCGCTCCCCAGCAGGCGCGGACCGCGGCCATCGTCGATGGCCAGCCAGACCACCGGCTGCGGTCGGGGCTCGGGCCACAGCACGCGCCCGGCGGCGGCCAGCGCGCGATCCACGGCACCGGCATCGAAACGCGCGATCAGCACACTGCCGCCGCTGTCGCCGTCCTGGCGGTAGCGGAATTGCTGCAGCAGCTGTGGCGCCTGACGCAGTGCGGCTGCCAGCTGCGGATCGTCGGCGACAGAACGGTCGCCGGTCCGTTTGACCAACACCGCCGCCAGCGCGGCGGGCAGCGCGGCCTGTCGGTCCGCCTCCGACTGCGACGCCACCGCAGCCTCCCCCTCATAGGCATCGACCGGCTGGGCCAGCGCCGGGGGCGCGGCGACCAGCATCAGCAGCAATCCAATCAGTGGCATCCATCGGCGCATCGAGTTCATCCTTCCCCTTTGATTGGGCATGGTGCCCAATGCGGGCAGCGGCGTCCATGCGCGGGCGTCGATTGACTGCAGCTGCGGACTACCGCTCCGCGCATCCGGCCACGTCCGCTGGGCGCCCGGCCGCGCCTGTTAAACTTCCGACCCCTTGACGCTGCGCCGGATGCCAACGTGACCCAGGTTGCCCCGCCCCTGACCTACCGCGACGCCGGGGTCGATATCGACGCCGGGAACGCCTTGGTGGAACGCATCAAGCCGCTGGTCAAGCGCAGCTTGCGGCCTGAGGTGATGGGTGGTCTGGGTGGATTCGGCGCGCTGTTTGATCTCAGCGGCAAGTACCGCGAACCGGTGCTGGTGTCGGGCACCGATGGCGTGGGCACCAAGCTCAAACTGGCGCAGCAGCTCGGCCGGCACGACAGCATTGGCATCGACCTGGTCGGCATGTGCGTCAACGATGTGCTGGTGCAGGGCGCCGAGCCGCTGTTTTTCCTGGACTACTTTGCGACCGGCAAGCTTGATGTCGACATTGCTGCGGCGGTGGTTGGCGGCATTGCGCACGGCTGCGAGCTGGCTGGCTGCGCGCTGATCGGCGGCGAGACCGCTGAAATGCCCGACATGTACGCGCCGGGCGACTACGACCTGGCCGGGTTTTGCGTCGGCGCGGTCGAAAAGTCGAAGGTGCTCGACGGCCGGCAGGTGACCCGGGGTGACCGCCTGATCGGCATCGCTTCGAGCGGCCCACATGCCAACGGCTACTCGCTGATTCGACGCATCCTCGAACGCGCCGGGCGGCCGCTGGCGCTTGATCTGGGCGGCACCAGCCTGGCGGACGCGCTGCTGGCGCCGACCCGTCTTTACGTGAAGCCGGTGCTGGCCCTGCTGGCCGCGCACCCGATTCACGCCATGGCGCATATCACCGGTGGCGGGCTGGCGGAGAACATCATCCGGGTCATCCCGGAGGGCCTGGGACTGGCAATCGACCCGCGCAGCTGGCCGCTGCCGCCAGTGTTTGACTGGCTGCAGCGCGAAGGCGGCGTGATCGACAGCGAGATGTGGCGGACGTTCAACTGCGGTATCGGGTTCGTTCTGGTCGCAGCGCCCGACGCCTGCGCCGCGATCGAAGCGGCGCTGGACGGCTTCGGTCTTGCCCATTGGCACATCGGCGAGGTGGTTGCCGCCGACGGTAACCGGGTGCGGATCGGCTGAAGGTCGCGACCTGACCCGCATGACTGGAGCCGACCAGCCGCCGCTGCGGGTCGCCGTGCTGGCCTCCGGACGCGGCAGCAATTTCGCCGCCCTGCTCGATGCCGCCGGCCGCGGACAGCTGGCTGTCGATCTGGTCGGCGTATTCTCCGACCAGCCGGCAGCGGACGTACTGGATCGCGCACGCGCGGCCGGCGTTGCAGCGGTTGCGATGGCCCGACGCGACTTCGCGGATCGGCCGCAGCACGAGGCGGCGCTGTTTGCTGAGGTCGATGCCGTTCAGCCCGACCTCATCGTCTGTGCCGGATATATGCGCATCCTTGGCGCCGTTGCGCTGCACAACCGGTCACAGAAAATGATCAATATCCACCCTTCCCTACTGCCACGTCATCGCGGCTTGCACACCCACCGACACGCGCTGGAGGCCGGCGACGCAGAACACGGCGCCAGCGTCCATTTCGTCACCGCCCAACTGGACGGCGGACCGGTTATCTCGCAGGCCCGCATCGCAGTGGCCGTTGACGACACGCCGGACAGGCTCGCGCGCCGCGTGCTGGCATGCGAGCACCCGCTGCTGTGCGCCACCGTGGGGCTGTTTGCCGAGCGTCGTCTGCGGCTGCGTGACGATGTGATCGAGATCGACCAGCGGCGGCTGACAGCACCGCTGCAGCTCGACACGCAATCGGGTCGCCTGCGGGAGATGCAGGCATGAGGCGGTCGGTTGTCGCCGCAGCGCTGCTGCTTGCGGCGGGATCGCTGGCGGCCACCGAGTTGCGTCCATTCAGCGCCGAGTACGAGGTGCTGATTGACGGCAAGTCGCAGGGCAGCAGCCGCATGACCCTGACCGAGGAAGCGTCGGGCAGCTGGCTGCATTCGGTGGAGGCCAAGGGCACCGCCGGTTTGGCCAGACTGTCGGGCTTCGGCGCCAATCAGACCAGCCACTTCCGCCTCGTCGACGGGCGTCCGCAGTTGCTGTCGTCGATATCGCGCAGCGAGACCCTGATCCGCAGCCGCGAAGTTCGCACGGTGTTCGACTGGGACGCGCAGGTCGCCCGCTGGGAAGGCGACCTGAAGCCGGATCAACGCCAGCCAACGCCGTTGAGCCCCGACGCGGTCAATGGGCCGCTGCTGAATCTGGTGTTGGCGCTGGACAGTGGCGCCGACGCAGGCACCGTGCTGCGCTACCGCCTGTTTGATCGCGGCAGCGCCGACGCGGTCGACTACACGGTGGGACCAGTCGAGCCGATCAGCGTGCCGGCCGGTAGGTTCGAGGCGGTTCCGGTGCGCGGCGAGCGGCCGGCCAAGCGGCGGGTGGTCAGCGCCTGGTACGCGCCCGACCTCGCTCCCACTCCGGTGCGCATGCTGCAGGTCGAAACCGGCAAACCGACCTATGAACTGCGGTTGATCTCCGTCACACCGACAGCCGCGCGCTGACCCGCCGCATGCGCGACCGCCTGGCCGATCAGTTGGGCAAGCGGCGGATTCGCGCGCCCAGCGAGCCGAGCTTTTCCTCGATGTTCTCGTAGCCACGGTCGATGTGATAGATGCGGTCGACCAGCGTGTCGCCGCGCGCGACCAGCCCCGCCAGCACCAGACTCGCCGAGGCGCGCAGGTCGGTTGCCATGACCGGCGCCGCACTCAGGTGGTCAACGCCGCGGATAATCGCCGACTTGCCCTCGACCCGGATGTCGGCACCCAGCCGCTGCAGCTCCTGGACGTGCATGAAGCGGTTCTCGAACACCGTCTCAGTGATGATGCCAACCCCTTCGGCGATCGCATTGAGGGCGACGAACTGGGCCTGCATGTCGGTCGGGAACGCCGGATACGGCGCGGTGGTCAGATTGACCGCCTTCGGGCGCTGGCCGCGCATGTCGACTTCGATCGTGTCGGCGGTGGTGTTGACGTGGGCGCCGGCCTCTTCCAGCTTGACCAGCACCGCGTCCAGCGTGCTTGCGCGGGCCCGCTTGGCCAGCACGCGCCCGCCGGTAATGGCGGCGGCGACCAGAAAGGTGCCGGTTTCGATGCGGTCGGGCAATACGTCATAGCGGCAACCGTTGAGCCGCTCGACGCCGTCGATAACCAGCGTAGTGGTGCCCGCGCCGTTGATCCGCGCGCCCATGGCGTTCAGGCAATTGGCGAGATCAACCACTTCCGGCTCCTGCGCGGCGTTCTCGATCACGGTGGTGCCGCTGGCCAGCGCCGCCGCCATCATGATGTTCTCGGTACCGGTGACGGTGACCAGGTCCATCACGATGCGAGTGCCGCGCAGGCGCTTGGCCGAAGCCCGGATATAGCCGCCCTCGACGCTGATCTCGGCGCCCAGCGCCGCCAGTCCGCGGATGTGCTGGTCAACCGGCCGTGAGCCGATCGCGCAGCCGCCCGGCAGAGAGACTTCGGCGCGACCAAAGCGCGCCAGCAGCGGCCCAAGCACCAGGATCGACGCGCGCATCGTCTTCACCAGGTCATACGGGGCGTAGTAGCGATCAGCTGGTCGCGAGTCCAAATGGATGCGCATGCGATCGTCGATGGCCAGATCAACGCCCATCTGGCCGAGCAACTCCATGGTGGTGGTCACGTCATGCAGGTGCGGCACGTTGCCGATGTCCATCGGCCCGTCGGCCAGCAGGCCGGCGGCAAGAATCGGCAGCACCGCGTTCTTGGCGCCGGAAATGATGACCTCGCCGTTGATCGGCTCGCCGCCGGAGATCAGGATGCCCGCCATCAGCGCTGACCCTGCGCTTCGGCTGGGGTGAGTGTCTTCAGCGACAGCGCGTGAATTTCACCGCCCATGCGCTCACCCAGCGCGGCATAGACCATGCGGTGGCGGGCCAGCGGCAGCTTGCCGCCAAATGAGGGACTCACGACCAGCGCCTCGAAGTGAACGCCGTCGTCGCCCTGCACATCGACTTTGGCGTCCGGCAGTCCGGCTTCTATAAGCTGGCGCAACGAGTGTGCATCCATGGTCAGGTCTCTTGAAGGAGGGATGAGCGCGGGGGCGGATTGCGCCGCCAACCGCTGGGTACTCCCGACCGGGTGACGCCAGCGCTGCGCTAGAATGTAGCTAGTAAGTGTAAACGATGGCGTCCGGGCGGGCATCGGCCGGCCGTTCAGCCAGGCGCTACGTATCATTTCTGCTCCGACCGGAGTCGCACCCACGCATGAATGCTCAACTGCAGCCGCTCAGACCGCCGGTGTCGGCTCAGCACCCGGATGCCGTGCTGGTGGACAGCGGCCAGCGGGTTCTGGATATCGAAACCCGCGCGCTGCAGGCCATGCGCCCCAAGATCAACGCCGACTTTGCCGCCGCCGCCCGGCTTATCCTGGCCTGCCGCGGGCGACTGGTGGCTATCGGCATGGGCAAGTCCGGCCATATCGCGCGAAAAGTCGCGGCGACCATGGCCTCGACCGGCACCCCCGCCATCTACGTTCATCCCGGCGAGGCCAGCCACGGCGACCTCGGCATGATCACCGATGCCGACGTGGTGCTGGCGCTGTCCAACTCGGGCGAGACCGACGAAGTGCTGACCATCATCCCGGCGCTGCGCCGCCAGGGAAATCCGGTAATCGCCATGACCGGCCGACCGCACTCGACGCTGGCTCGCCTGGCTGACGTGCATCTGGATGTCAGCGTCAGCGAGGAGGCGTGCCCGCTCGGACTGGCGCCCACCTCCAGCACCACCGCGGCGCTGGTGATGGGCGATGCGCTGGCGGTCGCGCTGCTCGAAGCGCGCGGCTTCACCGCGGAGGACTTTGCGCGCTCGCACCCGGCCGGGAGTCTGGGCCGCCGGCTGCTGCTGCACATCGCCGACATCATGCACACCGGCGACGCGGTGCCGCGCGTTACGTCCGAGGCGTCGCTGAGCGATGCGGTGGTCGAGATGAGCCGCAAGCGGCTCGGCATGACGGCGGTGGTCGACGCCGAGGATCGGCTGCTCGGCGTGTTCACCGACGGCGACCTGCGTCGGGCGTTTGACGAAGCCCGCCTCGACCCGCGCAGCACGCCGGTGCAGAGCGCGATGAATGCAATGCCAAAGACCATCCGCGGCGAACGGCTGGCGGTGGAAGCGGCCCGCCTGATGGAAGAGCACAAGATCAGCGGCTTGATCGTGGTCGACGCCGCGGGGCGGGTGGTTGGCGCGCTCAACATTCACGATCTGCTGCGGGCGCGCGTCGTTTGAGCACCGACCCGTTTGCAATGCCGCCCGCTGCGATCCGCGCCGCGGTGGCTGGCATCCGGCTGCTGGCGCTGGATGTCGATGGCACCCTCACCGACGGTCGGCTGACGCTGTCCAGCGACGGCAGCGAGCTGAAGTCGTTCCACGTCCACGATGGCTTCGGACTCCGGTTGCTGCGCGAGTCTGGAATTGCGGTCGCGCTGGTGACCGCCCGCCGTAGCCCGGTGGTCGAGCTGCGCGCGCGCGAACTGGGCATCGCGCATGTCTTTCAGGGCAGCGCCAACAAGGCCGACAGCCTGCGCGAGGTCTGTGCCAGTCTGGGTATCGCGCTGGCTGAGGCGGCCTTCATGGGTGATGACTTGCCTGATCTGCCGGCGATGCGCATCGCCGGCATGGCAATCGCACCCGCCAACGCGCATCCGTGGGTGCTGCAGCGCGCGGAGTGGAAAACCCACGCACGCGGCGGCAACGGCGCCGTGCGGGAAGTCTGTGATGGACTGCTGGCGGCGCGCGGCCTGGCTGCAGCGGTGCTGACCCGATTCACCGATGGTTAGCAGCCTGTCGGACCTAGCCCGCATGTTTCACGAATCTCACGCGCCCTCGCGCGAATTCATGAAGCATGCGGCCAGGGTCGGCGCGTGAGTCCTCGCCGTCGTGCCGTTACCGCCCTGCTGCTGCTGGTGGCCGCCGGCAGCGGTATCTGGGTCTGGCAGCTGCGCCGCGACGCCGGCCCACCGGAGCTGGTCGGACCGCCGCGCTCGGACTATCTCCTGTTCGACTTCGATCTGATTGCGCTGGACGCTGCCGGCAAGGAGTCGTTTGCCGCCTCCGGTCCGCGCCTGACGCGACACCCGCATCTGGGCACACTGGATATCGAAGCCCCGCTGTTCAGCTCACCGGACGACGGTGGAAAGATCTGGACCAGCAGCGCGAACCGCGCATGGGTTGATCGAGAGGGAACCGAGCTGCGCCTGATTGGCAACGCCCAAGTGCGCGGCCCAACCGCTCCGGGAACCGAACCGATACTGCTGCAAAGCGAAGCGCTGACGCTTTTTCCGCGCGAACGGCGGGTGGTCAGCGACCTCGCGGTGACCGTCACCGAACCGGGCTCTATACTCACCGCCACCGGCCTCCGCGGCGATCTGAACGCGCGGCGGGTCGAACTCCTCTCCAACGTGCGTATCCGCCATGCCGCTGTTTCGCCCTAGTTCCTTGCTGATACTGCCGCTCGCGTTGGCTGCGTGGCCCACTCTCGCCCTGGAGAGTGACCGCGACCAGCCGATGGAGATCGGCGCCGACTGGACCGACGCGACGCTGGGCGAAAATGGCCGGGCACTGCTGAAGGGCAACGTGGTGATCAGCCAGGGCAGCCTGCAGATCAAGTCCTCCGATGCCACCATCGAGCGCAGCGCCGGCGAGATCAAGCGCGCCTTGCTGGAGGGCGCTCCCGCGCAGCTGCAGCAGACTCTCGATTCAGGCGGCCAGATGCAGGCGCGTGCCCGCACCATCGACTACGACGTGATCAACAAAGTCATGGTGCTGACTGGCGACGTGATCGTCACCCAGCCGGAAGGCGAGCTGCGCGGCCCGCGGATCCGCTACGACCTGACCTCGGGGCGGCTTGGAGGCGGCGGCGAAGGTGGCCGGGTGCAGATGACGATTCCACCGCGTGCCGCCAAGCCAGCGGCTCCCGCCGGCTGATGCTGGTTGCCCGCAGCCTGCGCAAGCGATACGGCTCGCGCGAAATCGTCAAGGATTTCGGACTTGCCCTGGATGCTGGCGAGGTCGTTGGGCTGCTCGGCCCCAACGGCGCCGGCAAGACCACCTGTTTCTACATGATCGTCGGGCTGGTGACGTCGGATGCTGGCACCATTCTGCTCGACGGCGAAGACATCACCCAGCGGCCAATGCACGAACGTGCACAGCGCGGAGTCGGCTACCTGCCGCAGGAGCCATCGGTATTCCGCCGCCTGAGCGTGGCCGACAACGTGATGGCCATCCTCGAACTGCGCCGCGATCTGGATGCCAACGGTCGCGCCAGCGAGTTGGCTGCCCTGCTCGACGAACTGCAGATCGCCCACGTCGCCACCCAGCTGGGCGCCTCGCTGTCCGGCGGCGAGCGGCGGCGGGTCGAAATTGCCCGCGCACTGGCGGCCAAACCGCGCCTGATGCTGCTCGATGAGCCCTTTGCCGGCGTCGATCCGATCTCGGTTGGCGACATCCAGAAGATCATCCGGCACCTCAAGCAGCGTGGCATCGGCGTGCTGATCACCGATCACAACGTCCGCGAGACGCTGGGAATCTGCGACCGCGCCTACATCCTCAGCGACGGCCGGGTGCTGGCACAGGGCTCGCCCGGCGATCTGCTGGCCGATCCGGATGTCCGTCGGGTATACCTCGGCGACAGTTTCCGGATGTGAATCGGAACGCAAGGCTGCCATTGCCATGAAGCCCAGCCTGCAGCTGCGACTCGGTCAAAGCCTCACCCTGACGCCTCAGCTGCGGCAGGCGATCCGCTTGCTGCAGCTCTCCAGCACCGAGCTGGAAACCGAAATCAGCCTGGCTCTGGAGAGCAACCCGCTGCTTGAAGAGGCCGAAGACGAGAGTGAGGCATCGCCGGACGCTGTGCCGGAGCCGCCGCCGGAGCGTGCCGCGCCGGACCAGCAGGCCGACACCAACGAAGCGGATGAGAACCTCTACGAGGCTGAAGCGTTCGACTGGGACGAGGACCTGCCTCGATCAAGCAGCTCCGCCAGCAGCGGTGAGGAGCGCGAGCTGTCGGCGGCAACGGAGGAAGGCCTGATCAGCCATCTGCTCTGGCAGCTCAATCTGACACCGATGTCGTCGCGCGACCATGCGATTGCGCTGGCCATCATCGATGCAATCGACGAGAACGGCTATCTGCACGAGGCCAGCGCGGCAATCGCGCTGGCCATGCGGCCGGACTTCGACGCCGATGAACCGGAAGTTGAAGCGGTTCGATGCCGCATCCAGCATTTCGACCCGATTGGCGTCGGTTCCCGCAACCTGCGCGAGTGCCTAACGGTGCAGCTGAAGGGCCTACCAGGGGCAAGCGATGCGCCGCTGCGGGCGCTGGCGCTGCAGATCGTCGCCGACGAACTCGAGCTGTTGGCCCGCCACGGCGCCGAGCGGGTGGCAAAGCAGATCGCGGCCCCACTTGATGCGGTGGAGGCGGCCATCGCCCTGATCCGCAGCCTGGACCCGCGGCCCGGCGCCCAGTACGCCAGCAGCAGCGTCGAGTACATCGCGCCCGACGCCTACGTGTTTCGCCAGTCCGGGCGCTGGGACGTGCGGCTGGGCGGCGGGTCGAGCCCGCGACTGGGGATCAACCGCCACTACGAATCGCTGATCGGCGGCGCCGCCCGCAGCGACGCCGCCTATCTGCGCGGCCAGCTGCAGGAGGCGCGGTGGCTGATCCGCAGTCTCGAAACCCGCGCCGACACCCTGCTGCGGGTGGCCCGCGCCATCGTTGGACGGCAAAACGCCTTTCTCGACCATGGTCCGGAAGCCATGCGTCCCTTGGTGCTGCGCGAGATTGCCGATGAGGTCGGCTTGCACGAATCGACCGTTTCCCGCGTCACCACCCGCAAGTACCTGCACACGCCGCGCGGCACGTTTGAATTGAAACATTTCTTTTCAAGCAGTCTGTCCACGGTCGACGGTGGCTCGGCCTCGAGCACCGCCATACAAGCCATGATCAGGCGTTTGATCGAGGCGGAAAGCCCTCGCCAGCCGCTGTCCGACGCCCGCCTGGTCGGGCAGCTGCAGGACCAGGGCGTCACCGTGGCCAGACGAACCGTGGCAAAATACCGGGAAGCGATGAATATCCCCTCGTCCAACGAGCGCCAGAGGCTGAGCTGACCTGACATGCAGCATCTGCCAACCTGGACTGGCGCGCACGCAGCGCCCTCCCCCCACGCTTCCCAGCACTATTCGCCGGCGGCGCTGCCGCTGCGGCCGGCGGAGTGGTTTGCATCCTGCGGCTATCGGACACCAAGGAGGTCAGCATGAGGATCGAGGTCAGCGGTCACCAGATCGACGTCACGCCAGCGCTGCGCGACTATGTGCACAGTAAGCTTGAGCGACTCCAGCGCCATTTCGACCAGGTTCTCGATGTCCACGTCATTCTTGGCGTCGACAAGCTCGACCAGAAAGCTGAGGCAACGCTCAATCTGACCGGCCGCAGCCTGCATGCCAACTCGGTCGCCGAAGACATGTACGCCGCCATCGACCTGCTGGCCGACAAAATCGACCGCCAGGTGCTCAAGGTGAAGGAAAAACTCACCGACCATCACCGCGGCGAGTCCGCCGCGCGCACCGGCAGTTTCGGCTGACCGCAACCTGGCCAATGCGATGCATTTGATTGACCTTCTATCCCCTGCCCGCGTCATTGCGGGCGCCAGCGTCACCAGCAAGAAGCGGCTGCTGGAGCTACTTGCCGGGCTGCTTGCCGACGGTCAGGGCGACGAGGCGGAACGGCGTATCTTCGACAGCCTTTGCGCCCGTGAAAAGCTCGGCTCGACCGCGCTGGGACAGGGGATTGCCATCCCGCACGGCCGCAGCGACGCGCTCACCACGGCGTCGGGCTGTTTTGTCCAACTGGATGCGCCGATCGACTTTGGCGCCCCTGACGGGCGACCTGTCGACCTGCTGTTTGCGATGGGTGTGCCCGAGCACTTCACCCATCAGCACCTGCAGCTGCTCTCGCAGCTTGCCGAAATGTTCAGCGATCCGTCACTCTCCACCCGCCTGCGCGCCGCACGCGACTCCACGACGCTGTTCGACGAACTGGCCAACTGGCGCAAGACGCACGCTGCAGCCTAGCCTGCCTTCCCACTCGGCTGATCCGGCCGGCCGACCCTGCGGAGATTGAACCCGTCGCCATGCAGGCCCGCATCTCCGCCCGCGAACTGTTTGACCAGCTGAAGGATCGGCTCGGCCTGCGCTGGCTGGCTGGCCAGCGCGGCGAAGCGCGGGTGCTTGAATCCGGAGAGGACCTGCATCGCCGGCCGTCGCTGGTGGGCTACCTCAACACCATCTACGCCAATCAGGTGCAGATCCTCGGCTCGGCCGAACTGGAATATCTCGACGGGCTGGAGCCGCGGCCACGCTGGGAAACGCTGGCCAAGATCGCCAACGCCAAACCACTGGCCCTGCTGCTGACCAAGGACCAGTCGTGTCCGCCTGACCTGCGCGACGTGGCCAACGAATCAAACACAGCGCTGTGGTTGTCACCGCGGCGCGGCCACGAACTGCTCACCTACATCCAGTACCACCTGGCGCGCGCGCTGGCCCGTCGCTCGACGCTGCACGGCGTATTCATGGAGGTGCACTCGATTGGCGTACTGCTGACCGGCGAAAGCGGCTCCGGCAAGAGTGAGCTGGCGCTGGAGCTGATCACCCGCGGACACCGGCTGGTTGCCGATGACGCGCCGGAGTTCACCAACATCGCGCCGGACATTCTTGATGGCACCTGCCCGGATCTGCTGCAGGACCTGCTGGAAGTGCGCGGGCTTGGTGTGCTCAACGTGCGTGAGATGTTTGGCGATACCGCCGTGAAGCGCAACAAGTACCTGCGATTGATCGTTCACCTTGAGCGCCAGGACCCGCAGATGAACCCAAAGCCCGTCGACCGCCTGTATGGCGACCTCAGCCGCCGCAGCGTGCTTGATATCGACGTGCCGCTGATCACCCTGCCGGTCGCGCCAGGCCGCAACCTTGCTGTGCTGGTCGAGGCTGCGGTGCGCTCGCACGTGCTGAAGTCCAAGGGGATCGATGCCGCGCAGACTTTCATTGACCGCCAGGCGCATCAGATGCGCCACCAGTCGCCATGGTAGACACTCCAATCAGCCCCGCCATTGCGTCCCCGCGCCTGCTGATCGTCTCAGGGCTGTCGGGCTCCGGCAAGAGTGTCGCCCTGCGCACGCTGGAGGATATTGACTGCTACTGCGTGGACAACCTGCCCTCTGACCTCCTGCCGGATTTTGTCCGAAGCGTTCTTGAGGGTGCCGAGCCGCCGCGGCGGCTGGCGGTTGGTATCGATGTGCGCAATCGGCGCGAGGACCTTGGCCACCTGCCGCAGGCGCTCGCCGAAGTCGGCCGAATGGGTATCGAACATGAGCTGGTGTTTCTGGACACCCGCGACGAGGCCCTGCTGAAGCGCTACTCGGAAACCCGCCGCCGGCATCCGCTGAGTCAGGGCGGCCTGCCGTTGGCCGAGGCGATCGCCCAGGAACGGCGACTGCTGCGGCCACTGATGGCGCTGGCCGACCGCGTGATCGACACCAGCGAGCTGAATGTCCACCAGCTGCGGCGGCTGATCATCACCGAGCTTGGCACCGGCCAACTTCCGGGCTTGACCCTTCTGCTGGAGTCGTTCGCCTACCGGCGCGGCGTACCGATTGACGCGGACTTCGTGTTCGACGCGCGCTGCCTGCCCAATCCGCACTGGAACCCCGGGCTGCGGCCACTTTCGGGTCGCGACAAGGCGGTCCGCGAGCATCTGGACGCGGACCCGCTGGTGGTCCAGTTCTTCACTCAGATCGCCGCCTTTCTTGACACCTGGCTGCCGCGTTTCGAGAGCGAGTCACGCAGCTACGTGACGATCGCTTTTGGCTGCACCGGCGGCCGACATCGCTCGGTCTACCTGGCGGAAAAGCTCGCCGACCACCTGCGTGACGGCGGCCGCCAGCAGGTGGTGAGCTTCCATCGCGAACTGGAGTAGCGGAGCAGTCCGAAGCCGTGCGCAGCGCGACCTCGCGTCGGCTGGTCAGATCCGCCGACTGCTGCACCCGGATGCGCAAACGCAGACCGGCGCCGGATTCGATTCGGCGCCGGTCCTGTCACCGGGTTGTCCGAGGGGCAAGCAGGCCGCCCCCGGGCTGAGCGCTTAGCGCACCGGCCGCACGTCCACCGCAACCTCGATGCGCCGACCCGGATCGTAGTCGGTGGTCGTCCGGTAGGTCTTTCCGAGGTAACGATAGGTCACGTCGTAACCGCTGATCGTCTCCTCGCGAACGTAATTGGTCTGCGTGGTGCAGCGGTTCTCGTAGCGGGTGTACTCGCGCCCACCGCTCGCATAATGACCACCGTAGCGGCGCTGGTCATCGCGCACGGCGCTGTAACCCAGCAGCGCGCCGGCCGCGGTCGCCGCGTCGCGTCCGCTGCCGCTGCCGAACTGGCTGCCGACCACGCCACCGACGATGGCGCCGAGGATGGCAGGGGTGCGGTCGCGGTGTCCGCCGCGATAGCGGACCGGCTCGCGATATGTAACCGGCTGCTGGTAGCACTGGCTGTCCGCCACCGGCCGGTCATAGCTGCTGTAGATCGGCTCAACATTCACCACGTCCGCCCAAGCGGTTTCACCGAACTGGCGATCGCGGCCGTAATCATTGGCCAGCGCTGCGCCCGACAGCAGCAGTGAGGCCAGCAGGGTAGAGGCAAGGGTGCGGCTCATCGTCAATCTCCTGATCGCGAACCCCGCGGGTTCGTGCAGCGCAAACGCTAGAGTTGCCGCACTTAATCGGTTGTGAACCCGAAAAAGCCGTTCAGGTGCTCGACAGCAGCGGCTAGCAGCCGGTCGGACGTAGCCCGCATGTTTCATGAATTCGCGCGATGATCGCGCAGGATGTTGTTCGCACAGGAGACTACCGAAGGAGCGGCGTAACGGGCCATACGACCGACTGACGTAGTCTCCTGTGCGGACAAGAGACAAACGAGGGCGCGCGAGATTCATGAAACATGCGGGTTAGGTCGGCCGGGCTGCAAATCCGTCTGCGCGGCACGAGAGCAAAAAAAAAGCGCACGCCGCCAATTCCTGGCCCATAGCGCTGCTATGGGCCTGCGAATCGTCGTTGTCTGTCCTCACGCAGCCAGCAATCGCCTCGACCACCTACGTCCGACAGGCTGCCAGGTTGCCGACAGCAAGCGCCCGCTGCGGCGACGTTTCGACACTCAATGAAATGCCCGGCGGCGGCGCACCGCCGGGCTCGCGATGTCACTCCGACAGCGTCGCCGTCATGCTGACTGGAATTGCCAGTGCCCGCGAAATCACGCAGTTCTGCTTGGCGTTGTCGGCAATCGCAGCGAACTGCTCCGCGCTGCAGCCAGGCACGTTAGCCGACACCGTCAGGTGGACGGCGGTGGCGCTCGGTGATGGCGCCATCTCCATGCTGACCTCGGCCCGGGTGTCGATGCGGCTCGCGGTCAAGCCGGCGTTCTGCAGCATGAAGCCCAGCGCCATGCTGAAGCAGCCGGCGTGCGCCGCTGCCAGCAGCTCCTCAGGATTGGTGCCCTTCTCTTCACCGAAGCGGGTGTTGAACGAGTATTTCTGGTCGGCGAACAGTCCGCTTTGCGGCGTGCTCATGCAGCCACGGCCGGATTTCAGATCGCCTTCCCACCAGGCAGTTGCGTAGCGTTTCAGGGCCATCGGCCAGACTCCTCTCGGTAGTGATCGCCAACCCGTTCGGCGAGCGCGGGCAGTGTACGCCCTACCTCATGCTGCACTGCACCGCAGCCGAACCTTGACCCCGCGCCGGCGGACTGAAACTCTAGCGCCGTGTCGGTCCTTGGCTGGCCGGGCTGCGAATCGCCTCGCCCCACGTTCGACCGGCTGCCAGCGTCGGGTCTTGGGGAGGATCACCACATGCCTGCTTATCGCACGGTCGACATTCGCAATATTGCGCTTACGGGTCATGCCGGCGCCGGCAAGACCACGCTGTTCGAAGCCCTGATGCACGCCGGGGGCACGCTGCAGAACGCCGGCAGCGTCGAGCGCGGCACCACCCTGTCGGACTTCGACCCGCTGGAGAAGGCCCGCGGCCATTCGATCAATTCGACCATTGCCGCCATCGACCACGGTGGCGTCCATGTCAACCTGATTGACACGCCCGGCTACACCGACTTTCGCGGCCCGACGCTGTCCGCGCTCGCTGCGGTCGAAACCTGCGCAGTGGTGGTCAACGCCGCCGCCGGGATCGAGCACAGCACCCAGCGACTGATGGATTACGCCCGCGCGCGACGCCTGTGCCGGCTGCTGATCGTCAACCGGATCGACCACGTCGAGGCCGATCTGGAATTTCTCGTCGAGCAGCTGCGGGACGCGTTCGGGCGCGAATGCCTGCCGGTGAATCTTCCGGCGCGCGGCCGCCAGGGCGTGATCAACTGCTTCCGCAGCGCCAGCGGCGACAGCGATTTCTCGTCGGTGGCTGTTGCCCACCAGCAGATCATCGACCAGATCGTCGAGATCGACGAAAACGTGATGGGCCACTATCTCGAAGAGGGCGAAGAGGGGCTGTCCGGGCAGGAGCTGCACGACGCCTTCGAGCAGTGCCTGCGCGAGGGCCACCTGGTGCCTATCTGCTTTGTCTCGGCGCGCACCGGCGCAGGCGTGCGCGAGCTGCTCGACCTGTTCGAAACGCTGATGCCCAACCCGCGGGAGGCCAACCCGCCGCCGTTCACCAAGGGCGCCAGCGCCGAACCGATCATCGCCACGCCCGACCTCGCGGCGCATGTCATTGCCGACGTGTTCAAGATCGTCAACGACCCGTTCGTGGGCAAACTGGGCATCTTCCGGCTTTACCAGGGCACCGTTCGACGCGATACCCAGCTGTTGATCGATAACGGCAAGAAACCGTTCAAGGTCGGTCACCTGTTCAAGCTGCGCGGCAAGGAACAGGTGGAGATCGACGAGGTCATCGCTGGCGACATTGCGGCAGTCGCCAAGGTCGAGGAGATCCACTTCGACGCCATCCTGCACGACAGCCATGACGAGGATGACATCCGGCTGAAGCCGCTGGACTTTCCGCAGCCCATGTTTGGACTGGCGATCAAGCCGCTGCACAAGGGCCAGGAACAGAAGCTCGCCAACGCCCTGCACCGGCTGCATGAGGAAGATCCGTGCTTTCGCATCGAACACAACGCGGAACTCAACGAGACCATCATTCGTGGCCTCGGAGAGCTGCACATCAAGCTGATGCTTGAGCGCATGAAGGATCGCTACCAGGTCGAGGTGAGCGCACGCCCACCGCGGATCGCCTATCGCGAAACCATCTCGGCCCGCGCCGACGGTCACCATCGGCACAAGAAGCAGACCGGTGGCGCCGGACAGTTCGGCGAGGTGTTCCTGCGCATCGAGCCGCTGCCGCGCGGCGGCGGCTTCGAGTTTGTCAACGAGGTAAAGGGCGGCACCATTCCCAGCCAGTTCCTGCCGGCGATCGAGAAGGGTGTGCGGACGGTACTTGATCACGGCGCCGTTGCAGGTTATCCGCTGCAGGACCTGCGGGTGATCGTGTATGACGGCAAATACCATCCGGTCGACTCCAAGGAAGTCGCCTTTGTGGCGGCTGGCAGGAAGGCGTTTCTGGATGCGATCGGCAAGGCGCGCCCGATCGTCCTTGAGCCGATCGTCAACCTCGACGTGTCGGTGCCCGAGCAGTACATGGGCGATGTGACCGGCGGCCTGTCGAGCAAGCGTGCGCGCATCAATGGCAGCGACTCGCTGCGCGGCGGCGAGCGGGTGGTGAAGGCGCAGGTGCCGATGGCGGAGGTCGGCGAATACGCCAGCGAGCTCAAGGCGCTGACCGCCGGACGCGGCCGCTACGCCATTGAGTTCAGCCATCACGAACCGGTGCCGCCTGGCGTTCAGAAGCAGCTGGCTGACGCCTATCGGCCAAGGTCGGACGAAGACTGATTCAGCCGCCGCGGCGGGTCACACCCGCACGCTCCACGCGTCGCGAAGTGCACTGGGGAAATTCGGAAGGGCCGATGTTCAAGATGCTCGGTGTAGTGCTTGCGATCTATGCGCTTTACTCGGCGCAGCGCGGCGCTGTTTATGCCAAACATCGGGCATGGGGCCGAACCATCCTGCGCGATGAGGAGCCTGGCTATTTCTGGGCGGTGATCGGGATTTACGGCCTGCTCTCGCTGGCGCTGATGTTCGTCTTCTGAGGCCACCACCGTTGCCCTCCGCGGCGCCGATTGACGCGGGTCAGTCCAGCGGCTCAACCTCGGCCGGGGCAAGCGTCGCGCCGAACATTTCGCCCTGCTTGAACAGGTCCGCCCGATCCACAAAGTTGCCAAGGCCGACCCCGACCAGTCGAAAGCGGGTCTGCGCCGGCATCGCCACCCGACCGCTCAGGGCCAGCGCGATGCCGATCAGCTGCGCCGCCGACGCCGGCGGATCGGTCGGCGTGTGACTGCGCGTGAACTGGCGGAAATCGGCCGTCTTCACTTTCAGCACCACCGTTCGTCCGACCCGCTGACGCTCCTTCGACGCCGCCTGCCAGGTTCGCTCGGCGAGGCGCCGAATCGGATCATCGAGCTGCTCCAGCGGCAGGTCGGTGGCGAAGGTGTCCTCGCTCGATATCGACTGGGTCGGCTGATTGGGCTCCACCGCGCGCTCGTCGATGCCCAGCGAGAGCTCGAACAGGCGGCCACCCCAGCGACCAAACTGGCCCTCCAGCGCGCTGCGTCCCAGCGCCCGCAGGTCACCTACGCGATGCAGACCCAGCGCATCGAGCCGGCTGGCCATGACCTTGCCCACGCCCGGGATTACGGCCACTGGCAGGTCCACCAGAAAGCCCTCCACCTGCTGCGGCCGGATGACAAACTGGCCATCCGGCTTGCGCCAGTCCGACGCGATTTTGGCCAGAAACTTGTTCGGCGCCACGCCTGCGGATGCGGTGAGCTGGGTTTCCTCGCGAATCTGCGCGCGGATCCGCTGCGCCACTTCGGTGGCGCTGGCGAGCCCGGAAAAGTTGCTGGTCACATCAAGGTAGGCTTCGTCCAGCGACAGCGGTTCGATCAGATCAGTGTGCCGCGCAAAGATGGCGCGGACCTGCTGCGAGACGGCGCGATAGCGCTGGAAATCCGGCGCCACAAAGACCGCCTCGGGACACAGCCGCTCGGCGCGGATCGCCGGCATCGCCGAGCGCACGCCGAACCGCCGCGCCTCGTAGGACGCCGCACAGACCACCGAACGGGCACCGCGCCACGCCACCACCACCGGCCGGCCGCGCAGGCTCGGAGCGTCGCGCTGCTCGACCGACGCGTAGAAGGCATCCATGTCGATGTGGACAATCTTGCGCATTCGGCAGCATGCGGCCAGAACAGCCGCTATTGTCGCTCGCAGCGGCAGCCCGCATGATTCGCCACGCGCTCGCGAAGCACACTCCGGATTCACCAGCCGTGCAGGCACCGGGCGCTTTGATTTGTCTCCCCGCCAACGAGCCCCACCCATGCGCTTAAGTCTGCCGCTTGCCGTCCTCTTCCTGACCTTCCTGGCGCATCCCGCAACCGCCGCCGCGCCTGAACAACTGCCGCCTGCGGTGGCTGAAATTCGCAAGCAGCTTGGACTCGATGACCTGGATGCAGCGGTCGACGCGGCCGAAAAGTCTCTGGAAGCGCTGCCTGGCGATGCGCGCGCCTGGTTCTGGTCGGGTCGCGCCTATGGTTTGCAGGCGATGCGGGCGAATCTGCTCAGCAAGCCGAAATGGGCCGGACGCTCGCGCGACGCCTACGAGAAGGCAGTAGCGCTGGACCCGGAACTCATCGAGGCACGCTACGACCTGCTGCAGTACTACCTGTTTGCGCCCGGCTTCCTCGGCGGTGGACGCGACAAGGCCGATGCACAGGCCGCCGAGCTCGCCCGTCGCGACCTGGTGTGGGGCAAGCTCGCCGAGAGCTCGCTGGCCATGGCCGACAAGAAGCCGGAAGTCGCGGAGGCTGCGCTGCGCGATGCAGTGACCAAGGTGCCCGACAGCGCGCGGGCGCGGCAGGCGCTGGCCGGCATGCTGCAGCGGCAGGCGCGCTGGGATGAGGTGCGGCAGCTATGGCGCGAACGGCTTTCGCAGAATGCCGAGGACCCAACGGCGCGCTATCAGCTCGGCCGCGCCGCGGCACTTACCGGCGCACAGCTGGAAGACGGTCTATCGCAACTGGATGCATTCGTCGCCGCTGGTGTGATTCCGGAGGGCCTGAGTGCCGGCGCTGCGCACTGGCGCCGCGGGCAGGTGCTGGAAAAACTCGGGCGCCGTGACGATGCCATCACGGCCTTGAAGCTCGCCGTTTCCGACTCGACCACCCGCAAGCAGGCTCAGCCTGACCTCGATCGCGTGGTGAAGGGCGCATGATGCCGTCTGCGCCCGCGCCGGCGCCGCGATGAGCCCGCGTCGCTGATGTCAAGCAGCCCTGATCCGGCGGCTCCGGAGTCCCACGTCATCGCCGCGGGCGGCAGCACGGCGCAGGCCCAGCTCTTTCGGGCGGCGGATCCAACAGCGCCGTGCATGGTCGTTTTTCCTGCACTGGGAACCGCGGCCCGGCCCTACCTGCGTTTTGCTGCGGCGCTGCAGGCGCGCGGGGTGCACGTGCTGGTGGCTGACTGGCGTGGCGTGGCGAGCAGCTCGGTGCGCGCCGCCCGCGGCGTCGACTGGGGCTATCTGGATCTGGTCGACGGCGAGGCGGAGGCCATGCTGGCGCTGGTGCGAGACGAGCTGCCGCTGGCGACCCCGCATTGCTTTGGCCATTCGCTCGGCGGTCAGGTAGCAATGCTCCACGCCGCGCGGCATCCGCAGCGAGCGGCCCACAGCATCATTCTGGCGGCCAGCGCGTCACCTCACTACCGCGCATACCCGCAGCCCTACCGCTGGCTGGTATTCGGCTTTGGCTGGTTTGCCGCGGCCAGCAGCCTGGTGCTGGGCGTGTTCCGCGGCGACTGGTTCACGTTCGGCGGCCGTCAGGGCGCCCGACTGATGCGCGAATGGGCGCAGTTCGTGCGGCATGGACGAATTCCGGCGCTGGGCGCCGACCGCTGGGATGCCGAGCAGGCGCTGGCTGCAGCACAGCTGCCCATATTCATCCTGAGCATGCGCGACGATCGGTTTGCCCCGCTGTCTGCCGCACGCGAACTGGCGCAGAAGTCGACCGGCATGCGGCGCTTTGAACGGATCGAATCGCTTCCCAGTGGCGTGGCACCCGGTCATTTCGCCTGGATGCGCGAGCCCGATCTGGTCGCCGAGCGGGTGGTGCACTGGCTTCAAAGCGGAATGAATGACGCCGGCGCTGCGGGCTAGGCCGCAATACTGTTTGTGGTGGCCGCTAGCAGCCCGGCCGACCTAAGTCCGACAGGCTGCTGGCAGCGAACCTCCAGCCCGCCCTCCGACAGCCGTGCCCACCAACCATGAACCAACAAAAGCCGCCGTCTATCGCCCTTCGCCCGCAGGAGAGGGGTTGCGGTGAGGGGCCGGACTGGCGGCTCCTTGGCGGGAAATCGGCAACTTTTGCGGTTTCGTTCCATGCAAGGCATCAAACCTCGATTGCCCGAAACTTCGAGGCTCCTGACGAAAAGCCGCCGTCCATAGCCCCGCTCCCCGCGGGCGAGGGGGTGGTGTGAGGGGCCGGACTGGCGGCGACTGCCCGCTTTGGCTTGAGCATCGTCCCGGAGCATTCCGGCCAACCGCACAAACAGGCCCATAGCCGCTTCATGCGGGCGGTATGGCGCTCAGCGAGGATGATGCCGTAGTCATACGTCAGCTCTGCGCCCGGCGCAATGGCGCCCAGGCTCTCGATCATCACCCGATCACCGCGCGCGTCGCCCAGCGGGTTCTCGACCACCACCGCGCGGCAGTTGGGCGCGCAGCTGTGGTTGATCCAGCGGGCGTCGTTGCCGTCGACGTTGGCGTCGATGATGTAACGCGCATTGAGGGTGAACAGAAACGTGTGGCCGCTGTCAGCGCTGCCGGCATAGCGACGGTCTGCCGCGGCGTGGGTGATGCGTCGGCCCGCGTACTCGACCAGCTCCAGGCCAGATGAGAGTGGCCGGACGGCAAAAACGCCGCTGCCGTGAATCGGCGAACGGCGGACCTCAAACAGCGGACTCACGGCTGTCCGCCGTCACTTCTCGTCGGCGACTGCGGGCGAAAGCCTCAGCTGCCCGCCGGCCGAGTCTTCCAGCAGCAGATCGACGCCATCCATGGATGCCGACGTCAGCGTCTGCAGCGCTGCAAACAGCGCCTGCTCGACCTCACCCGCGGCTGACGGGCAGCCACGCTTGCTGGCGACTACCGGTCCAATCGAGAGTTTTCCGGCGCTGATGCTGTAGCTGGCGCTGAAGCGATTGCAGCCGCTGTCGCCGGACAGGCGTTCGCCCTCGATATGCAAACGGACCAGCGCCGCCTCGGGTCGATTGAGGCCCGCCGCACTGGCGCTGGTCAGCGCCCAGTCGCTGTTTGTCGGCAGCGCGTCAAGCGGGGTGCCAGCACCCTGTGCCGCCGGCATCTGGCATCCGCTCACCAACAGCAGAGCCAGTGAGCACAGCAGCGGTCGCAGCCCGTAGGCGTTACGCATGGTGGAAACCCCTTGGATGTCGGATAGGCGAACGGCGGGCGGCTGATCGCGCCTGGCGTTCGGGAACGGCTGGCAACCTGCGATGCGACCGGCAACCTCAGCCCTTCCTGGTCACCAGACCCCAGATCACCAGCAGGATGATCGCGCCGATCACCGACATGATGAACCCTGCCGCCTGTCCGGGCTGGTAAAGCCCCAGCGTCTGACCGATATAGGTTCCAACAAAGGAGCCGGCAATGCCGAGCACGGTGGTGAGGATGAAGCCAGAGGCATCGCCGCCCGGCTTCAACAGGCGCGCGACAAGACCGATCACGAAGCCGATGAGGATGGTCCACAGCAAGGTCATAGGTGTCTCTCCTGGGGGAACCGTTGGAAGGTCAGCAGCAGCCGTGATCGTGTCCGAAGCGCGAATCGCCGGCAGCAACGCCCACGCCGCGGGTCAGGCCGGCCTCGCTGGCCACGAAGTGGTCGGCAATCACGCGCGCCACGGCGGAGGTCACGCGCTTGCCGGTAGGAATATGCAGGAACTCGTTGGGCCCGTGGGCGTTGGAGTGCGGACCGAGGACGCCGGTGATCATGAACTGGGCGCCGGGAAACTTCTCGCCCAGCATGCCCATGAAGGGAATGCTGCCGCCTTCCCCCATGTGCATGGCCGGCGCGCCAAAGAAATCGCGACTGGCGTGATCGATGGCGTGATCCAGCCAGGCGGCGGTAGGCGGTGCATTCCAGCCGGTGGCTGACTTCTCCAGCGCAAACTCCACGCGTGCGCCGTTCGGCGGGTCACGTAGCAGCAGCTCGGTCAGTATCGCGCCGGCCTGCTCACCATCCAGCGTGGGCGGAAGCCGCAAGCTCAACTTGACCGCCGTGTGCGGCCGCAGCACGTTGCCAGCATCAGCCAGCGACGGGATGCCATCAACCCCGGTGACCGACAGCGCCGGCCGCCAGGTGCGGTTAAGCACCAGCTCGGTCAGCTGGTCGTGCATCGGCTGCATACCGGGCAGCAGCGGGAACTTGTCGAACACCGCGTTGCCCAGCACCTCCGCTGCGCGACCGGCCTGGGCGATCCGCTGTTCCGGGATATCGACGAACAGCCCCTCGACCCGGATGCGCCCGGTCGCTTCATCCTCGAGCCGCGACAACAGCTGCCGCAGCAGCCGGAAACTGGACGGCACAACGCCTGAGGCATCGCCCGAGTGGACGCCTTCCTCAAGCACGCTGACCTTGAGATTGCCACCGGCCAACCCACGCAGGCTGGTGGTGCACCACAGCTGGTCGTAGTTGCCGCAGCCCGAATCCAGGCAGACCACCAGCGATGGCTTGCCGATACGCTCGGCCAGGTGGTCCACATAGTACGGAAGGTCGTAGCTGCCCGATTCTTCGCAGGCTTCGATCAGCACCACGCAGCGGCTGTGCGGGATGCCCTGCTCGTGCAGCGCCATCAGCGCGGCGAGCGAGCCGAACAGCGCGTACCCATCGTCGGCGCCGCCGCGGCCGTACAGCCGATCACCCTTGATGACCGGTTTCCAGGGGCCAAGATCGCTGGCCCAGCCGGTCATTTCGGGCTGCTTGTCGAGATGCCCGTACAGCAGCACGCAGTCATTGCCCTGCCCCGGCACGTCGATGAAGATCAGCGGCGTGCGGCCTGGCAGGCGAACCACCTCCATCTGCATGCCGGGGATCGACTGTCGGCCCGCCCAGCCTGACAACAGCGCGACGGCGTCCTCCATGAACCCGTGCTTCGCCCAATCGGCATCAAACATCGGGGACTTGTTGGGAATGCGGATGTACTCGACCAGCTGCGGCACGATTTCCTCGTCCCACAGGTCGGACACGAAACGATCAACGCCTTTGCTATCCACGCCAGCTCCCACCGTATTCAGTGCCATGGATTCTATCCGGCCCGGGAGCGTGACGCGTCGGGCTGTAGGAAAACGCCTACAGCACGCCGCGCAAATTGCCTCGTGGCAGCGCCCAACTCCGCTGATCCCCAGCCAAGCCCGGGAACGGAAGAATGTCCCCACTGGCGCAGCACTCGCCGCCCAGTCAACCCCAACCCACTACCCAATGAGGAAAACACCATGAACGCCATCTCCCGCCTGCTGACCGCCCTGGTCCTGTCGCTGCTCGTTTCCGTCTCCGCCTTTGCCGCTGGCAAGGTCGACATCAACCGCGACAATGCCGCCGCCCTCGCCTCCGGCCTGAACGGCGTCGGACCGGCCAAGGCCGAAGCCATCGTTGCCCACCGCGAACAGAACGGACCGTTCAAGAGCGCCGACCAGCTGGCCGACGTCCGCGGCATTGGCCTGGCCACG
Source organism: Lysobacterales bacterium (assembly GCA_038205755.1). Lineage (GTDB taxonomy): Bacteria > Pseudomonadota > Gammaproteobacteria > Xanthomonadales > Xanthomonadaceae > JANNWF01. The sequence continues at coordinate 7,439 of JBBRBN010000010.1, read as the reverse complement.
GTGGAAAAGAACCGCGACGTGATCGTGGTCAGCGCCCCGACCCCGGTGGCGGCAGTCAAGCCCAGCAACTGATCGGATTGCGACTGCCCGGTCCCGCATCGCGGGGCCGGGCGGGCGCGCGCCGCATGGGTGCGCGCGGCGCCCGGCGTCGGAGTCACCCGCCTGCAGCGTCATGAATCTCACACGCTCCGGCTTGCCTCTTGTCCGCACCAGACGTTTCCCGCAGCCGGGTGGATCACCCGATACGACGTTGCTTCCGAAAACCGCTTGAGAGACCAGCACCCTGCGCGATCAGCGCGCGAACTCATTGAACATGCCGGCTAGAATTGCGCGGTGATCATTCCCGTCTACCGCGTCGAACCCTCCCGTATCGCCGGTGCCGGCAGCGGCGTATTTCTCGCCCAGGCGGTCGCCGCCGGCAGCGTGATCGTTGCCCCTGACGCGATACCCCGCGTGCATCGCTGGGCCGAGCTCGACACCATGTCCGATCCAGCCGCGGCGCGCGCCGCCAGCGTCCGCTGGTTCGAGGAGTTCTACACCGTCAGCCTCGACTGGCCGGACGAGTGCTACATCAACCACAGCTTCCAGCCCAATGGCCTGTGGCACTTGGGATTTGTGTTTGCGGCCGGCCCGATTACCCCGGATGACGAGCTGACGATTGATTACCGGCACCTGCTGCCAGAAGGCGAAGCCGAATCGTTCACCGACGCCGACACCGGTCAACCGATCATCGGCTGGAGCGGCCGCGAAAGCCTGCGACGATCAACCACTGACCTGGCCAGACTGCTCGGCTGACCCCATGGCTCTTGAGCTGCTGCCAGCCTTCGAGTATCGACGTGTCCGCTGGCGCAACGCGCTGGGCTGGTCGCGGGAGATCGCCCGCGAATCCGATGACGCCGGCCGCGAGGTCTGGCGCGTGTCGATCGCCGAGATCGACCACGACTGCCAGTTTTCCGCCTTTTCGGGACTGCAGCGCCAGCAGGTGCTGCTGGAAGGCAATGGCTTCAATCTGACTTTCGCCGACGGCAGCGGGTTGAGCAGCCTGCCGCCGCACGGCCGAATCGCATACGACGGTGGACAGGCGCCGGCGTGCGCGCTGCTCGACGGCCCGGTCCGGGTCTTCAACCTGTTCCACGATCCGCAGCGGGTCTGCGCTGCGCTCCACCATCGACCGCTGGTGGGGACGCTGCTGATCTTTGCCGAGCCGCAGACCCACTGGCTGGTCTATTTGATCGGCGGGCAGCTGCGGGTTCGAGAAGGTGACCGGCTGATCTCCCTCGCCCAAGGCGACAGCCTGCGTGTCAACAACGTCGGCGTTGGGCGCCGACGCCTGCTGCTGGAGGGCGGCGGAGAGCTTCTGCTGGTCAGCGTCGGGCCGCCTTGAGCGCCTTCCCGTCAACCGGACGAATCTGGCTGATCTGGCAGCGCTCGCGGCCGAACAGCACCGAATCGAAACGCCGCGAGACCCGGTTCTGACTGGAAGACAGCGCGATTGCAGGAGCGAATTCAAGGCCAAAACACGGCAACTCGACATCGATCAACCAAGCCTGGTTGACCCGCGTCCACACCGCAACCGACTGCGGGCCGAGCAGCTCCCAGCGCTGCAGGTCCCAGAAGTTGAAACTGTCCACCGGCTCACCCGCCACGGCCTCGAATTCCGCCAGCCGTGCGGCCTCACGTTCGCGCGGGCCGGGCGACGTGGCACAGGCAGCCAGCAGCGTGAGGCAGACGAGCACGGTAACGGCGGCCGCGACTCGATTCGCTCTTGAGACCTTGAGTTCGGTCACTTGCCGATCCTTGTTCAGACGATTCATGCCTATTCTTGCCCCTTCAGTACGCCGGCAGCGCGACGTCACCGAACACCGTTCAGCCGGTCATCATGAAGGTCAAGGCTTGACGTAGCCCGCGCCCGCGCTATTTAATGCGCGGCTCCGCCCGACGTGACGTCGGCGCGGGGCATCGTTTGGCTAGGTAGCTCAGTTGGTAGAGCAGGGGACTGAAAATCCCCGTGTCGGCGGTTCGATTCCGCCCCTGGCCACCATATACAACAACGGCTTGCAGCGATGCAGGCCGTTTTTGTTTGCGCGGCGCGCGTTTCATTTGCCGTTTTTTTGCCGTTTGCACTGGACTCGCCCCATTTGCCGCCGTTCGGGTCTGGATTCTTTCCCGACCGCGATCATCGCCACGGCTCCCTCTGCGACGGTCAACGCCACATCGCTACCCACACCCCTCAAGGACTGAACAAGTGTCAGCATCCCTGAGCCAATCCGCCCCATCGTCCCGACCCGATGGAGCCCGCCAGAATGGATGCCGACCTCCGAGCGGCGCTGCCGCCCCGTGTTTGCGGCCAGCGCGCCGCGGGCGGCGCATCACGCAAAGCCTGCGCGTGACGCTGCAGGCGCCCCAGGAGCACGCACACCGCGGCCCGATCGAGGTGACCGCGATCCTGGCGCGGGAAGAAAACCCCGCGCCCGGGCAGGCCCTGATCAAGTGGATGCTGCTGACCAACTTGCCGGTGGAGGGCGGAACCGTGGACACCAACCCACATCATCCGTCTCTGTCTTGATGTGGGTGTCCAAGCCGGCTGATCCAAGCCGGCTGCATCAAAGCCGGCTGTATACTTCAAGCCCGGCAGCCATGCCAATCGCGGCCGGGAAGGCTTCACCGACGCCATCGTGGAGTGCTTGGCCCGCGAGCGCGAGGGGCTGGTTTTTATGCTCTAGGGTGCCTACGCACAAAAAAAATGGGCGCAATGATAGGTCGCCGACACTGCGTCATGCGCACAACGCATCCATCGCCGCTGGCAGCGCATCGCGGCTTTGTTGGCTGCGGGCATTGCAGCGCGGCCAATCGTTGGCTGGGCGGCCAAGGACAGTCGCCTATTGAATGGCGTGTTCCGCCCGCCTCCGCGCTGCAGGCCGAAGCGTGAGCGCGCACCGCGCCATGCTTGCAGCGTCGCTTCTTCTCTCCAGCGCCTGCGCGCTAAGCGCACCGCCGCGTATCACCCCGCTGACGCATGGACTGCAAAACGCTGGGTGCGCCTATCTTGACTTGGCTCTGTTGCGTAAAGACGAGGGCCACGCGCTGACCGCGCAGCAAGCGAAAGATGTCGCGTATGGCGCTACTGGTCCTTTTCTAACCATCGATGCTCAGACTCGCGATCCAGACTCGCCATTGGCGAGCAGCCTCGCACGCATTGGAATCAACGGTATTGAGCATCAGCTGACCGGTCTGTTAGGGTCGGACTACTACGCGAATGACAGCGTTCGCGTGACGATCTCAGATCGATCAAGCATCGAATTGAGTTGCGATAGCGAGTGCGCGGGCAGCTTTGTCAGAGTTAAGGTGAGCATCCTGACGACCTCAGGAACCCAGCAGGCAGATGCGCTTGAGCACTGCGGCAACTGATACGTGAGGCAAACCTCACGCACATTCCATCACGTTAAGCTGTCTAGCAGCCTGTCGGACTTAGCCCGCCGAGGCGATTGCTGGCTGCGTGAGGACAGACAACGACGATTCTTGGCCCATAGCAGCGCTATGGGCCAAGAATTGGCGGCGTGCACTTTTTTTGAACACTCGGGCCGCGCAGACGGATTTGCAGCCCGGCCGACCTAACCCGCCTATTTCATGAATTCGCGCGATGATCGCGCAGGATGTTGTTCGCACAGGAGATTTTTCGAAGGAGCGGCGTAGCGGGCCATACGACCGACTGAGGTAGTCTCCTGCGCGGACAAGAGACAAGCGAGGGAGCGCGAGATTCATGAAACATGCGGGCTAAGTCCGACAGGCTGCTAGCATGACGCTAGTGCCGACCGGAAACACGATGTCTAGATTGACGTTCACACTGCTGCTTCTGTTATCTGCGCTGACCGTTCGCGCGGGCGAGAAAGCCGATCCCCAGTTGTTTGTCGCGCTGCAAAAAGGCGAACGGGTTGAAGTGCTGATTCACGTCTCCGGCACCGACCCAAAACTTGCTGAACTGCGCAGCGCGCGGTTCGACGACAAGGTGGCGGCGGCGGGTACTCGCTTGCGGCAGTCAGCTAGCGCAAGTCAACGCCAGGTGGTCACGCTGTTGCGCCAGAGCGGTTCGACACATCAGCCGTTTTGGATCGTCAACGCCGTGTGGGCGCACGTGGACGCCAAAACGCTGGTGGCGCTGGCGATGCTGCCTGAGGTAATTCAGATCAGCGCCAACCCGACGCTTGGCCAGCGCCTGCCGCCGGCGATGCCGAGGTCGCAGAAGTCGATTACTGCCATCGAATGGGGCGTGCAGCGAGTCAATGCGCCCGCAGTTTGGGCGCGCGGTTTTCGTGGCCAAGGGGTCGTCATTGCGGGTCAAGACACCGGCTATCAGTGGAATCATCCGGCGCTGCAAAAAGCCTATCGCGGTTGGGACGGTAGCAACGCCGATCACAACTACGCGTGGCACGACGCGATCCATGCATTGGTGAATACTGGAAGCAATGTTTGCGGCTTGAGTGCTGCAGCGCCCTGCGACGACAACAACCACGGCACGCATACGATGGGCACCATGGTCGGCGACGACGGCGCTGCCAATCAAATCGGCGTCGCGCCAGATGCGCGCTGGATCGGCTGTCGCAATATGGAGCGCGGCTGGGGCACACCCGCAACATACCTCGAATGTCTGCAGTGGTTTCTCGCGCCGACCGACCTGGCAGGCAACAATCCTGACCCGAGCAAAGCACCGCACATCATCAACAACTCCTGGGGCTGCCCGCCAATCGAAGGATGCGCGACCGTCGGCGTGTTGGAGGACGCGGTCAACAATCTGCGCGCCGCCGGTATTCTGGTCGTCGTGTCGGCCGGCAACAGCGGCTCTGGCTGCGGCAGTATCGATACGGCACCGGCTCCGTATGCCGCCAGCTTTACGGTCGGCGCGACCGACATTAACGACGCCATCGCGGGCTTTTCCAGCCGCGGCCCGGCCAGCGTAGACGGCGTCAGCCTCATACTTAAACCGGATGTCAGCGGCCCCGGCGTCGGCGTGCGATCAAGCACGCGTGGCGGCAACTACGGCAACAGCAGCGGCACCAGCATGGCCGGCCCACACGTCGCGGGCGTCGCCGCGCTGCTGATGAGCGCCGACCCCAGCCTGCGCGGCCAGCCTGAGCGCATCGAAGCGCTGATGCGCGCCAGCGCACGGCCGCGCACCAGCGCTCAAAGCTGCGGTGGCTTTCAAGGCAGCGCCGTGCCGAATGCAGTATTCGGCCACGGCATCGTCGATGCCGAGCGCGCTATTGATCTGCTGGGCATTGGCTTCCGCAACGGTTTTGAAGGGCCGGGCTGATCGCAATCGCCTAAGCCGATTGACCGCTTGGAGAAGAAAGCGAAATCCTGAGTAGCCAGATATCAATGGCTCCCCATCCAGGGAGCAGCGCCGCTCCCGCATCACCGGCTACCGGATGACCCTGCCGCCGCCTCCCGCTAATCGAAGCCGTCGCGGAACACCACCATGTTCTCCGATGCAAGTGCGACAACCACGCCGCCGCTGTATGCCTGGTCGAATACCAACTGCTCACCGGCCGGTACCGCATCGGGTGCAAGGAAGCGGCTGACCCGCGGCAGGCCGCCCGGCCCAGCGGCGGTGACGACGTCGGCCAAGCCATCACCATTGATATCACCACTGGCCAGCCGCCCGCCGCCGGTGAATCCCGGGTAGGGGAAGAAACTGGCGAGTTCGGTAAGCGTTACGCCATCAAACACCTTAACGTGCGGTCCGCTGGCGGACTGCGACGCGCCGCTGATGGTAGAGATGTCTGCCTTGCCGTCACCGTCGTAGTCGGCCATCGCAACGCCCACGCCGTCACCGACGTAGGGCTCATCGAATGCAATGAATTCTGCCAATAGGGCCCCGTCTCTGCCGCTGAACACCGTGACGTGAGGCTGGCCGGAAGAGGCCGGCGCGACGGCGATGTCGGCGTTACCGTCGCCGTTAACGTCACCCGCGGCGACAAAGGCGCCGCCGGCGTATGCGGGCTCGTAGGGGAAAAACTCCATCAGCAGGTCCCCAGTGCGGCCGTCGAATACCTTGACGTGCGCCGCACGCCCGCGGCCGGGGCCTGCAATGATGTCCGCTTGGCCATCGCCATTGACGTCGCCGACAGCAATCTGCACGTCCCCAGCGAACGTGCCGCCAGGGAAAGCATCGAAGTCGCGGATCAACGCGCCGCTGGCACCATCAAACAGGCGGATCTGGCCCGCGAAGCTGCTTCCCGCTCCGACCACGATGTCGGCAATGCGGTCGCCGGTGACATCGCCGCGCGCCACCCGCACCCCGCCGAGGTACTGGGGGCCGAGCGGAAACGATTCGACTATGCCGCCCGCCGGGTCGAACGTTCGCACTGCGCCACCGCCCTCGCCCATGCCGACGACCAAGGCCGTCTGCGCCGCGCATGGCGTGCAGGCCACCCCGGCCAGCAACCATGGGAGGACAAGTCGTGCCGTCGCTTGCGGCCGAACGGCGGATGCAAGGATCGATTTCATGGCGCGTTCCTGAGCAGGAGCCTAGGCTCGTTGCAAGCACATACGTAAAAGCGCGGCAGCAGGGATCATCAGTTCGGCCGCTTTTGAGTGATTGGCCAAGCGTGCGGAGGGGCTTCAGAACGCTGGAGGCAAGAAAGGGGGAAACCCCTATCGGCGCCTCTCGGGTGCGGCAGAGAGTTGGCTCGCCGCGCGGGTTCCGCGGTAGACCTCGAAGGTGATGTCTTCGGGTCATGAACGGATTCGCCAGCAAGAAGCGGCAGCTCGGCTGGGGTGACATCGAGCACGTCACGGTGGCGCTCACCTGCGCTCATCACTGAAGCCGCGATCTGCACGTTGGGTTGCTTGAATTCGGGTGCGTGGAATGCGGCGTTGATCATCTGGTCAGCCCGCAACGGGGCTCTCCCGTTGGCGGATAGGAGCCCAAGACCGCAGGTTGCTTACGCAGCGCCCGAACTGACTTTGAGCAAGCGGCCGAGGGTGTCATAGGCGCATTCGGTGCGGCGACCTTGGGCGTCGATTTCGTTGGTCTTGCGGCCGGCGCGGTCGTACTCGAGCGTTGTCGAGGCAACTTCGCGGATCGTCTCGATCAAGCGGCCGGCAGCATCGTGGCGATACTCGGTGCGGTGGCCTTCGGCGTCGACCGTGGCGGTGCGGCGACCAGCGGGGTCGTATTCGTCGGTCAGCGTCGCGGCTGCCGCCGCTCCCACAGGGGCTAAGCGGGTGGCGTGCGGCGGCCGGCGGCGTCGTACTCAAACGTGGTCGCGTTGCCGTTCTCGTCGATGGACTCGATCATTCGGCCGGCATCGTCATAGATGCTGCGCATGCGCGGATTAATGGCCGCGTTGACATCATCGCCATTGGCATCGGGATAGCTTGTCTCGATCAGCCGGTTAGCGCGATCGTAAGTCATCTGGGTGACGCGACCGGCGCGATCC
>JBBRBN010000009.1:0-72392 GCA_038205755.1 Lysobacterales bacterium | reverse complement strand
CGGAGCATGCACTTCGATGCCGATATGGTCGCGCTCGGGGTCGTGTGCGGCGGCATAGCGCAAGGCCTCGCCGTTACCGAAGCCGATCTCCATCACCCGTTTTGCCGTGCGCCCGAAGAGCGCGTCGAAGTCGCGCGGCTCGCCGCTGTAGTCCAGGCCGAAGCGCGGCCACAGTTCATCGAACGCGCGCTGCTGCGCCGAAGTGAAACGTCCCTGGCGCAGGACGAAACTGCGCACCGTGCGGCGACCATCCTGCTTGGTGAAGGGCTTGCGCTGCAGTCGTTCCGCGAGCGGAAGCGGAGCCTTGACCCCCTCGTCGGCCATCAGCCGATCAGGCCGTCGACCGGCGACGACGCGCTGGCGTAGCGCTTGCGCGGGATTCGTCCAGCGCGGAAGGCATCGCGTCCGGCTTCCACCGCGCGCTTCATCGCGCGCGCCATCAGCACCGGATCGCGGGCGCCGGCAATCGCGGTGTTCATCAGCACGCCGTCGCAGCCCAGCTCCATCGCGATGGCGGCATCTGACGCGGTTCCGACGCCGGCGTCGACCAGGATCGGCACCTTGGCGTTCTCGATGATTTCAAGCAGATTGTAGCGATTCTGCACGCCGAGTCCCGAGCCGATCGGCGCCGCCAGCGGCATCACCGCGACGCAGCCGATCTGCTCCAGCCGCTTGGCGAGGATCGGGTCGTCGGAGGTATACACCATCACCTCGAATCCTTCGGCAACCAGCACTTCGGCCGCCTGCAGCGTTTGCAAAACGTCCGGGAACAGCGTGCGCGGGTCGCCCAATACTTCGAGCTTGACCAGGGTGTGGCCATCCAGCAGTTCGCGCGCCAGCCGGCAGGTGCGGATCGCTTCCGCCGCGCTGTAGCAGCCAGCGGTATTGGGCAACAGCGTGTAGCGGTCGGGCGGCAGCACATCAAGCAGGTTGGGTTCGCCCGGCATCTGGCCGATGTTGCTGCGCCGGATGGCGACGGTGACGATCTCGGCGCCTGCCGCCTCGGTCGCGCGGCGGGTCTCGTCGAGATCCTTGAACTTGCCGGTGCCGGTCAGCAGGCGAGAGCGAAAGTGGCGTCCGGCGACGATGAGAGGGTCAGTCACACTGCTTGGCGTATGCATGCCCGACATTATCCCCGAGCGACACGAAATAGACGAACCGCGGGCATCGTGGCCTATCGCTGCTGCGGGCTCGGACCTACCATACAGCGGTCGTCTGCACGTGGTCTGGATCGGATGAAGCTGCTTGCCGCCGTATTGATCGTTGCATTGGGAGCCGCGTTGGCGGCCCAGGCCCGGACGCCGGAGTCCGAGCCAGTCGAGGACGCGGCGCTCGCTGGCCCGGCGGCAGACACCGAGGCGCGCATGGCCGAGGCGCTGCACCGGATCCATTCGGGAGACGTTCCAGGCGCCCAGCAGATCTGGCGCGAGCTGGCCCGGGACGCTCGCCAGGCGGATGACGCTGAGCTGCTGGGCCGGGCTGAGATCGCGCTGGCCGACATTGCCTTCCTGCTTGGCCACTACGCGGAAGTGGTCGAAATACACAACGCCCGGTTAACGCGCGCCCGCAGCAGCGGCGACCGGCAGCAGGAGGCCGACTCGCGGATGCAGTTGGCTCTGATTGATCGCCGGCAGGGCCGGCTGGAAGCGGCGCGCAGCGGACTGGAGGCCGCGTTGGCGCTGTTCCGAGCTGTCGGTGACGCTGACGGCGAGGGCGAGTCGCTGACCCATCTGGGCCTGGTGCTGTCGAACCAGGGCCAGTTTGTGCGCGCCATTGAGTCGCTCGAGGCCAGCCTCGCGCTGCAGCGCGCCGGTGCCAAGGTCAGCCTGGATCGCACCCATCACTATCTGGGGCTGCTCTATCTGGGCATGCGCGATTACGGTGAGGCGCGCGGGCATCTTGAGCAAGCCTTGGACGTAGCTCGCCGGCATCCCGATCCGATGCGCGCGAGTGCGCCGCTTGGCAGCCTGGCGCGGCTGGCCAACGAGGAGGGAAAGCATCAGGAGGCGCTTGCGGTTGCCGGAGAGGCCGCGACCCTGTCGGAGCGTTTCGAAAGCACCCCCGGGCTGACCTACAGCGCGCTTGAGCGCGGCCGGGCCCTGCTTGGACTGGGCCGCCTGGACGAGGCCCGTCAAGCGCTGGAAGAGTCCCGCACGCTGGCTCAGATGCTGGATCAGGATCGCACCGTAGCCGATGCCATCTTCTCCCTTGGTCGGGCCGACCTTCTGGAGGGCAAGCCCGACCAGGCGCTGCAAAAGTTCGACGCGGCGGTTCCCAACTACGAGGCGGCAGGCGATGTGCTGCAGCTCTACGAGGCCTATCTTGCGATGGTGCCGCTGCTGCGCGAGCAGGGCGATCTGGGGCGCGCACTGACGCTGGCGGTTGCCAGCAACTCCCTGCTCGAGCAGATCAGCGGGCGCGAGTCGAGCCGCCGCATCGCATTGATCGAGTACCGCCAAGAGGTCGAAGCCAGTCGCCGACGGATCGAGGAGCTGGCGCGCCAGAACGAGATCAAGGCGCTGCGTCTGGAGCGCCAGGAGTATGGTCGACGGGTCGGCATCGGGCTCATCCTTGGACTGCTGCTGGCGGCCGGCGTGCTTGGGTGGCTGTACCGACGCAGCCTGCAGATCGGCGCACGGCTCGCGGCCAGCAATGCGGAGTTGCGGGATAGCCGCCGCGAGATTGCCGCGGCCAATGCGACGCTGGCCGAAAAGGCCAAGGCCCTGCAGGTTGCCGCGACCTCGGACGCGCTGACCGGAATCGCCAACCGCCGGCACGTGCTTGACGTGCTCGACAAGGTTGTCACCTCCGCCAACAGCCACCGCCGCAGCGTGGCTGTCGCGCTGATCGACGTTGACCGCTTCAAGTCGGTCAACGACCGCTTCGGCCACGGGGTTGGAGATCGAGTGCTTTGCCGCATTGTTCACACGGTGCTGGCGTTGCTGCCGTCGCAGGCCGAGCTCGGCCGCTACGGCGGCGAGGAGTTTCTGCTGGTGCTGCCGGATTTTGACCTCGACAGCGCGATGCGGCTGGCCGCATCAGCGGTGGCGGCAGTACACGACAGCGGCACGGATGATGAGCCCCAGGTCACCCTGAGTATCGGGGTGGCGGCTCGCCGTGGCGGCGAAATCAGCGCGGTCGAGGCGTTGATTGAAGAAGCCGACCAGGCGCTTTATCAGGCCAAGGCAGGCGGCCGCAATCAGGTCGTCGCCGGGTCGAAATCCGCGCCGATGCCCGACAGCTGGGACTGAGCAGAGCTGCCAGCGGGCGGGCTCAGCCGCCGCCGATCGCCTGTACCAGCTCCACGGCATCGCCGTGCGCCAGCCGGTGAATGGCATGCTGGCTGCGCGGAATGATCTGCCGGTTGACCTCCACCGCCAGGCGCCGTTCGACCAGTCCCAACTGCTCGATCAGTTCAGCAATGGTGGGGGCTCTGTCCCACGCGTGGGTCACGCCATTGACGGAAACCTGCATCTGACTTCAGCCGCTGATTGCCGGCCGAGCTTGGCCGCGCCTATTATCTGCGTTCCAGGCGGGTGTAGCTCAATGGTAGAGCTGTAGCTTCCCAAGCTACTGACGAGGGTTCGATTCCCTTCACCCGCTCCAACGCGTTCCAGCGTCGCGGCGGCCTTCGGGTCGCCGTTGTGCGTTTTGCAGGTACAGCGCGGCATGCCCATCGCAAACCCAGCCAGTAAATCCAATGTCCCGCTGGAGCCTCGTCTGGTGCTCGGCTGGCGCGAATGGCTAGGGTTGCCGGCGCTCGGTCTGCCTGTGATCCGGGTCAAGATCGACAGCGGCGCACGCAGCTCTGCCCTGCATGTCGACAGTCTGGACGTGGTGCGGGCCGGAAAGGTCGAGCGCGCGCTGTTCTCGCTTGATCCCGACAATACCGGTGCGCCGGTGCTGTGTGCGGCCGACATCATCGGTCGCCGGCCGGTGACCGATTCCGGTGGCCACACCGGTGAGCGGGTCTTCATCCGCACCGATCTGCTGATCGCAGGGCGTCTGTTGTCCATCGAGGTCAATCTCACCAGCCGCCGCAACATGCTGTTTCCCATGCTGCTTGGTCGCACCGCCATGGCTGGCCGCTGCCTGGTCGACCCCGCTGCATCCTTCCTGCTTGGCGAGCCGCGCTCGTCGGACCACACCTGATGAAACTCGCCATCCTCTCGCGCAACAGCAAGCTCTACTCCACCCAACGGCTGATGGACGCTGCGCGCGCCCGCGGCCACAGCGTCCGCGTGCTGGACCCACTGCGCTGCTACATGCGTATCGAGCCGAATGCATTCTCGATGCACTACAAGGGTCGGGCAATGTCCGACTACGACGCGGTGATCCCGCGCATCGGCGCGTCGGTCACGTTTTACGCGACGGCGGTGCTCCGGCAGCTGGAGATGATGGGCGTCTACACTGCCAACCCGTCGGACGCGATCCTGCGCGCGCGCGACAAGCTGCGCTGTCATCAGATGCTGGCGCGGCAGGGCATCGGCCTTCCGCGCACCGTGTTTGGCGACAATCCTGATGACACCGGCGACCTGCTGGCCATGCTGGGTCGGCCGCCGCACGTGATAAAGCTCAATGAAGGTACCCAGGGCGCAGGCGTGATCCTGGCTGAGCGGGCCTCGGCGTCGCAGTCGGTGATCGAGGCATTCCGCGGGCTTTATGCGAACTTTCTGGTCCAGGAGTTCATCGCCGAGGCGAAAGGCGCCGACATCCGCTGCTTCGTCGTCGGCTCCCGCGTGGTGGCGGCCATGCGGCGGCAGGCCAAGCGTGGCGAGTTCCGCTCCAACCTGCATCGCGGAGGTACCGCCAAGTCGGTGGAGCTGGATGAGGTGGAGACTGAAACCGCCATCCGGGCGGCCCGCGTGCTGGGCCTGAACGTGGCCGGCGTCGACCTGCTGCGCTCCAATCGCGGACCTTTGGTGCTCGAAGTGAACTCGTCGCCGGGTCTGGAGGGCATTGAAGCCGCCTCCGGGGCAGACGTCGCCGGCGCGATCATCGACTATATCGACACCCGGCTGCGGCAGGCAAAGCGTCGCGCGCAGCGCGCGTAACGATTTCAAAAGATTGTTTTAACGCGACTTTAATTCCGCCTCGGGCATAGTTGTCCCATCGCCGTTCTGCTGAACACTCTCAGGTCATTCGTGACTTGCAGTTGGCGGTATTCGGGGCAGTAGCTTATTTGGCCCACGCGAGGCGCGTTCCCCCAATTCGCCTCCGTGGGCCTTTTTATTGCGTGAAGCAGAGGGGCGGCTGGCCCACTGCACCTGTGGACAAGCCGCCGAGCGTGCGGGTTGCCATCCACCGGGCAGCAGATAAGATAGCCGGCTGGCCCACTTCAGAAGATCCCCTGCATTATGATCTCCCCCCGGACTTTTGCTGCCCTGGTGCTGATGGCGAGCGCCGGAGCGGCGGCGGCAGCGGCGCCAAAGCACGAAACGCTGAACATTGATCCGCCCCGGTTCGAGGCCCAGCGACAGGCGCTGGAGAAGGAACTCGCGTCCGGTGAAACCTATCGCAGCATCCAGCCAGACAGCCGCATGGAGGTGCTGGCCGCGCTTGATCGAGTAGAGGATTCGCTGGCCGATGTCACCGCGATGGAGCAACTTGATGCGGGCCGACGGAGGGCGGTGGTCGAAGACCTGCAGACGATCAACACGCTGCTTGCGCAGGCCGCCGCAGACAGTCGGGTCGTGTGCACTCGCGAGAGGGCGACCGGTACGGGGATGGCGGTTCGCACCTGCAAGACGGTCGGCGAGCGGCGCCGCGACAGCCAGTCAGGTGCGGCATGAATTTCGCGCCACCCGGAATGGCACCACCGGCTAGCCCGTATGTTTCATGAATTCGCGCGATGATCGCGCAGGCTATTGTTCGCACAAGGGACTACCGGAGGAGCGGCGTAGCGGGCCATACGACCGACTGAAGTAGTCCCTTGCGCGGACAAGAGACAAGCGAGGGCGTGTGAGATTCATGAAATATGCGTGCTAGCAGCCTGTCGGACTTAGGTGGTCGAGGCGATTGCTGGCTGCGTGAGGACAGACAACGACGATTCTTGGCCCATAGCAGCGCTATGGGCCAAGAATCGGCGGCGTGCACTTTTTTTGAACACTCGGGGCGCGCAGACGGATTTGCAGCCCGGCCGACCTAAGTCCGACAGGCTGCTAGCTGAGACACAGGCTCGCGCGTGCCCGGGACGGGAACGGGCCCAGGACAGAGCGGCGGCGGCTGCGCAGCCAGCTGAAGGGCATCCCACCGCAGTGCCTGGCGATCATCGCCCTCGAATCCAGTTGCGGTTAACCTTGAGCGTCTACCCGCACCGCGCGGCCACCGGGTCTGTCCTGCTGGGCAGCATGGGCACCCCCGAATGACTCGTCGTCATCTCCTTCACAAGGTCCACCCGCGCCATGCGCATCCTGGTTATTGAAGACAACAGCGACATCGCGGCCAACCTCGGCGACTTCCTTGAGGATCGCGGGCACACGGTCGACTTTGCGGCCGATGGCGTAACCGGCCTGCATCTGGCGGTGGTCAACGAGTTCGACGCGATCGTGCTGGATCTCAATCTGCCCGGACTCGACGGCCTCGAGGTTTGCCGCCGGCTGCGCCAGGAGGCGCGCCGGCAGACCCCGGTGCTGATGCTGACTGCGCGCGACTCGCTGGAGCAGAAGCTGGTCGGCTTCGAGTCGGGTGCCGACGACTATCTGGTCAAGCCGTTCGCGCTGCAGGAGGTCGAGGCGCGCCTGGCGGTGCTGGCTCGGCGCGGTAAGGGTCCTGGCCCGCGGGTGCTGACGGTGGCGGATCTGGAGTTCAACCTCGATACGCTTGAAGTTCGCCGCGAAGGCCGGTCGGTCAATCTCAACCCGACCGCGCTGAAGATTCTGCAGGCACTGATGGAGGCATCGCCCTCGGTGGTTACCCGGCAGGAGCTTGAGACCCGCGTGTGGGGCGAAGAGCTGCCCGATTCCGACAGCCTGCGGGTGCACATCCACGGGCTGCGGGCGGCCGTCGACAAGCCGTTTGCCCGCATGCTGATCCAGACCCGCCACGGCATTGGCTATCGCCTCGCCGATCTCGATGCTGTATCGCCGTAAGCTCCGCACCCGGATCGTCATTTCATTTCTGCTGTTGGGCTCCGGCCTGACGGCGCTGTTCGCGTTTGCCACCATTGCGCTGCGCGAGCGCCTGGAAAGCGATCTGATTGGCGAGGCGCTGCGCGAGAATCTGCAGGGCTATGCCGACTCGTTCTACCTTGATCCGTCCAAGCAGCTGTTCGAGTTCGAGAAGATCATCGGCTACACGTTCAGCGAGCGCCGCTTCCCGAACGTCCGGCTGGAGTGGCGCGAACTCGAAAATGGTGTTCACGACCTGACCGAGCCCGATGCGCTGGGTCGCGAGCAGTTTTACAAGCTGGCCGTCCGCAAGGATCATGACTACTGGTTCTTCCTGCGCTACGACACCAGTCAGGAACGCGAAAGCCAGGTCCGACTGCAGTGGGCGCTGCTGGTGTCGGTGGCCGGGTTCTCGGTGCTTTCGTTCCTGCTCGGACTGTGGTCGTCGCAGCGGGTGATGCGGCCGGTCGCCGATCTGCTCGCGCGCCTCCGTGACTATGCCGGAGAGGGCCAGCCGGAGCCGCTGGCGCCTTACTTTGCCGATGACGAAGTCGGTCAGCTGGCTGCCGCATTGGATGCCTATGCCGAGCGCCTGACCGAACTGGTGCAGCGCGACCGCGAGTTCAATTCGGATATCAGCCATGAGCTGCGCACGCCGCTGGCGGTGATCCGTGGAGCCACCGAGCTGCTGCTGGCGCAGTCCGACCTGAGCGACCGCAACCGGCAGCGCCTGCAGCGCATTGAGCGGGCCTCGCAGCAGAGCACCGACCTGATCTCAGCCTTGCTCACGCTGTCGCGCAACGAGCGCGGACACGGCGCCACCGACCTGCGTCGGTTGGTCGAGCAGCTGGTCGATGCCAATCGGCTGGCGCAGGGCAAGCGGGCGATTACCGCGCGCGTGCAGGGTGAAGAAAACGTGGTGATCGATGCGCCTGAGGCGGTGCTGTCGGTGGCCGCCGGCAATCTGATCGGCAACGCCTTCAAGTACACCAGCCACGGCGAGGTGCGCGTGGATGTATTCAGCGACCGGCTTGAGATCCGCGATTCTGGCAGCGGCATCAGTGCCGAAGAGGCCGGGCGCGTGTTCGAACGCGGCTATCGGGGCAGCAACGCGGGAGGCAGTCGCGGCGCCGGCATTGGTCTGGCGATTGTCTCGCGGCTGTGTGCGCTGTACGGCTGGACGGTGTCGCTGGAGCCGCGTCCGGAAGGCGGATCGCTGGCGGTCCTGCGCTTTGTGCAGCGGCCGCGTCGCGGCTGAGGCCGGACCGCGGCTAGCGATCAGACAGCCAGTAGCAGCCGGCCTGAGCGCGCAGCTGGAAGCGGGCAATCGGGTCCAGCGACGTCCGGCTGCGCAACAGCACCAGCTGCGGATCGGCCGGGCGACCCGGTGGCGGCAGTCCCGCCCACAGCCAGTCGTCGTTGGCCTCTGGCTGGCGCAGTTCCGCCACCTGGGGTGCTGCCGAGATCAGCGCTTGCATCCGCGTGATCACGCTGCTGGCGGCGCTGCGACCCGCGCCCGCCCAGTAGTACATGCCGGTCAGACCGTTCAGATCGCGGGCGTTGATCGCCGTCAGCACGCTGTCGCGCAGCACTTCGGGGGTGCGGCCGGGGCAGCCTTGCGATGCACTTGCCGGCCCGGTTTCCGCCTCCAGCACCAATGAAGCCGGCGCCCCATCGTCGGGTCCGCCGGGCGGGCCTGCCGGTGGTGTCTCGCTTTCCAGACCGAGGTGGACGCAGGCGCGGTCGGCATAGACCCGAGCGCCGGCATCATCCAGGCAGCGGTATACCGGTTGCGCGTTGGCGACGGCGGCGCCCGCGAGAAGCCAGGCAATGCTGAGGAGGGTCGGGCGCTTCACGCCGCGCAGTCTGCGCCATCCTGGTGCCGCTCAGCCCAACCGCTGCAGAACGGCCAGGGTTCCGCGTGAGCGGTTCAGCGAATAGAAATGCAGCCCCGGTGCGCCGCCGTCGATCAGGCGCTGGCACAGCTGGCCGACCACATCGGCACCGAACTGGCGGATCGCGTCGACATCGTCACCCATGCTTTGCAGGCGTCTGGCGATCCAGCGCGGAATCTCGGCGCCGCACAGCTCAGAAAAGCGGCGCAGCTGCGCGTATTGGGTGATTGGCATGATGCCCGGCACCACCGGCGTGTCCAGTCCGTGCGAGCGCAGATCGTCGACAAACCGGAAGTAGGCGTCGGCGTTGTAAAAGTACTGGGTGATGGCGCCGTCGGCACCGGCGCGCACCTTGCCTATGAAGTGGGCAAGATCGCGCTGGGCGTCGTCGGCCTGCGGGTGGGTTTCTGGATAGGCGGCCACTTCGATGTGGAAGTACTCGCCGTGCAGCTCACGAATGAAAGCGACCAGTTCACTGGCGTAGCGCAACTCGCCAAACGTCGCCATGCCCGACGGCATGTCGCCGCGCAGCGCAACCACGCGGCGGCAGCCCATGTCGCGATAGCGCTGCAGCAGCGTTGCGATTTCAGCGCGGGTGCCGCCCATGCATGACAGGTGCGGCGCCGCGTCGAGTCCGTGATCGTCGCGCAGTCGGCGAACGGTCTCTGGCGTATAGCTCAAGGTGGAGCCGCCAGCGCCAAAAGTAACCGACACATAGTCCGGGTTGAGCGCCTTGAAGTCCGGCAGCGCACGCTCCAGCTGGGCCAGCTGCTCGTCGGTCTTGGGCGGGAAGAACTCGAACGAAAGCGGGATGTTGGGTAGCGCCATCAGTCCAGACTCCGTGGGCGGATCTTGATTGTATCTTTTCAAGCGGATGAAGCGATGGATACCATCCGCATCTGAGCCGGTCCAATGCCGGGGCCAGAAAGCAGCACGGGCACCGTGAGGTGCCCGTGCGTTCATCGGTTCGACCGCAGTTCGATCAGTAGCGGTAATGGTCCGGCTTGTACGGGCCTTCCACCGCCACGCCAAGGTAGTCGGCCTGATCCTGCGTGAGCGTGGTCAGCTTGACGCCGATCTGCTCCAGGTGCAGCCGTGCGACTTCCTCGTCGAGCTTCTTCGACAGGCGATAGACGGTCTTCTCGTAGGTGTCCTTGTTGGCCCACAGGTCGATCTGCGCCAGGGTCTGGTTGGAGAACGAGTTCGACATCACGAAGGCCGGATGGCCGTGCGCGCAACCCAGATTCACCAGCCGCCCTTCGGCCAGCAGATAGATGCTGCGGCCGCTGGCGAAGGTGTAGCGGTCAACCTGCGGCTTGATGGTTTCCTTCGCCGCGCCACTCTCGTTCAGACGATCAACCTGGATCTCGTTGTCAAAGTGGCCGATGTTGCAGACCAGGGCATTGTTCTTCATGCCCTGCATGTGCTCCAGGGTGATGATGTCCTTGTTGCCGGTGGTGGTGACGAAGATGTCGGCCTCGTGCAGCACGTCCTCGATGCGCTTGACCTCGAAGCCTTCCATCGCCGCCTGCAGGGCGTTGATCGGATCGATCTCGGTGACGATGACGCGGGCGCCCTGGTTGCGCAGGCTCTGCGCGCTGCCCTTGCCGACGTCGCCATAACCGCAGACAAGAGCGACCTTGCCGGAGATCATCAGGTCGGTGGCGCGCTTGATGGCGTCGACCAGCGACTCACGGCAACCGTAGAGATTGTCGAACTTCGACTTGGTTACCGAGTCGTTGACATTGATTGCCGGCACCAGCAGCTTGCCGGCCTCCATCATCTGATAAAGACGGTGCACGCCAGTGGTGGTCTCTTCGGACACGCCGCGCCAGTCGCGCGCGACCGTCTTCCAGAAACCGGGGCGCTCGCTGCGGGTGCGCTTGAGCAGGTTCTTGATCACCTGCTCCTCGTGATTGGCGCCGGCCGAGTCAACCCAGCTGTCGCCATTCTCCATGTCAACACCCTTGTGGATCAGCAGGGTGGCGTCGCCGCCGTCGTCGACGATCAGCTCGGGACCAAGCAGGCCCGGGTGGGTCAGCATGTCCAGCGTGCAGTCCCAGTACTCTTCCAGGCTCTCGCCCTTCCAGGCGAACACCGGCACGCCGGACGCGGCGATGGCGGCGGCGGCGTCGTCCTGGGTCGAGAAGATATTGCAGCTGGCCCAGCGCACGTTGGCGCCGAGCGCTGCCAGTGTCTCGATCAGGACAGCGGTCTCCTTGGTCATGTGCAGCGAGCCGGACACGCGCACATCCTTCAGCGGCTGCAGCGGCGCGTACTTGGCGCGGATCTGCATCAGGCCAGGCATTTCCTCTTCGGCCATGCGGATTCGGCGACGGCCAAGATCGGCCAGCGCCATGTCATGGACCTTGTAGTCTTGCGCGCGATCAGCTTGGATCGGCAGGTGTTTTACGACAGCATTCATCGGGTAGATCTCCGTAAGCGGAAGAGTCGCTGCCGGCGCTGTGCAGTGGCGGCAGGACATCGGGTTACGGGCGCCGTTGCAGTGTTGCAACCTTCGCCGAGCCTGAGTTTCGCGCGCCAGACGGGTGGGTCTGGCGGGAACATGCAGCGCCCCTCGGCGGGGACAGACGGTAGTTTAGCCCGACCGCGTGGCGGTCGGATGAAGCCTGCGCGAGGATCGATCCCGCGCAAGGTGCGCCGCAGCCGTGCGACCGACTGCGGCGCTGCACATCTACTTGAGGCCTGAGTCGGCCCGCAGCGCTTCGGCGCGGTCGGTGCGCTCCCAGGAGAACGACGTCGCGGTCTGCTTCTCGCCGGCCGTGTTGGTGTATTCGACCGTGCCCGGTGCGCGACCAAAGTGCCCATAGGACGCGGTCGTCTGGTAGATCGGATGAACCAGATCGAGCATCTGCAGGATGCCGTACGGGCGCAGGTCGAAATGCCGGCGGATCAGCTTCTCGATCTTGTCGTCGGTGATCTTGCCGGTGCCGAACGTGGTAACCGAAATCGAGGTTGGCTGGGCCACGCCAATGGCGTAGCTCACCTGCACCTCGCAGCGGTCGGCGAGGCCAGCCGCCACGATGTTCTTGGCCACGTAACGCGCCGCATAGGCGGCGGAACGGTCAACCTTCGACGGATCCTTGCCGGAAAACGCGCCGCCACCGTGCCGCGCCCAGCCGCCGTAGGTGTCGACGATGATTTTGCGGCCGGTCAGGCCGGCGTCGCCGACCGGGCCACCGATCACGAACTTGCCGGTCGGATTGATGTGGTACTTGGTGCCCTTGTGCAGCCACTTGACCGGCAGGACAGGCTTCAGAATGTACTCACGTACGGCCTCGACGAGGTCCTTCTGCTTGACGCTCGGATCGTGCTGGGTGGACAGGACCACCGCATCGATAGCCATTGCCTTGCCATTTTCATAGCGCAGCGTGACCTGCGACTTGGCGTCCGGGCGCAGCCACGGCAGCGGCGACTTCTTGGCCTTGCGCACCTTGGCCTGCTGCTCCACCAGCCGATGCGACAGGTGGATCGCCGCCGGCATGAACTCCTTGGTCTCGTTGGTGGCATAGCCAAACATCAGGCCCTGGTCGCCGGCGCCCTGCTCCTCGGGCTTCTTGCGGTCCACGCCCTGGTTGATATCCGGCGATTGCTTGCCGATCAGATTGAGCACCCCGCAGGTGGCGCCATCGAAGCCGATCTCGGAGCTGTTGTAGCCGATGTCGACAATCACCTTGCGGGTGATGCTCTCCAGATCAACCCAGGCGGAGGTCGTGATCTCGCCTGCCACGATCGCCACGCCTGTCTTCACCAGGGTCTCGCAGGCCACGCGCGCGCGCGCATCCTGGGCCAGGATGGCGTCCAGCACAGCATCGGAAATCTGGTCCGCGACTTTGTCCGGATGACCTTCGCCGACCGACTCCGAGGTGAAGAGGAAGCTGCTCATCGCTGGATGTATCCTTGTATTCGCATGAAGGGATGGATGGCGGGCGCGAATGATACATGGCGCGTGGCGTCGGTGCATCCGTACAGGTGGCTTTGAATGCTCCGGGTCGGCCATCATTCAGTCTTTCACTTCACGGCCCAATGTGCAGACTCCAGCCCGCTTGATTCATGAATTCGCGCGACGATCGCGCGGGATATTGTTCGCACGCGGGATTTTGCGAAGAAGCGTCGTATCGGGCCATACGGCCGACTGAGGTAGTTCCGTGCGCGGACAAGAGACAAGCGAGGGCGTGTGAGATTCATGAAACAGGCGGGCTAGCAATGGACTCACTCAGCCAGATGGTTCTTGGCGCAGCTGTCTGCGGCGTCGTGGCGGGCCGGCCGGCGCGGCGGGCGCTGCTGTACGGCGCGGCATTGGGTACCCTGCCCGATCTCGATGTGCTGCTGCTGGGACATCTGGATCCGGTTGAACAGTTCGTCCGCCACCGTGGCTTCAGCCATTCGCTGTTCGTGCTGTCGCTGCTGTCGCTGCCGTTGGCTTGGCTCCTGCGGCGCGGGGATCGACACCTGCAGGACCTGCCTGCCGGTCGCTGGTGGCTGGCGGTCTGGCTGAGCCTGATCACCCACCCACTGCTGGACGCCTGCACGGTGTACGGCACGCAGCTGTGGTGGCCGCTGATGCCGCCGCCGACTGCCTGGTCGAACGTCTTCATCATCGATCCGCTCTACACGCTGCCGCTGCTGGCGGCGGTTGTGGTCGCGTGGCGGCGAGGCCGCGATCAGGCGGTCAGGAAGGCGCTGGTCGTTGGGCTGGCGCTTGCCCAAGCCTATCTGGCATTCGGACTGGCCGCCAAGTGGCACGTAGAACGCGAGGTCGAGCGGGTATTGGCTTTGCGTGGCCAGTCCGCGGGCCTGATTCTTGCCACGCCAGCACCCTTCACGACGCTGCTCTGGCGGGTGCTGGTGCGGACTCCGGATGGGCATGCGGAGGGCTGGTACTCGCTGCTGCGCAGCGATCCGGCCCATTTTCAGCCGCTGACCATTTCCAGCGATGCGGGGCTGCGCGCAGCCTTGCCACCAATGGCTGCGCTGACCACGCTGGACTGGTTCAGCCGCGGATTTCTCAAGGTCGAGGCTGTCGGTGACCAACTGCACGTTGCGGATCTCAGAATGGGCGCCGACCCGGACTATTTCTTTGCGTTTGCCATCGCGGAACGGGCCGGCGAGGGCTGGCAGCCGATCAGGCCGGATCGGGTTGCGATGGAGCGGCCGCGCACCCAGCGGCTGGGCGAGGTGTTCGAGCGGCTGTGATCGCTCGATGACGCCCCTTGTTCATGCACTGCAACCGCGCATTCGTTCGCAGGCGCTCGTCCTTTGCAAGATCCGCAGTTCAATTGCCAACAATATCCGCAAGCCGCTGCGCCAGCCCGCATATCCGGCTATGCTCGTCGCGGGGGAGGCCTCACAGGGGCAAGGACCATGGCTTCAATTGTTGAGCGCATCAGCTTCGGCGGCACGACTGCGAAAGCGGCGGGCGTCGATGCAGGATCGGTCACCGGGAAGGTCGCGGCATTTCCGTGCCGACCGGGCGCGCCGGACTACGCCGGCATGCTGTCCGCGATCCGCGCCGGCGACCAGCAGGCCGAAGATCAGCTCATGCGGGCCTTGCGGGCGCCGCTGGAGGTGGTCCTGCGGCACCGCGCGCGCCACGCAGAAGGCGTCGATGATCTGTGTCAGGACGCTTTGATCGTGGTCCTGCGGGCTGCGCGTGAGGGCCGCATCGACGATCCCGTGGCGTTGGTCGAATACGCGCTGCAGACGGCCCGGCAGCTGGCCTTGAACGCTGAGCGAAAGCGCTCGCGCCGACAAACCTACAGCAGCGGTGAGGCGCTCGAGCCGGCGGGCGAGACGGCCCTCGATGCCAGCGAATCGCTGGCCGGCGAGCAGGTGCAGAAGTGTATCGGCGAGGTGCTGGCAGCGCTGCCGAATGCGCGCGACCGCGAGCTGCTGCACAGCTACTATCTGCGGGAGACATCCACATCCGAGCTGCAGTCGCAGCTGTCGATGGACAGCGCCCAGCTGGGCAAGGTGCTGCATCGGGCGCGTCAGCGTTTCGGTCAGATGTGGCGGTCGCTGCAATTCGACGTACCGCAGCAATAGACTTGAGGAGACTGCGATGACTTATTCAATTTCCACCGCTGACAATCTGCTGTTGCGCGCATGGCGACGCGGCGAACTGGATTCGACCGCTGCCGATGCCCTCGAGGCGCGACTGTTTTTTGAGCCCAATCTGCTGGAGGCGGCGCAGCTGGATCAGCAGATCGATCCTGGATTGAACGACGCGCACGTCGCTGCGCCGCAGCCGCGGCGGGGCTCCGCGCCCGCTCGCCGCAGCACCGGCCCGTGGTCGATGCTGCTGGCCGCTGGCGTTGGTGCGATGGCCGTGCTGCCATTTGTGGGAACCAGCGAACAGGCGCCCGCCACCCGCGGCAACGTCGAGTGGGTCAGTTTGGATGTGCGCCGCAGCGCCAGCGACGAGGCATTGCTGGTCGCGCCACGAGCGGATGTCGGCATGCTGGTGATGGAGCTGCCGGCGCCGGCTGCCGGCAGCGGCCCCTTCACATTGAGCCTGGTGGCCGCACCCGGCGGCGAACGCCCGGTCCAGATCGCCGGCCTGCTGCCCAAGGACGGCGTGCTGAGTTTGGCGTTTGCCCCTGGAGAACTGGCCGCAGGAGACTATCTGATCGAGATTGCGAGCACCGATGGCGCTGCGGCCGGTGCGGCATTGCGAATCCGCTATCGGCCGCAGGCGCTGGATTAGCCCTTGCCATCGTCCGGATCGCCCTCCGCCCCTTCCCCATTGTTCGTGAGCACCGAATCGACCCACCTCTCGAGCCAGCCAAATACAGATTCATCGTCCCCACCGTGGGGCGCATCGGAGACTGGCGTCTCATTGCCGTCTGGCGTACTCGCCTCACTGGTGATTGGGCTGGCAGCCAGCATCAGGGCGGCGGCGCAGGCCAGCAGCTGACGCTTGTACGGAAGGTACAGCTCGGCGCGGGCCCGGGACAGCAAGTCCCGATCAAAGAACAGCTGCGCCTCCAATCGGCGCGCCTCGTTTTCCTGCTGGACGGTGCGCTGCTGCGTCGCGAGCACATTGAGACTGCGGCGGGCCTGTGAGAGTGACGCGAAGCGGGAAGAAATGGTGCGAGCGGCCGAAACGAGGTGCGTGAACATGGCGTTGCCTCCTGGATTGCCGCGCCGAATTGGGCGGCCTCAGGAAGTAAGGTGTTGCAAGAGGCCCTCATTTCGCAGCCTTGGCCGGTTTGTTCCGTCTGGCTCACTCGGTGTGCGCGCTGGCTGCCTGGGGCAGTGGGCCTCTTCGAACCAGAAACCAGCCGGCCCAGTGCGTCGGATGGCGCCCGGCTGGGCTGCGCCGCAGCTCCTGCAGCGCGGTGCTGAGTGCCTTCGCCGGAGCCTCCGGTGTCTGGGCAAGCGCGCGGTGAAACGCGCCCGCGAAATCATGGGCGATCCGGTCGGAAACCGGCCAGCGGGTGCCCACGACAGCGCCCGCTCCCGCATCCACCAGGCTGCCGGCCACGCCGCCCATTCCCAGTGATCGACCGGATGCGGCGGCGCCGGTCTCGCACGCGCCAAGCACGATCAGTTCTGCGCCGACCTGCGTGCGTCGCAAACGCAGCGCGCTGACAAAGTCAGGCTGACCCTGGCCGTCCGCCAGCCACAGCCCGGCATCTTCGCTACGTCCCTGATCGCCGCGGCCGTGCGCGGCGACGTGGACGAGGGCGCCATGCTGACGCAGCGCCGCCGTCAGCTGCTCGCGGGAGGCCGTCAGGTACGTGACCGGAGTGAGCTGCGGCCAGCTTGCGCTGACCACAGCAATTTCGCTGGCAGTCTGCTCTAGCGCCGGCAGTCCCGGCGCTGCCGGGGCGCCGGCAGCGACGCCGTACAGGCGCGTGAACGGAGCGCCGGCATGGGGTCGCAATGACTGCAGGACAAGCAGTTCGGCACTGGCAAGCAGATCGCGCGTCACGTCGCCCGGCGACGGCAGCATCCCCCACGGCAGGGCAGCGAGCTCACTGTCGAACACCAGTGCGAGACGGGCAGGAGCACGTTCAAACAGCTCATTCCAGCGCAGCGCGGTCGACAGCGTCGCGATCTGCAGATCAATCTGGTCTCGAGAGCTGTGGCCGCCATGCAGCAGGGCCTGGATCCTTTGCGTTGCTTCTCTGAGGCCAGCTGCGTCCAACCCCCCCAGCCAGCGCCAACCCCTGGCGTCAAAGGTCAGCGCGCCCGCCCGCGACCCCACCATGACCAGGTAGAGCAATGCGTGATCGCCCGACCGCTCGGCGGGCCAGAGGGTGGATTCCGCACGCGGATCGATCCGCTGTGCCGCTGCCGAGCGTCCTTGTGCTTCCCGATCAATCAGATTGAGCAGCAGCTGTTCACGCTGCGGTGAGCTGGCCTGTTCGCTGCGTGAGGCGTCGGCCAGCACCCGCTCCAGCTCGACCAGCGCATTGTCGAGCGGCGCTGAGCCGAACGGTTCCTGTTCGATCGCGCGTAAGCGCTCCAGGTGCGCGAGTGCCGACCGGACGACTGCTGGCGGAACGGGACCGTCCTGCAGTTGCCACAGCGGCGTTGCCGCAAACAGCTTGAGTCGGCTCAACAGCGCGTTGCGCAGCAGCGGACTGCGGACCTTGCCGGCGACCAGCACTCCACTTCGCATGGCGAGCCGCACCAGCTGCAAAGCGCCGCTGTGGTCATTGCGACGCTCGCGGTCCTGCAGCAAGGCTTCACCCAGATCGAAGAATAGCGTCAGATCGCCCTTGCCCAGTGCGGCATGTGCGGCGGGTACAAGCATCGCTTCGGCATCGAAGTCGGCTCGGGCGACGCCCAGTTTCAGGCGCAGGGCCTCCAGCTTGATCTGATTTCGCCACTGCAGCGATGGCTCGAGGTCAGCCAGGCCACGAAGTGTTTTCCGTGCGGAGTCCTGCCGGTTTGCGGCCAGCTCGACTGTCGCTTGTTGCAGTAATCCCACCGCATGGCGGGATGCTGTCGACTGCTGGGCGAGCACGCCATTGGACCCTTCCAGGAGGCGCAGCGCTTCCCCGTAGTCTTGTCGGGCAGCAAGGAGTCGCGCCAACGAGCTTTCGATCTCGGCGATGCTGACGCTATCTCCGCGTTGCCTCGCCCGGGCTAGCGCACTTAGAAAGTAGTGCTCGGCGCGCGCCGGCTCCTGCGCAAGGTCGTAGGTCTGGGCAATCAGATCTTCGGCGCGCTGGATGTCGGCCGCCCGCCCCAGTTGGATGTAAAGCAGAAGCGCGCCGTTCAGCAGCGAGAGCGCGACCTCGAAGTCACCGTCCCAGCGGGCCATCAAGGCCCGCACCAGCGACGTGCGAGCAATCAAGAGCGGCGTATCACTACGTTCAGCCAGCTGCACTGCCTGGTCGAGCTCGTTGCGTGCTTCGTCATAGCGACCTACGTAAAGCAGCGCGGTGGCTCGCGAGTTCCGGGCGCTGCCCTCTGCCGCAGCATCGCCAATTGCGGCAAACGCGGCGATGGTTGTGAGATAGCATGCGGCCGCTGCCTCGGACTCGCCTTGCATCCGCTTCAGGATGCATTTCCCGTTGGCTGCGCTGGCGGCCACGTCTGCCAGGCCGAGGTCGTGGGCCGCTTGGATTGCACGGTCGTATATCGACGCCGCGGCCGGGTCGTTGGGCGGAAGCATCGCGTCGCCGATATTCCTTAGCGCTACCGCGGCCCTCACCGGGTCGCCCAACTCGGTGGCTTCCGCGTACGCCAGCTGCAGCCACTCGATCTCACGCAGCCTGGATCCACCCCAGGAAGCCAGCGCCGCCAGTTGAAAATGGGTCCACATCCGCGCACGGGATGGCCGTTCAGCGCGCAGCAGCGCCCCAGCCATGGCGACCAGCGCCTGCGCCGCAGCGATGGTGTCGCCCGTTTCGGTGACGGCTTCCATGAGTTCGGCGATGCGGGCGTCGGCAAGCACATGCGTAGCGTCGGTCTCGATGCCCGTGCCCAGGCAGCTGAGTTCGACCTGCAGTCGCGACCAGCTGAACTGCCGCAAAACTTTTACCGGCAGCGTAGCCGCGCCCTTCGCATCAGCCGTGACTGAAGTCGGCTCGCGGGCATATCCCCGCGGTGAGGAATCGGTCCACCGGGTTTGCTGCGCGTCCGCGGCGATGCTCAGGTCGATGCCGTGCTCCAGCACGTTGACGGCATAGGGCTGCAGCGCGCGCAGTCCTTTGAACTTAAGCCCAGCCGCAGTCAGCGTGATCACCGGCGCACGGTCATCGTCACAGCCAGCCAGCGTCGCCTGAATCGGCAGGGCTGTCTGACTCGCCGCCCAGCCCGGCGCGACGGGCAAGATCAGGAAACAGACCAGAAGCCAGCGCATGACCGGATGATGAGGCATGCGCGGGACGTCTGGCGAGCGGCATCCCGAAGGCGCGAAACGCGCCGCTCCAGCGCGCTGAACGGACTGCAGCTGCTCAGTCCGAGGCGCGACTCAACGCTTGGGGGTCGCGGCCAAGTGCGTCGACTGCACTGATCAGCTCGCGCAGGCTGAGGGCCTCCACGCCGCCCAGCCCGGTCGGCAATACGTCCGTTGAATCCAATCCCAACAGTGGCTGCTCGCAGCGGTTGATCGTCAGCGGCTGCAGCCGCGGGGCTTGATGGCCGTGCGTCGCGCTGGCCATGTGAATTCGCACCGCATCAATGAAGCGGGCAGGTCGCCAGCCTTCAGCGACCGCGCGCGGCAGGTGATGCAAAGCCGCGGCCGTGAATGCGCCACCGCCGCGTGTCTCAGCAGCGTACTCGCCTTGGCTGCAGCCCCATACTTCGACCCACGGCAAGCCAGCGGGAGCCGGTCCGCGGGTCATCCGCTGCACCGACCGGAAGGCAACGGGCGGCGCTGAGGCTGAGCAACGGGTCGCCGCGTCATCGGCTGGAATCGTCAAGTACCGCTGGCGCTCGCCGGCCCGACCTGCGGCGGGCGCCAGTCCGAATGCCGCTGCATTGCTGCGCGCCAGGGTACCGTCAATGAACAGGCTGATACCGACGCGCTCACAGTGCGGAAACAGCAGCCGGTTGAGGTCATCAATGGTCACGCAACCCGCCGAGCGGTAGTTGATCGGCAGAAGCGCCGGAATCCACTCGGTCGCCCCTTCCTCGGTCCGGACCGATTGCACAGTGGTGTGTCCGGCGAACTGGATCACCACTTGGCCATGATCATCGGTGCAGGCCAGCAGCGATTCGATTGCGGCCAGCATGGCGCCGCGCGTCGCCGCCGTGTCCTCAAGCGTCGAGCTGCGAAAACCAAGATCGCTCAACGCGGATGCCCAGCGCCGACTGTCACTGGCGCCGGCCACAAGCGGTGCATCCGAATAGCTGTCGACGCCAATGCACAGCGCGCGACGTATCCGCTGCGGCCGCGAATCGCGGGCGCGGCGATCCTGACCGCCCGCAAACGTCAGTGGGTCGGTGGAGCCGCGGGATGGAAAGCCGGGGGCATTCACGATCAACAGCCCGCTGGCCCGCATCGCGGGCGGTACCAAAGGCGCAAGCGGCAAGCGCTATCGCAGTGCTTCGGCCACGCCGTTACCGCCAGCAACAGGCAGCCGATGCCGCCGGTCGTGTCCTGATCCGGCGGCTCAAGGTGAATTGCAATGCCGACCATCCGATCCATCGGAGCCCAGGTTGAACCGGCCAGATCGCACCCGCGATCCGGTCCGCTACTGGTTAGGTGTCAGCTCAAGGCGACTTATCGCACCCCTGTTCAAATTATTTCGGTTCTTCGTTGGTGGGTTCGGATGATCTTCGCCGCCAGAAACGCTGGTAGCTGCAAACCGGCAGCCAGTTGAGCAGTCCCGCCAAGCGAACTGACCACGTTGGTCAGCGAAATTGCCCGCGTCCGACAGGCTGCCAGCCGATCCAAAGCGGTCGCTGCCCAACAGCGACCGCTTCCTCGTTGTTCAACGCATGCGCTGGCGGAGGTTCTCCCAGAGGCGCCGGCGTGCTTGGTAGACGCTTACCCCGAGCAGCAGGGCCGCCAGCCAGATCGTGCCTTCGGTGGTCACCGCGACCAATATGGCCAGGACGAGCATCGCCCCGGTGTCTACCTCCAGCCCGATGCCCACCGCCAGTGCCAGCCACGACAGCAGGCATGCGGTGCCGGCCAGCTTGATCCACATCCACTTGCGCCGCTTGGCCGGGTGCGAATCCGTCTTCGCGACATCCACCGGGCCGCTCACTTCGTACCTGCCCGGGAGTTCGGCAGGAAAGCTTCGGGCAGTGGCGAGGTGGGCGTTTCCACCGTGCCCACGTTGGACACGATCCACCAGCGTTCACCGTCATTGAGCAGCTGGAAGTGGTTCAGTCCGCGCATGAGCGGTTTCTTGTCGCCAAGGCGCAGGCGGATCTCGAAGCTGCTCATGACCGAGGCCAGCAGTCCGTGCTGCTCGACCTTCGTCACCAGGGGGCTCTCGTGGAAGCCCGTGGCGGCGTAAGCGCTCTCTGTCTGGGTGATCAGCTCTTCGCTGTCCATGCCCATGATGCCGCTGCCGATACTGGAATCTATGGCCACCGACAGGCGGGCGCCATCCAGGAACAAGGCGCGATAGCGGTCCCAGTCGCGCTTTGCGCCGGCGTCGGCGGAGATCGTTTCGTATAGGGCATGAACGATGGCCTCGGGCGATTCCCAGTCTTCGGGGCCGGCGTGAGCGGTCCCGGCCAGGGCCAGGGACAAGCCTGCGAACAGCAGGGTACGGGTGGCGATGCGCTGAAACGTGCGCTTCATGGTCATTCTCCCTTGAGTTGGTTCAATGCGGCGGTGGTGAGCAACGTGCCGTCGAGCACGACGGCGGGAATGTCGCGGGTGTGCCTGATGTCTTGCAGCGGGTCGGCGTCGAGCACCAGCAGGTCGGCCTCGAAGCCGGGTGCGATCTGCCCCAGTCGCTGGCCGGCGCCCAACGCCTCGGCGGCATTGCGGGTGGCTGCCAGCAGCAGCTGTGCGGGGGGCACGCCAGCTTCCGCCAGCAGCTGCATTTCGCGGTGCAGGCTGATGCCGGGGGCGATCCATGGGTTGCTCATGTCGGTGCCGAGCGTCAGGCGGGCATCGGTGGCATACAGCCGAACGGCCATGCGCTGCACCTTCGGCCACACCGCGCGTGCGCGCTGAAAGTCATCGGGCTGCCAGCCGATCGCGAAGGTGAACCATTCGTTCCAGTGGGCCAGCAGTCGCGGATGGGCGTGGCGCCGAGCGTCGTCCTTGTAGGGGTTGTCCTGGTCCTGCACGAAGGCGGCATGGAAGGCGACGAGCGTGGCGTCGAATACCGGGCGGTGCTGGCGAAAGGCCGCCACCAGTCGGTCGGCCTGCGCGCCTTCGGGGTCAAAGTGCTCCCACCACTCGAAGAACGAGTAGGTGCCGCCCCGAGCGGTGGCTTGCCACGCCGCGCGCTGCTCCGGCGTTAGCAGATCCGGGCTCAACGGCATCAGGTGGACGATGCCATCCAGTCCCATCGCCAGTGCGTCGGGCCAGGCGATGCTCTCCAGATGCGCGACGGCGGGGCGGCCATGTCGGTGTGCGGCGTCGATGCCGGCCTTCAGCAGTTCGGGGGAGAGGCCGGTATAGAGCTTGATCCAGTCAGCGCCGGCTTCGACCTGTGCGCGGACCACCTGATCCATTTCCTCGGCGTTATTCGCCGCAGTGGCCAGGCCGGGAAGATCGGTGTTGTTGATGACCGGGCCGGCGTTGAAGCTCTCGGGGCCGACCAGTTCGCCGGCGGCCCGGCGTGCCTCGTAGCGGGTGGCCGCCTGCAGGTCGCCGCCCGGATTGCGCAGGGTGGTGACGCCGAATGCCACCAAGCGCTTGGCATTGTGTTCGGCGATGTCGTCATCGGGCAGGGCCTGCATCACGGCGCGACCGCGTTCGCGTTTGATCTCCAGTGGGCCCAGGGTGAGGTGCGCGTGCATGTCGACCAGGCCCGGCATCAGGTAACGGCCCTGCAGGTCGACGGCGCGGGCACCACGCAGGCAGGCACTTTCGCCCGCCGCGGTGATAGCGGCAATGCGGGTGCCTTCGAGGCGCACGCAGCGGCCGGTAGTCACCCGGTTGTGTTCGGCCTCGACGATCTGCACATTGTCGAGGGCCAGTACGCCGTCGGTGGGCTGGGCGTTGGCAAGCACCGGGGCAAGTGCGCATACCAAGGCGGCCGGGAGCAGCAAGCTTGCGGGGGTGGAGCTTCGCATCGTCGGTGTTTCCTTTCGAGTGGGATCGCCTCCTGAGTGCTCAGGAACCGGGAATTCCTTACGTAGAAATAAAAAGCGTGTCTGGCTGTAAGAAACGGGCCGCAATCGACGACTGAGGAATTGCTGCCCTGTCCCCCGTCGACTACCGACTGCCGACCCACTCCACGCGACTGCATGCATCCACTCTGGCCACACGTACGAGCCTTCTACCCGCACCTGTGGCGTGCGGCGTGCGGCTACGAGCTCAACCCCGCCGTGCGCGAGGAGTTGTTGCAAGAGGTGCTGCTAGCCATTTGGGAGAGCCTCCCGCGTCTGCGCGATGCAGACAGGCTGTTGCCATTCGTGTTGCGCATAGCGCACAACCTGGGCGCCAGCCATGTGCGCGCAGAAACGCGAATGCCGTCACCTGTTCCATTTGACGACACGCTACACGACGTGGCGGACACGGCCACGGCCGACGCCAGCGCCCGCACGCAATGGCTGTTCGAGGCGCTGGCCACGCTGCCACTTAAGCTGCGGCAGGTGCTGATGCTGCAGCTGGAAGGTTTCGATTACCTGGAGATCGCGGACATGCTGGGTATCAGCGCGGAAAACGTGGGGGTGCGCCTGCATCGCGCCCGCGAGCGTCTGAAGTCCTTGTCCGAAGAGGAGGACATCCTGTGAAATTCGACGATCTGCTGAACGATGCGTGGCAAGGCCAGACGCACTCCGCCGCGCAGCAGGACCTGACCCGTCGCGTACGCCGACGCCACCGGCGACTGCGCCTACTGCGCACCGTGGAAGTGGCGCTGACAGTGATCGCCATGCTGGTGTTCGGCCAGGCGCTGCTGAGCGGCCGCATTGATCCTGCGCACTGGCTACTGATGCCGTTCTACGTGGTGTTCCTGCCAATGGCGTGGGCCATCGTGCTGCGCGCGCCGCGGCGGCGTGCAACGGACGCCACCGGGAGCGCCAGTACCTATGCGCGACTCCGGCTTGCCCAACTGCGCACCGGCCTGCGCGACCTGTGGCTGGCACGTACCACGGCGTGGATGCTGCTCGCATATGCGGTGGTGGCCAATACGGGCGTCTGGCTGTTGGCCGGCGAGGCGTGGCGCGATGCCGGACTGGCCTTGATGGTCATGGCGGTCGCATCCCTAGGGGCGACTGTCTGGCTCAGTCGCACGCTGCGCCAGCGGTGGCTGCGGGAATACCGTGCGGTTCAGCGGCTTATCGAAGGCTGAAGCGGGGCCGGGGATGAGCGACACGAAAGGGTCGTCCGGGATGACCTGGGTGGCCGCCCCTGGCCGATCTCTGCCGGTCAGCCTCTCGCCGCATGCGGGCGATTGCGCTAGCGAAGATGGTCAAGTCGTTTGGCGAGAATGGTCAACTGGCTGGCGGTTTGCAGTAGTTGTTTGGGCGTCGCGGCGTTCCTGCATCGTGCGACGCTCTCGGCACCTCGCGACGTTTTCGCACCTCGCGACGCTCTCGGCACCTCGCGACGTTTTCGCACCTCGCGACGCGCTCGTAGAGCCGAGCTTGCTCGGCTGCACCTTAAGGGTTCCGCACCGTTCCAGGCTGTAGCGGAGCAAGCTCCGCTCTACAAGGGCTTGCCGCGCTGTGCGGCCCGCACCTCGCGACGCTCTCGGCACCTCGCGACGTTTTCGCACCTCGCGACGCTCTCGCGACGCTCTCGTAGAGCCGAGCTTGCTCGGCTGCGCCTTGAGGGGTTCCGCATCGTTCCAGGCTGTAGCGGAGCAAGCTCCGCTCTACAAGGGCTTGCCGCGCTGTGCGGCCCGCAACTCTCGACGCTCCTGCACCGTGCGACGCTTCGGCAACTCTCGACGCTCCGGCAACTCTCGACGCTCTCGCACCTCGCGACGTTCTCGTAGAGCCGAGCTTGCTCGGCTGCCCTTGGAGGGTTTCCGCACCGTTCCAGGCTGTAGCGGAGCAAGCTCTGCGCTACGAAAGCCGTGCGCGATCGGATGCTCTCGCGCCTCGGGAGGCACTTCGACTGCGCCGCGGCCAGTGAGCAGGGAGCGGAATGATCGCGCCGAGGTGGCCGGCGCTCGCGAGCAGGTGCTTCAGTAGGCCGCGTTGTGGACGGCCTGCACGGCGCGACCGCTGGGATCAACGACATTCTTCAGCGACGGATCCCACTCCAGGGCGGCCGCCGTTGAGCAGGCCACCGATGGACCGCCCGGCACGCACTCGGCCGCCCACGCCTGCGGATAGTAGCGATCAAACAGCTCGCGATAGAGGTAAGCCTCCTTGGTCTGCGGCGTGTTGTACGCGAACCGGAAGCGTGCGCTGGCCAGCTGCTGGTCGCTGACCTGGGCTTCGGCATGCGCCTTCAGCGAGTCGATCCAGGAGTAGCCGACGCCGTCGGAGAACTGCTCTTTCTGACGCCAGAGCACGCTGTCGGGCAGATAGCCGGCGAACGCCTCGCGCAGAAACTGTTTCTCAATCCGTCCGCGCTGTTTGCCGGACAGCTTGACCTCGGGATCAAGTCCCATCGCGACCTCAATGAATCGGCGGTCGAGAAACGGCACCCGCGCCTCGACGCCCCAGGCGGCCATCGACTTGTTGGCGCGCAGGCAGTCAAACAGATGCAGCGCATCCAGCTTGCGCACCGTTTCCTCGTGCAGCGCTTCGGCGTTTGGCGCCTTGTGGAAGTACAGATATCCCCCAAACAGCTCATCCGAGCCCTCGCCCGACAGCACCATCTTGATGCCCATGGCGCGGATCCGTCGGGCCATCAGATACATTGGCGTGGAGGCGCGAATGGTGGTGACGTCGTAAGTCTCAAGGTAATGGATCACGTCGGGCAGGGCGTCGATGCCCTCCTGCACGGTGAAGTGCAGCTCGTGGTGCACGGTGCCGATGTGCGCCGCCACTTCGCGCGCTGCCTTCAGATCGGGCGACTCCAGCAGACCCACGGCAAAGCTGTGCAGCTGCGGCCACCAAGCCTCGGTCTTCTCGTCTTCCTCGACGCGGCGGCTGGCGTATTTCTTCGCGATGGCCGCCACCAGCGAGGAGTCCAGCCCTCCCGAAAGCAATACGCCGTAGGGCACGTCGCTCATCATATGGCTCTTGACCGCGGACTCGAAGGCGCTGCGCAGCGCCGCGTGGTCGCGGCTGCCGCCCACGACCGCGGCATAGGTGCGCCAGGTGGGCCGGTAGTAGCGGCTCGGCTCGGCATCGCCCGACCGCCAGAAGTGGCCTGGCGGAAATTCGCGCGCGTCGGTGCAGACGGGGGCCAGCGCCTTGAGTTCGGAGGCGACGTACAGCGTGCCGAACTGGTCATGTCCGTAGTACAGGGGAATGATGCCGATCGGGTCGCGGGCGATGAGCCAGCGCCGCGCGGCCGCGTCCCACAGCACAAAGGCGAACATGCCTTCCAGGCGGTTGAGAAACTCATCGATCTGCGCTGAGCCGGCCGCCTGGCGGTACAGAGGCAGGATGACTTCGCAGTCGGAATGGGTGGCGAACGCGTAACCGGCCTCAAGCTCGGCGCGCAGCGCGCGGTGGTTGTAGATCTCGCCGTTGACCGCCAGCACCTGACCGCCGTCCGGGCTCAACAGCGGCTGCGCACCGGAATCCACGCCGACGATGGCGAGCCGCTCATGCACCAGAATCGCGTGCTCATCGGAATACACGCCTGACCAGTCCGGACCGCGATGGCGCATGCGGCGCGACAGGTCGAGCGCCTGCGTGCGCAGGGCGGTTGCGTCGGAGCGCAGGTCAAGCAGGCCGAGGATCGAGCACATTGGACAGGGCGAGAGCGGGCAGGTCCGCGATTCTGGCAGGTTTCGTCATCAATGGTGCGCTGCCGCAACGGCGCTCCAGACGCGGTCAGCGGTGCGCCGGCAAGGCTCAGCCAATGGCCCCCTGCAGCCACTGCAGCGCGTCCATGCTTACGCCGGCAAACGAGGTGATCAGCGCCAGGGCGATGCCCCAAAGCAGCAGCAGCAGCGCGCCATCGCGCTCGATCAGCGCCAGTGCGAAGCCGAGAATCAGCAGGCCGAAGGGATAGTTGGTAAGTGGGATTGGCAACGCCAGCATGGCGCCCAGGACCAGCAACAGCAGCCCGGTGACCAGATTCCCGGTGGCGCCTGTGAACAGCACGTCGATCCGCGGTCGGCTGAGTCGTTCCAGTCGCCGCAGCCAGGGCGCCATCCGTCGCAGAAATGTCCGCAGCGTCGCGCGCGCGAGTGGTCGTTGCCGCAGCCTCCTGGGCATCCACGGCTTGTTCAGTCGGACGGCCAGCTGCAGACCGACCAGGCAGACCAGCGGGCCGCACAGCGCCCCGATACCAAAGGGAATCGGCAGCAGCACCGGCAGCACAACCGCCAGCAGAAACACGCCAAAGGCACGCTGGTGAAACCCCGCCAGCAGCTCCTCGAGATCGAAATGCTCGCTGAGCGTCGGGTCGGCCAGTGCGGCGAGCAGTTCGCTGGTTTTGGGTGGGAGCGCCTTCATCAGCTCGGCAGTCTAGGCTGTGGTGTCCGAACGGCAATGAACCGGTGGCGCGGAGGTGCCGGCGCGCAGGCTGGGCTGTCATGCAGGTGAAATATATCCGTAATAATCTTCTCGCTTCGCTACGACCGGCATCTTTCTGAGCTTCTGCCGCGCTGGCGTCCGCCTGGGCGTGCTGCCGTGTTCACCAAGGGATCCTGTCATGCCTTCCATTCGCGCTGCCTGGCTCGCCCTCACTTTTCTGGCGGCCGGCTGCGGGCCGTCTTCCGAGCCGGGCGGCACGCCGAGCAGGGCCCAGCCGCCGGTTATCCAGATTGACGGGTCGAGCACGGTATTCCCGATTGCCGAGGCGGTCGCCGAAGAGTTCCAGATCGCCACACGGGTGCGGGTGACGGTAGGCGTGTCCGGCACCGGCGGTGGGTTCAAGAAGTTTTGTCGCGGCGAGACCTCGATATCCAACGCATCGCGGCCGATTCTTGCTGAAGAAATCGCCGCCTGCGCCGCATCGGGCGTCCGCTACATCGAGCTGCCGGTGGCGCTGGATGCGGTGACCGTGGTGGTCAATCCGGCCAATACGTGGCTGACGTCGATCAGCATCGATGAGCTCCGTGCGATGTGGCGGCCGGAGGCCCAGGGTCAGGTGCTCAGCTGGGCGCAGGTCAATCCGGCGTGGCCCGACCAGCCGATGACATTGTTCGGCGCCGGCGCCGACTCCGGGACCTTCGACTATTTCACCGAAGCCGTGATGGGTAAGGCCAAGTCCAGTCGCGGCGATTTTACCGCCAGTGAAGACGACAACGTGCTGGTAACCGGCGTCGCCAACGACGTCAATGCGGTTGGCTTTTTTGGCTACGCCTACTATCGCGAGAACAAGGACAAGCTGCGCGCCGTGCCGATCCGTGAGAGCGCTGACTCAGCGGCCGTGCTGCCGACGCTGGAAACCGTGCTCGATGGATCGTATCGACCGATGTCTCGCCCGGCGTTCATCTACGTCAACGCCGAGCATGCCAGCGCGCGCGCCGAGGTCACCCAGTTGGTCGAGTTTTTCCTGAAGGAGGCCAAAGAATTGATCACCGAGGTGGGCTACATCCCGCTGCCTGATCGGGCCTACGAGCTTGCCTTGGGACGGCTTGCGCGCAGCGAGACCGGCACCGTGTTCGAGGGCCACTCCGAGGTCGGCGTGAGCGTTGAGACGCTGCTCGAACGCGTACCGAAGTAATTCCTTTTCACCGACTGAAGAAAGCCGCCATGGCCTCCGCTCCCGCGGCACTTCCGCGCCGCGATCTGCGCATCCGTCGTTTTCGACGAACGTCGGAATCGATCATCGAAGCGCTGCTGCTGCTCGCCGCACTCTCGGCGGTGGCGATCACGATCGCCATCGTCTCGATCCTGATCCATGAGTCGAGCGCCTTCTTCGCCCACGTATCGCTGTGGACCTTTCTCACCGATACCCAATGGACACCGCTATTCGAGAACCCGCGCTACGGCATCCTGCCGCTGCTTTCGGGTACGTTGACAACCAGCATGGTGGCGCTCCTGTTCGCGATTCCGATGGGCACGATCGCGGCGATCTACCTGAGCGAGTTCGCCCGCCCGCGGGTACGCGAGGCGGTGAAGCCGCTGCTTGAGCTGATCAGCGGCGTGCCCACTGTGGTGTTCGGATATTTCGCCCTGCTGTTCGTCACTCCGGTGCTGCAGACGATCATCCCTGGTCTGCCAGGCTTCAACATGCTCGGGCCCGGGCTGGTGATCGGCATCATGATCGTGCCCTACATCGCGAGTCTGTCGGAGGACGCCATGCGGGCGGTGCCGATGCACCTGCGTGAGGCCAGCTTCGCGATGGGCGCCAGCCGCTTCCAGACCGCCATGCGGGTGGTGCTCCCGGCGGCGCTGTCGGGCGTGGTCGCCTCCTACATCCTGGCGGTGTCACGAGCGGTGGGCGAAACCATGGTGGTGGCGATCGCCGCCGGCCAGCAGCCCAACCTGACCTTTGACCCGACCGAGGCAGCCGCCACCATTACCGCCTTTATTGTTCAGGTCGCGATGGGCGACCTGCCGCACGGCTCGATCGGCTACCAAAGCATCTTTGCGGCCGGACTCGCGCTGTTCCTGCTTACCCTGGTGTTCAACGTGCTCGGCTACTTTGTCCGCAAGCAGTTCCGGGAAGCCTACTGATGGCCCTGCAGCCCGACCAGGTGCGCGAGCTGATCGCCCGCCAGAAACTGCGCGACATCGCCTTCGATCTGCTTGGCATGTTCGTCCTGCTGGTGTCGCTGCTGGTGCTCGCTGCGCTGTTCGCGCAGCTGGTCATCGACGGCTGGACGCGTCTGACCCCCGATTTCTTCAGCAACTTTCCGTCCCGTCGGGCAGCCCAGGCGGGCATTCTCTCGGCCTGGGTGGGCAGCATTCTGGTCATGCTGGTCACCGCCATGGCGGCGGTGCCGGTGGGTGTCGCCGCCGGTATCTGGCTGGAGGAGTACGCGCCCAAAAATCTCTTGTCGGAGATCGTCGAGATAAACGTCACCAACCTCGCTGGCGTGCCCTCGATCATCTATGGTCTGCTCGCGCTGGGATTGCTGGTCTATCAGATGGGCCTTGGTCAAAGCGTGCTGACCGCCGGGCTGACGCTGGCGATGATGATCCTGCCGGTGGTTATCGTGGCCACCCGCGAGGCGATCCGCGCCGTGCCGCTGACCATTCGCGAGGCCGCTTACGGACTGGGTGCGACACGCTGGCAGGTAACCCGCGATCACGTCCTGCCGTATTCCATCGCCGGCATCCTGACCGGTGTGATCATTGGCCTGTCGCGCGCCATCGGTGAGACCGCACCGATCATCACCATCGGCGCCCTCACCTTCATCGCCTTCCTGCCGCCGCCGCCGATCACCGCGGCGGCGCCATTCATCAATTTCGACTGGCTGTGGTCACCGTTCAGCGTGATGCCGATCCAGATGTTCAACTGGATTTCGCGCCCGGATGCCGCCTTCCACACCAGCGCTGCCGCGGCCGGCGTCGTGCTGGTGGCGATGACCCTGACCATGAACAGCCTGGCGATCTGGCTGCGCTATCGCGCGCGCGCGCGCATCAAGTGGTGAATTCGATGGCTGTCACCCCGCTGCAAAAACCGGTCAAGGCGGAAGTCCGCGACCTCAGCTTCTACTACGGCGAGTTTGCCGCGCTGAAGCACGTCAGCATGGACGTCGCCGAGCATGAGGTGACCGCGCTGATTGGTCCATCCGGCTGCGGCAAGTCAACCATGCTGCGCTGCTTCAACCGCATGCATGACCTGTATCCGGGCAGCCGCTACGAGGGCTCGATCCGGCTGCTGCCCGATGACCTGAACCTGCTCGGCAAGGACATCGACCCGGTCGAGACACGGATCCGCATCGGCATGGTGTTCCAGAAGCCCAATCCGTTCCCGAAGACGATCTTCGAGAACGTCGCCTATGGCCTGCGCATCCTTGGCGAGAAGCGCCGCTCCGTGATCGCCGAGAAGGTCGAGAAGTCTCTGCGCGATGCCGCCCTCTGGGACGAGGTCAAGGATCGTCTGGATCACCTCGCCACCAGTCTGTCGGGCGGCCAGCAGCAGCGGCTGTGTATTGCCCGTACGCTGGCTACCGAGCCGGAGATCGTGCTGTTCGACGAGCCGACCTCGGCGCTCGATCCGATTGCCACGGCCAGCAACGAAGAGCTGATCATCGAGCTCAAGAAACAGGTCACGGTGCTGATCGTGACCCACAACATGCAGCAGGCCGGGCGCATCTCCAAGTACACCGCCTTCATGTACCTTGGCGAACTGGTCGAGTTCGGTGAAACCGAAAACATCTTCACCCGCCCGACCAAGGAACAGACCGAGAACTACATCACCGGCCGCTTCGGCTGAGCTGACCAGGAACCGCAGCATGTCGATCCCGCAGACCGCCCACACCATCAAGAAATTCGACGAAGAGCTCGCTACCCTGCGTGATCTGGTGCTGCGCATGGGCGGGCTGGTCGAAGAGCAGGTTCGTCGCGGGCTGGATGCACTGGAGCGCGGCGATGCCGAAGCCGCGCGCGCAATTGTGCAGCGGGATCGCGAAATCGACGCCATCGAGCTGCGCGCCGACGAAGAGATTGCCCAGCTGCTGGCGCTGCGCAGCCCGCTTGGTGTTGATCTGCGCACGGTGCTCACGCTGTCGAAAACCGTCACCGACCTCGAGCGGATCGGCGATGAGGCGAAGAAAATTGCGCGCAGCTGTGAGCAGCCCTCAGCGCTGGCTGCCGATCTTGCGCGCCAGCCCTACATGGATGACCTGCTGCAGATGGGCCAGCTGGCGCTCGCGCTGGTACAGGGCGCGCTGGACGCGCTGGTGCGTCTCGACGTGACGCGTGCCGCCGAAATCAAGCGCGCCGACAAGCAGCTGGACAAGGCGTTCGACCGCACCTTGGCGGACATCATCAGCAACCTGATGGCGGAGCCAGCAGGCGCGCCGCTGGCAGTCCAGGCGATCTTCGCAGCGAAGGCGCTGGAGCGGATCGGCGACCACGCCAAGAACATCACCCAGTACGTGGTCTATCTGGTGCACGGGCGGGACATCCGTCACCCGAAGGCGAACGCAGACTTCACGGACGACTGAGCGGCCAATCGCCACCACCGGCGACGGGCATTTTTGCCTAGAACAGATCGCCGCCCGCCGAAAATGCGCGCTCCAAGGTATCGCCCAATCCGCCGATTTCCAGCACCAGCCGGTCGATCTCGCTGGCGCTCAGTCCGTCGTACGGGCGGTTCTCGCACAGCTGCAGGTAGGGCGCGCCGTCCAGCATCGATTGCGCCAGATAGCCGACACGCTGCTGCCAGTTGAACTCCAGCGCGCGACGCCCGTCGAGGCCGGTCATCGGCGCGATGGCGGTGCTCAGGCGCAGATACTTGCGGCCGTCGTCGCCTTCAAGCTCAGCAAGAAAGATGCTCTGCCGCCGGCGTCCGCCGTCCAGCGTGATCTCGATTGCGATCAGATACGGGTCGTTGGTGCTGGTGGCATAGTTGCTGCTGATGTGGGCGCGGATCTGCTCGAAGGATTGCATTGGCTGGTGTGGGGACCCCGGAATCGAACCCGCTATGCTACGCGGCGATGCCTAAGCTGTCTGCCGCTGCCGAGTGCGATCAACGTATCCTGGATGTGGTGCGGGCGATACCGTTCGGGCAGATTGCCTCCTATGGCGGTGTCGCCGAGCGCGCCGGACTGAGGCGCGGTGCGCGGCGCGTCGCCAGGGCGCTGGCGGGCAACCTGGATCCGGAACTGCCGTGGCATCGAGTGCTGCGGTCTGGCGGGCGCATCGCGTTTCCGGCCGATTCCGCAGGATTTTTCGAACAGGCGCGCCGACTGCGACGGGAGGGGCACGCGCTGCGCGGATCGCGGCTAGTGAGGATGTTGGAGCCCAACACTCTGGACGCGGCGATCTGGCGCATCGAATGAGCCGCTGCCGCTGATCCCGCGGCTTGCGTCAGCGCCTTGGCTCACACGTGCTTGCGCAGCGTGCCCTCGTCATTCAGCAGGCGATTGATCCGGGTGAACACTTCGCCACGTGAGAACGGCTTCTTCATGAAATCATCGGCGCCGATGCGCTGCACATAGAACTGTTCGGTAGCCATTTCGTTGCCGCTCATCATGATCACCGGGATGTCGCGGGTGATCGGGTCGCGACGCAGTTGGCGCAGCGCTTCAAAGCCGCTCATGCCGGGCAGCACAATGTCGAGAAAGATCAGCGAGGGGGCATGGGCGCGAGCCAGCTGCAGGCCGCGCTCGGCGTCGGCGGCGTCGAGCACGTCGTATTGGTTCTGACGCAGGATTCGGCCAAGCATGGCGAGGATGGTCGCGGAGTCGTCAATCACCAGAACGCGGGTGCCCTCCTGGGCGGCCTTGCGTGGCTGCTCCTCACGACGCTCGGCTTTCTTTGCCGCCAGCTGCGCGCGGATGACGACAGATGCCGCCTCGGCAGCCTGCTTGGCCGCTTCGCGAATCGCGCGACGCTCGTCAATCAGCTGTCTCAGTCGATCAAGAAAACTCATTCGGGTCCCCCGGCCCATCTCCAGACTGAACAGTCTCGCACAAAGCCGATGCCGCTTGGCCGCCCGGGTCGGCCCGCTGCCACCGCCCGGCAGACGGCGTTGACAGGTCCAGGCACGGTTGCCCCGGTATGATGCCGACTCGCCCACTTCCTGCCGGCCATGTTCACCGACCTCCCGCCCATCACCAAGGCGCTGCTTTGGAGCAATGCGCTCGTCTACGGCCTGCAGCTGCTGCTGGGCGAAGCGGTGTTCCGCTCCTTCATGCTGTGGCCGCTGGGCGACTACCCGTTTGGTTTTGACAATGGCGAGCTGATCACCGCCGGCTTCCTGCCTTGGCAGCTGGTCACCTACGGTTTCATGCACGGCAGCCCGGGACATCTCTTCTTCAACATGCTGGCTGTGTTCATGTTTGGCGCCCAGATCGAGCAGGTCTGGGGCCCCAAGCGCTACGCGACCTACTTCTTCGT
This sequence comes from Lysobacterales bacterium, assembly GCA_038205755.1. Taxonomy (GTDB): domain Bacteria; phylum Pseudomonadota; class Gammaproteobacteria; order Xanthomonadales; family Xanthomonadaceae; genus JANNWF01. Next base: position 38,224 of record JBBRBN010000009.1, on the reverse strand, counting down.
CTGTCTGGTCGGCGCCGGTACGATCCAGCTGGCGGTAGCGACCTGGTCGGTGTCTGCTGGCGGTGCTCCCTATCCGACGCTGGGTGCGTCGGGCGGCGTCTACGGCCTGCTGCTGGCATTCGGCATGATGTTTCCGAACCGCCAGGTAATGCTGCTGATTCCGCCGATCCCGATGAAGGCCCGCACGCTGGTGATCGTGTTTGGTGCCATCGAGCTGTTCATGGGCGTCACCGGCACGCAGAGCGGGGTCGCCCACTTCGCGCACCTCGGCGGCATGCTGTTCGGCTTTCTGCTGATCCAGCACTGGCGCGGGCGCTGGCCGTTCAAGCCGAAGCCGCGCGGGTGACGCCGCGCGGTCCGCGTGGCGTTCAGCCGACCAGCTTCAGAAAATCCGGGCTGGCGATCAGGCGTACCGAGTCCAAGCGCGGGCGCGCCTGAGGCAGTAGCCGGGTCAGCGCGTCGAGTTCGCTGCGCAGCGACTGTATTTCCTCGGCGCGAACAGCGGGATTGACCGCTGCCAGCGCCTGCAGGCGCTCGATTTCGTGCTGCAGCAGACCGGTGGCCGCCGCCAGTGCGGCGTCAATGCTGGCTCCTGCTTGTTGCATCGCGGCCTCGCCAGCACGCTTGACCAGCGGAGGCACCAGCGTCGCCATCGATTTGCGGTAGCGCTGCAGGTCGACGCTGCGTTCGGCGGCGCGCTCCCGCGCCCGGGCGCTGGGCACGAAGCCATCGCGCAGCTGCAGCCGCGTGTCGACCACGCAGCGCAGCGGCTCGGGCGGCAGGTAGCGCTCGACGTGCAAACCGCGCGGCGCGATGCACTCCAGTACGAATACCGCCTCAAGCAATACCGTCCGCGGCGGCAGCGTCTCGTCCAGCAGGAACGCGGCGTTGCCAGTTTCGCTGCCCAGCACCAGATCTTCCGCGGCCAGCAGCAGCGGGTGGTCGGCGCGCAGAAACAGCAGGTCGTCGCGGGCCAGCGCGATGGCGCGGTCGAAGGTCGCCGAGCACGGGCCGTGCTTGAACGCCTCGAATGCGTCGAGCGTCAGGTACTCCGGGTCCAGCAGCCAGATTCCCCTGGCCAGTGACTCGTGGTGCACTCCGAACTGCTCAAGCAGCCGCAGCGGATAGTCATCCTGGGCGGCGCGATCATCCTCCTCGATCAATGCCTTTCTGAGCTCGCCGGCATCGGCGCCACGCTGGCTGGCCAGCTCGAGAAGGCGATCACGCCCGCGCAGAATCTGCACGCTGAGTTCGGCATGCCGCAGCTGCGTGCGCTGGTTCAGCGCCGCCAGTGCATCCGTGGCGTCATCTGCGCCGCTGCGCTCACCAAGCGGCAGGTCGTCGAGCGCCAGCGCGGTGAGCTCGGCGCCAAACTCGCGCAGCAGTTCGCGGCCGTCCGCGCACACGCCGGAAAACGCGTCGAGGCCATCGACATACCAGCGCAGCAGCGCGTGCTGCGGGCTGTGCGCGATGGCGCTGGCGTGCAGGTTGACATCGCCGCGCTGGCCGATCCGGTCAAGTCGGCCAATCCGCTGCTCCAGCATGTCCGGGTCCAGCGGTAAATCCCATAAAACCAGATGCTGGGCGAACTGGAAATTGCGGCCCTCGGCGCCGATCTCGGAGGCGATCAGCAGGCGCGCGCCATCGGGGTCGGCAAAGTAGGCCGCATTGCGGTCCCGCTGCAGCAGATTCATGTCCTCATGGAAGCGCGCCACAGGCATGCCCGAGCGCAGCCGTAGCGCCTCCTCCAGCGCCTGTACTTTTGATCGTGATCGGCACAGCAGCAGCACTTTGGCCGGCGCGATGCGCGCCAGCACGGCCAGCAGCCAATCGATGCGCGGGTCGCGGGCGTAGTCGTGCTCGGGCTCGACGTGCTCGGGTGTGCCGATATCGGCATGGAACTCGGCGCGCAGCCGGCCCTCGAGGTCTGGCGCGCGATCGGTCGGATCCAGCACCTCGATGTGCGCGATGCGCCTCGGGAACCCGCCCACCGCAGTGCGCCGGTTGCGCACCATCACCCGGCCAGTGCCGTGGCGGTCGATCAGATCGTCGATCAGCGCCGCGCGCAGTCCGGTCGCTTCGAGCGCGGTTGCCGATGCAATTGCCTCGATGCGTGCCGGCAGCAGCGGCGCTTCCTCGCCAAACAGGGCAGCCAGTCGCGCCACGCCTGCGCTGTCCGGCTGGCGGCCCGACAGCAGGTCGTCGACGCCACCGGAGACCGCGACAAAGCGCTCGGACTCGGCGCTGAAGACGGCGAAGTCGGCGTAGCGCGCCGGGTCGAGCAGGCGAAGGCGGGCGAAATGCCCCGCACGACCGAGCTGCTCGGGGGTGGCCGTGAGCAGGATCACGCCGGCGGTCTGTGCTGCCAGCGCCTCGACCAGCGCGTACTGCGGGCTGGCCTGTTCCGGCGTCCAGCCCAGATGGTGGGCTTCGTCAACCACCAGCAGGTCCCAGCCTGCCTGCAGCAATTGTTCACGGCGCTTGCGGTCGCCGGCCAGCCAGCTGAGCGGCGCGATCACCTGCTGTTCGTCTTCGAATGGGTTGATACCCGGCGCGCCCTCCTCGATCGCCGCGCAGCGCTCTTCGTCAAACAGTGAAAATCTGAGATTGAATCGACGCAGCAACTCCACGAACCACTGGTGGACGAGGCTGTCGGGCAGCAGCACGAGGGCCCGCGAAGCGCGACCGCAGGCCAGCTGCTGGGCGAGGATCAAGCAGGCTTCGATGGTTTTGCCCAAGCCCACTTCATCGGCCAGCAGCAGGCGCGGTGGGCGTCGGGCGGCGGCGATTTCCGCGACCCGCAGCTGATGCGGAATAAGGTCAATGCGGGCGCCAAGCACGCCCCAGCCGGGGTGGGTAAGGGCCTGTGCGCGCCGCCGCATGCAGGTCTGGCGCAGCTCGAACTGGTCGCTGCGATCGACCCGCCCGGCCAGCAATCGGGTGTCGGCCTTGGAGACTGGCTGCTCCGGATCCAGCTCGCCTTCGCTGATCACGCGCTCGCCGCAGCGGTAATGCAGCAGGCCACCGCGCTCGTCGACCGTGTCGACCAGCAGATCCGCCTGCTCGACCCGAATACGGTCGCCGCGGCGAAACTCCGCGCGCGCCAGCGGTGCGCTGGCGATGGCGTACTGCCGAATGGTGCCGGTGCCGGTGAAGACAATCTGCACGCTGCGGCCAGCCAGTCGCATCACGGTGCCAAGGCCCAGCTCCGGCTCGGCCGAGGAGAACCAGCGCTGCCCGGGGACAAAGTCGCTCATGCGGCCAAGTCTACGCCGTCGCTATCGCGCGACTTCCGAACCAGTACCGACACGCGGATCATGGGCGCGCCCAAATCCGCACCTGCGCGGCCGGCGTGCCGCTCATGGCCTCGGCAGGCTTGCAGCTGAATGACTGGGCGAACTCCGGCAGATTCACCAGCGGGCCGTTGACGCGCTGCCGCGGGGGCGCGTGCACGTCAATGGCCAGACGCCTCACCAAGGCCGGCTCCAGATCGTTGCGGCGCCACAGCCGCGCCCAGCTGAGGAAGAAGCGCTGCGCCGGACGATGGCCCTCGATCTGCGGCAGCGTAACGTCACCGACGCGGCCAGCGAAGGCGGCGTAGGCAAGCTCCAGGCCGGCCAGGTCGGCGACGTTTTTACTTTGCGTCAGACGTCCGTTGACCTTGATGGCACCGACTGCGGTGTAGGCATCGTACTGCGCCTGCAGCGGCTGGGTCCGGGCCAGAAATGCGTCCCGCTCAGCGCTGCTCCAGCCGCCCTGCAGCGCGCCGCTGGCGCCGAACAGTTGGCCAACGATGTCAAAGCCCTGCATCAGCTCGTGTCCGACCATCGCCCCCAGCCCACCGTAGTTCTGCGCCGGATCGGCCTGGGGATCGAACAGCGGCGGCTGCAGTAGGCCGGCGCTCAGCACCAGCTGGTTGCGGTTGGGGGCGTAGTAGCCATTGACCAGCTGCGCCGGCATCGGAAACAGTACCTCTGAACGCTGACCGCCGATGCTGGTCATGCGCTGCCGGTTGCGCCATGCCGCCGCCGCCAGCACGTTGCCGACATAGCTGCTGCGCGACAGCGTGAGGCCATCGTAACTGCGCCAGCGTTCCGGCCGTGCGAGCTGCAGGTCCAGTGCGTCGAGCTTGGCCACCGCAGCGTCGCGGCTGGCAGGTTCCAGCCATGGCGCGTCGGCCAGCCGACGGCGCAGTTCGGCGCGCACGTCGTCCACCACCTGCAGCGCGGCGGCACGCGCCGGTTCGGGCAGGTAGCGCGCCACAAAGCGCTGGCCGACGGCGTCACCCAGGGCCAGGTCGGCGGCCGCCAGCACCCGTCGAGTGCGATCAGGAAGCGCCACTTCGCCGCGCAGCAGGCCGGAGTGAAAGCCGTCGTGCGCAGCCACGAAGTCGGCGCCGAGGTAAGGCGCCAAGGCGTCGAGCAGCTGCAGCTTGAGGTAGGGCTTCCAGGCGTCGAGTGGCGTGCTGGTCAGCTGCCGTTCGACCTCATCGAAAAAGGACGCATGCGGAAACGACAGCGTCTTCAGCCCGGACAGCCCCTGCGCCTTCAGAAAGGCCTTCCACTGCATCGCCGGATAGCGCTTGTTGAGGTCGCGAGTTTCGATGATCCGGTAAGCGCTGTTCGGGTCGCGCAGCTGCAGGAGACTGAGCGATGCGCCAGCCAACCGCATCTCGATCGCCAGTGCCTGCCCCGACGCGGCCTCGGCATTGGCCACGCCGGCCAGCGTCAGCAGGCGCTGTGCGTAGCCCCGATAGAGGCCGAGCAGCTCGCGGGCGTCGGCATCTTCACGCAGATAGTAGTCGCGGTCCGGCAGCGCCAGTCCGCCCTGGGTGGCGTAGGCGATTACCTGTTCGGGCGACTTGAGGTCGTCACCGGCATCAAACCGCAGCAGCACCGGCAGCCCGCGCGCGTGCCAGCGCGCCACCAGCGCCGGCAGCTCCTTGGGCTTGCTCAGCGCATCAACCTCGGCCAGCAGCGCGGCGACCGGCCCAAGGCCGGCGGCCTCGACTCCCGCTGCGTCCAGCCCGGCGGCCACGAAGTCGGCAATCAGGCGGTCGAGATCATCGCGCGGAGTTTGCAGGATCTCCTGCAGCAGAGCCTCCTGCTGCGCCCGGTTGCGCTCGATCAGCACGTCGAAACTGCCGAAGCTCTCGCGATCAGCGGGCACCGGCGTGGACTTCAGCCAGCCGCCATTGGCGTACTGGTAAAAGTCGCGACAGGCTGGCGACGTTGGGTCGAGGTCGCGGGAGTCCAGCGCATTGGCCGTTCCGGCTAGGCAAAGCGAAAGCAGGACAATGGCGGCGTTGGACAATTTCATGCGGCAACCGGCGGCGTCAGGGGGCGGCAGTGTAGCGGTCGCCCGCTGCATCGGAGCGATATCAAGCGTTGCCGAGCGGCCAAATCGTCGACCACTGATTATCTGACCGGCCGAGCCCAGGATCGCGTCGGCGCCCGCTGGGCACCGCGGTCGCCGCCGTGCGCCACTCACCGCACGGCGCTGAAGGTCGGCGCCACCAGCGGCAATTCGGTCACCGGGCCGTACTTGGCAACCGATTCACGCAGCTTGCCGGCATCGCCAATCAGGACCATGACCAGATCGGAGGATGCGGGATAGACGCCAATCGCGGCGCCGATCTGGGGTTTGCCGACCGCCGCGATCGCGGCGGCGTAGCCGTCCACGTCCTCGCGACCCAGGCCATGGAGGGCGATCTCGGCGAGTCGCCCGGCGAGTTGGGTGTGGGTCTCCAGGGTCGGCGGGAACTGACCCAGAAGGTAGCTGCGAGCAGAGCCCAGCGCCGCTTCATCGAGACCGTTGGAGTGCAGCTTTTCCAGCTGTGCGATGGCCAGGTCGATGGCCTCGACGGTGGCCTCGGTGCGAGTAAACGAGCCGATCGAGACGGCGCCAGGCTGGGTCCGGCGCTGCAGGGTCGAGCGAGCGCCGTAGCTCAGGCCGGAGTCGATGCGCAGCGCGGTGTTCAACATCGAGGTGAAGCGACCACCGAACAGCGTGTTGACCACCGTTTGCGCGGCAAGATTGTCGTCCTTGCGGGCAACGCCTACGTTGCCCAGCCAGAAATAGGTCTGGGTGGCGCCGGGCTTGTCGACCAGCAGCACCCGGCGACCGGTTTGGCGGGTTGCCAATGCCGGACTTGGCGCAGCCTCCTTGGCCTTGCGCCAGCCGCTGAACGCTGCGGTCAGCTCGCTGCGCAGAGTGGCGGCGTCAAAGTCTCCGACCGCCACGATGATCAGCCGGTCGCCGCCGAGTTGGTTGGCATAGTGGGCCTTGATGTCGTCAGTGCCGATCCTGGTCAGGCTGGACTCGCTGCCGTCCACGGATCGCCCGTACGGATGGTCGCCAAACAGCCAGCTGGCCGCATAGGTGCCGATGAGTCCGCTCGGGTCACCGTCCTTGGACGCGGCAATGCGGCGGATCGCGCGGGTTCGGACCTTATCGAGCTCGCCGTCATCAAGCGTTGGCCGCAGCAGCGCATCGGCGGCCAGCTCGACCATCCGAGCACGGTCGCGGGCCAGGAATTCGGCACTCAGCGTCACCGCTTCCATCCCGGCCGCAACTGACAGGCGTCCGCCGACGCCATCGATTGCCTCGGCGAAGCGCTTGGCATCGCGGCCGCCCGCGCCCTTGGTCAGCAGGTCGGCCAGCAGGCTGGCGCTGCCCTCCTTGCCGGCGGCATCGGCCAGCGCGCCGCCGCGGACGCTGATCTCCAGCGCCACAAGCGGGACGTCGCGCTTCTCCATCAGGATCAGCTCGGCACCGTTGTCCAGGGTGCTGCGCTCAAAGGCGGGCAGGGTGACCGCGGCGGCGTTCTGGATCAGGCCGGCGGCCAGCAGAAAGGCACAGGGCAGAGCAATACGCATGCTGGCGCTCATTGGTCGGTGCTCGGCAGATCAGTGCTCGGCAAAAGGGTGCCGACGGTGCGGTTGTCGACGCGGAACACCTTGGCGGCCACCCGCTTCAGCGCGTCGCTGTCAATAGCGTCATAGGCCTGTGGGATGGCAAACAGCTTGCGGTAGTCACCGTGGAAAACCTCATAGGTGCCTAGCGCCTGCGCCTTGCCGCTGATGGTCGACTGGCTGCGCCAGAAGTCCGCCAGCTGTGCGCTGCGCGCCTTCTCAAGTTCGGCCGCGCTGACACCGTCGCTGGTAATCCGCGCCAACTCCGCGTCGATCTGCGCCTCCACCTTGGCCGGATCGCCGCCGGGCGGCAGCACCGCATAGAGGAAGGCGGCGCCCGGATCAAAGCCCGCCTGCAGATAGCTGCCGACCGACACGGCGGTCTGGGTGTCCTCGACCAGGCGCTGATTGAGGCGCGACGAGCTGCCTTCGCCCAGCACGTTGAGCAGCAGCTCCAAGGCCGGCGTGTCGACATCGCTGGCGCGGTAGGCGTGGTAGCCCATCAACAGCAGGGGCGTTTGCGCCGGCTGCCGAACGGTGACGCGACGCTCGCCCTTCTGCTCCGGTTCGACGGTGCGGATCGGCTGCGGTGGCGCCTGGGCCGGAATCTTGCCGATATGCCGCTCGGCCAGCGCGAACACCTGGGCGGGGTCGACGTCGCCCACCACAAACATGGTCGCGTTGTTTGGTGCGTAGTAAGTGCGGTAGAAATCCTTCAGATCCTGCAGTGTCCAGTTCTCGATGTCTGACGGCCATCCGATCACCGGGAACTGGTAGGGGTGCGCCACCCAGTGGGTCGCGTTGACCTGCTCGAACAGGGCGCCAAAGGTGTCGTTGTCGACCCGCAGGCGGCGCTCAGAGTACACCACCTGGCGCTCGCTCTCCACCACCTTCGGATCGAAATCGAGGTTGGCCATGCGGTCGCCTTCGAGCTCCATGATCAGCCCCAGCGTGGTCGCCGGAAACCAGTCCTGGTAAACCGTCACGTCGTTGCTGGTGTAGGCGTTGTTGGCACCGCCGTTGGCTTCCATGGTGCGGTCGAACTCGCCCGGTGCGCGGGTTGACGTGCCGTTGAACATCATGTGCTCGAAGTAGTGGGCGACGCCGGTGATGCCTGGATACTCGTTGCGCCCGCCGGCCCGATACCAGATGTACAGCGCCACGCTGGGGATGTCGTGATCCGGCCAGACCACGATCTTCATGCCGTTATCCAGCGTGCGGGTCTGGATGGCGTCGGCAGCTGATGCCGGTTCTGCTGCCCTCACCGGTAACGCGCCAACCAGCAGCGCCAACGCAAGCAGCAGTCGCTGCGGCAGGGTGTGATTTCGCACGGCGGGCTCCAGCGTGGCAGAGCAGGCGTTATAGGCGCACCCCGCCAAACCGGCAAGGGCTGGAAGTCAGCCCAGCGTCCGCCGACCAAACGGCTGATAATCCGGGAGCGACTTCCTGACGGTGCGATCACATGACGACGAAAAGCGCGATGCGGGTGCAGTTTCACGGCGCCGTGGGTGAGGTCACAGGCTCACGGCATCTGGTCGAGTGCGCTGGCCGGCGGGTGCTGCTGGACTGCGGAATGATCCAGGGCGGGCGGGCCGAGTCGTCGCGCAATGCCGCCGCCTTCGGCTTTGACGCCCGGCAGCTGGATGCGGTGGTGGTAAGCCACGCCCACATTGACCACCTCGGACGCCTGCCGGTTTTGCTCAAGCGTGGCTACGACGGACCGATCTACGCCACGCCAGCGACCATTGATCTGGCCAGGATCATGCTGGAAGACTCGGCCTCGCTGGCAGCGGCGGATGCCGAGAAGGAAAATCGCGCGCGCCTGCGGCGCGGCGATGCTCCGGTCGCGCCGCTCTACCTGGCGCGTGATGTGGCGGACACGCTCAAGCGCATGCGGCCGATCCGCTACGGCGAAGCGCGGGAAATCCTGCCCGGTATCCACGTGGACCTGGAAGACGCCGGTCACATTCTCGGGGCGGCCAGCGTGCGGGTGGCAGCCGGAGCCGGAAGCCAGCGTCGCAGTCTGGTGTTTTCCGGCGATATCGGCCCGTCCAATGCGCCGTTTCTGCGCGATCCCAGCGTCCGATCGGACGCCGATCTTCTGCTTCTTGAAAGCACCTATGGTGATCGTCTGCACCGTCCCCGCGCCGACACCGTCGCCGAGCTGGGTGAGATTCTCGAAGCAGCCTGGAATGACGGTGGCAACGTCTTGATTCCCGCCTTTGCAGTCGGACGCAGTCAGGAGATTCTGTACTGGTTTGCGCGCCACTTTGACGACTGGAACCTGGGTCGGTGGAAGATCTTTCTCGACTCGCCAATGGCTGCCCGGGTGGTTGAGGTCTACAAGCGGCATGTCGATCTTTTCGACCCCGATGGCCGGGCCCAGATGGATGCGGTCCGGCGACCATTCGAGCTGCCCAACCTGCGGCTGGTGAGCGATGTCCAGGACTCGATGGCGCTCAATCGGCGCGGCGGCGGCGCGATCATCATCGCCGGCTCAGGCATGTGCAACGGCGGCCGCATCCGCCACCACCTGCGGCACAACCTCTGGCGCGCCAACGCCGATATCCTCTTTGTCGGCTACCAGGCGCAGGGAACCTTGGGTCGAAGGCTGGTTGACGGCGCCGAATTCGTGACGATTTTCGGCGAGCGAGTCAGCGTCAAGGCGCGGCGTCACACCATTGGCGGCCTGTCGGCGCATGCCGATCAGGCGGGTCTGCTGGAGTGGTACAGCCATTTCCGATCACGGCCGCCGGTGGCGCTGATCCATGGTGAAGACCGCGCCCGCGAGGCGCTGGCCAGCGCGCTGCGCACGCGCTTCGGCGCGCATGTCAGCGTGCCGGGCGCGGGCAGTTGGATTGAGGTGTAGCACGCTGGCCGGGCGCGGTTCGGGGCAGAGCCCGGGTCTGCGGGCCACGCAGGAGCGCGGCTTCCCGGTCAGAAGCCGCGGTCGCCGGAAATGATGTTGCCCAGCCCACCCAGCACCGAGCCCTCGCCGCGGCTGCCGCCCTGCTGCGGCGCGGCGGCGTGAATACGACCCGCCATGCGTGAGAACGGCAGACTCTGCAGCCACACGTGACCGGGACCGGTGAGAGTTGCGAGGAACACGCCTTCGCCGCCAAACAACATCGACTTCACGCCGCCGACCGGCTTGACGTCCATCTCGACCGTCTGGGTATGGGCGACCACGCAGCCGGTATCGACATCGATGCGCTCGCCGGCCGCGAGTTCGCGTTCGACGATGGTGCCGCCAGCGTGAACAAACACCAGTCCGTCGCCTTCCAGCTTCTGCATGATGAAGCCCTCGCCGCCGAACAGTGCGGTCATCACCTTTTTCTGGAAGTGCACGCCGATCGTGACGCCGCGTGCGGCGCACAGAAACGAGTCCTTCTGGGCGATGATCTTGCCGCCGTAGTTGGAGAGCGTCAGGGGAATGATGGTGCCGGGGAAGGGCGCAGCAAAAGCAACCTTGGCCTTGCCGCTGCTGCCAGCGTGCGAAAACATGGTGGTAAACAGACTCTCACCGGTGATCACCCGCTTGCCAGCGCCGATCAGCTTGTCGAAAAAGCTGCCGCCCTGGCCGCTGTGCGAGCCGTCTCCGAACACGGTTTCCATCTGCACCACCGAGTCCTTGAACATCATGGCGCCGGCTTCCGCGACGGCGGTTTCACCGGGATCCAGTTCGATCTCGACGAACTGCATCTCCTGGCCAAAGATCCGGTAGTCGATCTCATCGGCTGAACGCATCGACGACGGCGGTGGCGCAACCGGCACCAGGCCGGTGCCCGGCGAGCCGCCGACCAGTTCGGCGCAGCTGCCGATCGGCATCCATTCGGCAAATCCGGCGCGCCAGCAATGGCCGTACGGATTGGCAATGGCCTGGGCCTGCGCCGCGGCGTGGTCGAACGGCCCGGACTGCTGGCCGCTGTAGCTCAGGTGCCACTGTGTCATGGGGATCTCCTTACGCAGGTCGTGCCGAGGTTGGATCGCTCAGGCTGCTAGGCCAGGCCAAGGCGAATGTGCAGCTCGGACCGTTTTGCCGCGTCCACGCCGAGTCCGCTCGACAGTCGGTCGAGATACTGCCGCTCGGCATCGCTGTCAATCGAGATGGCCAACGCGGAGGCAGCGTAAACCGGTTCCGCGAGTGAGCGCGGCGTCTGGGCGATCAGCTGATCGAGCGTGACCGGGTTGGCCAGCTCGGCCTCAAGGTAGGAAAGGGTATCGGGGTCGTCGTCGCCGGCCCGAGCGCGTTCGACGATGCGATTGCGCTCGGCGGCGTCGATCAGGCCATCCGCAGCGGCCGCGGCGATCATTGCCCGCACCATCAGTGCCGCCTCCTGCCTGTGCAGATCCAGCATCGGCTGAGCGCGGGTTGGTGCGCTGAAGCCGGGCGGCGGCGGCGGTAGCGGGGCAGGTGGCGGAACGGGAGCGTTCAGCGGAACCGGAGCTGATCCGGCGCCGTCGGGTGTCGCCGCGCCTTTGGACTTGCCATAGTGGCCGTAAGCCGCGATGGCCACACCGAGCAGCCCCAGTCCCAGCTTGGCGTTGCTGACGCCGAGCGTCGAGCCGAGGCCACCGCCGCGGGCGCGGCTGCGGCCGCCGAACGCGCCTCCGAGCCCACCGCCGACCATTTGCCGCAACAGGCGTTCGGGATCAAACATGCAGTCCTCCTGGGGATGGGCGCGAGGCGCCTCATGAGCGGGCGCAGATCGCGCCAAAGATCGTATGGTACCTGCCCGACGCACTCGCGCTGTGTATCATCTGCGCTGATCGCCCGGCCGCGCTGGCCGGCAACGCTGAACTGCCCGGGGGCCGCCATGCGGGGATCGATTTGGCTGCATCTGACCTGCTTGATCGCGGCCCTGTGTTGTCCGCTGGGGCCGATCCAGGCGGCTGAGCTTGCCGGCGACCTGCAGCTGGTGTCAGGCGGCAAGCCCCTGCGAGCGAGCGAGGCTGAGGACGCCGTGGTCTACTTCCGGCCCAAGGCCGCGGTTCGCTTCGAGCCGCCTGCGGCCCCGGCGATCATCACCACTCGGCGCAAGCAGTTCTCGCCACGGGTGCTGGCCATCGGCGTTGGCACCGCGGTGCAGTTTCCGAATGACGATGTGATCCTCCACAACGCATTCTCTTCATCGACCGGCAATGCGTTCGATACCGGTATCTACGGCGAGGGAGAGGGCGCCACCCACACGTTCATCCGCCCGGGGCTGGTCAAGGTTTACTGCAACGTCCATCACTCGATGTTCGCCCACATCCTCGTGCTCGATACGCCGTACTTCACTCGGCCGGATTCGCAGGGGCGCTTTGTGCTTCGCGGGTTGCCTGACGGTGAGGGTGATCTGATGGTGTTCCATGACCGCAGCACGCCGCTGCGGCAGACGTTGAACCCTGCTGAGCAGACCACGGTTTCCCTTCGCGTGGAGCTGACCACACGCAGGGTGCCACCGCACGCGAACAAGTTTGGCAAACCCTATGGGAGACCGCTCGATGGCGACCGCTACTGAGCCGCCCGCTGCGCGCGGTCGCATGCGGCTTTCGCTGCGGATTTTTCTGCTGTTGGCGGTGCTGCTCAGCGCTGCCGTCGGCACGGCGGTGCTGATCAGCCAGCAGCAGGGTGCCCGGATTGCCGACCGCTCGGTGCAGCGGGCGCTTACCGCCAGCGGCGAACTGCAGCTCGAGTTTGCCGCGCGCCAGCTGGAAGAGGTGCAGTTCAAGATCCAGCTGATTGCGGCCGATGCGGCGTTTGTCAAATACATCGACGATGCGCAAGCCGACCGGCTGGGATTCGATGCCGGTGCCGACGCGCGCTCGATCCAGGACCTGCTGACCGAGCGGATGGAGGCGTTTGGCTTTGACATCGGCATCGTGCTGGATCCGGAGGCGGAAGTACTCGCCCGCACGGATCGCTTCGAAGCGATCCAGGAGAACCTCGGCGAAGACCCGTTCGTGCGCGCGGCGATCGATCCGCCGGCGCCAATCAGCGGCTACTGGCGAATGGATGGCAAGCTTTACCAGGCCGCCAGCTGGCCGCTGGCGCAGGGCACCGACCTGGTCGGGTTTCTGCTGCTCGCCAATCAGGTCGATGATCGCCTAGGTCAGCGGGTTGGGCGAGTCAGCGCAGCGGATATCGCCTTTCTGCTGCCCCAGCAGGACGGCGTCGAGGTCATTGGCAGCTCGCTCGAAGGCGCCTCGCTGGACGCGCTGCGCGCGGCCGTGGCGAGCGACATGGCTGGACTGGCCAGCGCAGTGCGCGACGGTCGGTCCATGCCGCGGGTCGAGCTGCAGCTGGATGGCGCGCGCTGGGTCGGCCAACTGCAGCCGCTGGACGACGATGGCGGGTCTGACATCGGCGCGGCTTTGCAGTTGACCTCGGGGGAGCAGGCGTCGGCCGGTTACCGCGCCATCGTCAACTCGGTGGCGCTTGCGGGACTGGTGACCCTGATCATTGCGCTGCCGCTGTCGCTTCTGTTGGCCAAGGCAAGCCTGCGGCCGCTGACCGAGATGGCGAAGGCGGCGAAGGCGGCGGTGGCGGGTGACTACCGCGCGCGCCTGGCGGTTGGCGGCAACGATGAGCTCTCTGAGCTCGCCCAGGCATTCGATTCCCTGCTGTCGGATCTGCGCGGGGAGCGCGATATCGAGTCGTATGTGACGCAGCTGTCGCGCCTGCTGCCCGATCCGGCCGAGGAGGCGGTGCAAAGCGCAAACGCCGCCCAGCCGCGCCCGACAGAGCTCGCCGCAGAGCGCAATCCGCGCCTGCTGGTTGCCGTCGAGCATCGCTCGCTTGGCGGCGCCATCGATCTTCAGACGCCGGTTGAGGCGGTGACCGAAATCGATGCCTGGAGCCATCGCTTGGCCCAGCGCGCCGCGCAATACAACGGGCGGGTGATCTTTGCCAACGGTCCGCGGCTGATTGCCGCTTTCGAAGAGCTGGCGGACGACTCCATCCTCGACGCGCTCGGCTGGCTGCATGCGGTCTGGCTCACGGCACCAGAAGCTGCCGCCGCCATGGCGGCGGGCGATCTGCTGACCGGCTGCAGTTCGGTCGGCGACAGCCAGTTTCCGCTGGCGGTGGGGTTGCCGGTCCGACAGGTTGAGGCGCTGCTCGCCGACTGTCCGTCTGGCCATGTGCTGTTGACCCGCAGCATGGGCGAGGCACTCGGGGCGCTGCCGGCGCCGCAGGCGGTGGAGCGCATCAAGGGTGTTCGCAGCGGCAGCATCTTCTACGGGCTCAGCGCAGCCGCGCTGGACCGCAGCCTGCCGCCGGAGCGGCACGTCGACGCCTTGCCGAGACAGGCCACGCAGACTCTGATCACGACGCCGCGCAGTGCCAGTGCGCTGGCCTCGACCGTGCCTGAAAAGCGCGGCGTGGATCTGCGTCCCGGAGAAAGCTTCGATGGCCGCTTCCGGATCATCTCGGTGCTGGGCAGCGGCGGCATGGGGGTGGTCTACAAGGCGCGTGACCTCGATCTCGACGAAGTGGTGGCGATCAAGACGCTACGGCCCAGCGCGCTGCTGGACGGCGAGCAGCTCGAGCGGCTCAAGATCGAGATCAAGTTGGCGCGTCGCATCACCCATCCCAACGTGCTGCGCACGTTTGATTTCGGCGAGTGCCAGGGGTCACCGTACATCTCCATGGAGTACGTGCGTGGCATGACCTTGCGGCAGCTCATCAATCAGGCCGGGCGGGTGCCGTACAGCGCCGCGCTGCGCATTGCGCGCCAGCTTTGCGCCGGACTGCGCGCGGCGCACGAAGTGGGCGTCCTGCATCGCGACATCAAGCCGGAAAACCTGATTCTCGAAGCCAGCGGCAACGCCAAGCTGATGGACTTCGGCATTGCCCGGCCGATCCGCCGCAGTGGCCCCGGCCAGACCGAAGCCGGCATGTACATTGGCACGCCACACTATTCGGCGCCCGAACAGTTGGCCGGTGAGGAGGTCGACCACCGCGCGGACATTTATGCCTGCGGCGTGTTGATGTGCGAAATGTTCTCGGGCGCGCTGCCCTACAGCGGATCCAGCACCGTTGAGCTGTACGTCGCCCAGATGCAGGGACCGCCGACGCCGCCGTCCGCCAGCTGGCCAGAGATTCCAGCGGCGCTGGAGGCCACCATCCTGCGCTGCATCGCTCGCGACCGGGATCAGCGGTTTGCCGACCTGGCAGCGCTCTCGGCCGAGCTTGAGGTGCTGCGTGCGTAGGCGGTCAGGGTTGCGCGGGCAGGCAACCTTCGGCTGCTTCGCGCTGGCCGTCAGTGCGCTTTCCGTGGCGCAGACCGAGCCCGACCCGATCCTTGCTGGCTGGGAGGAAGCGCCGCAGACGACCGCCGGCCACCTGTTCGGAGACGTCAGTCTGCGGGGCGACCGCGTGACCGGATTCAGCGTGCGCGACGATGTCGAGCGTCTGCGCGGCCGCCTGCGAGTGGGATGGCGCAGCGCGGGTGACGGCTGGGACTATGCGGTGGCCGCCAAGGCGAATGTTGCCAGCGACGACAACATCGACAACCGCCGTAATAACGACAACGAGCGCAGCGATGCACTCAGCCTTGACCAGGCGTTCTGGCGTTGGAGTCCCGGCGAGGACGCTGCGTTGACCGTGGGCAAGTCCGCGTTCCCGTTCAGCCTGACGCCGCTGGTTTGGGATGCCGACCTGCGTCCGGTGGGCGTCAGCTACAGCCAGCGCTGGGCGCTGCGTGACATCGACGGGCTGCGCCTGACCGGCGGCTACTTCGCGGGCGACCACCTGTATGGCGACCAGTCCCGGATCGCCGCCGCCCAGCTGTCCTGGCTGATCAACGAAGGCGCTCCGCTGGCGCTCGACGTGCAGCTTGCCTACCTGCATTTCTCCGACCTGCAGCGGGCCGCCAGCGAGGGCCTGACCCGCACCAATCGGCGGATTGGCAATCAGCTGGTGAGCGATTACCGGCTCCTCGACCTGCAGTTTGGCGCCCGCTGGCAGCTTGATGAGAAGGCGTTGGTTGCCCGGCTCGACCTGCTGCGCAATCTGGGCGCCGATGACCTTGACGACGGCGCGCGCGCCAGTCTGGTCTACGGCGACGCCGACACCCTGCCCGGCTGGGAGTTGGGTCTGTCCTGGCAGCGCATCCAGCGCGACGCGGCGCAGGCGGCCTTCAATGAGGACGACTGGTGGTTTCACAGCTTTGCGCGCGGCGTGATGCCGTGGGCCGGCTACGGCTTCCAGAACGGCTGGAGCGCACGGGCAGCGCTGTTCATCGAGCGTCGTGACAGCCTCGACGAGACTCTCCGCCGGCTGCTGCTGGAACTCAGGCGCGAGTTCTGATGCTGGTGCGCGGTCCCCACTGCTGCTGGATGGGCGAGCCGCCACCACTGCGTCGGCCTGCGGTCGCTTCGCGCGCTCGGCATGTTGCTGCCCCGCGTCTCACTGAATGTCGCGCACCGATGGACCTGGTCCGCATGTTTCAACCGTTCGCGCGATGATCGCGCTAACCCGCATGTTTCATGAATTCGCGCGATGATCGCGCAGGATATTGTTCGCACAAGGGACTACCGAAGGAGCGGCGTATCGGGCCACACGACCGACTGAGGAAAATCCCTTGCGCGGACAAGAGACAAGCGAGGGCCTGTGAGATTCATGAAACATGCGGGCTAAATGGTGCGCGCGCCGGCAGTTTTCCGAACGGGCATCCTGTCGTGCCATACGACCGACCGGGGAAAATCGCTTGTGCGGACACGAGACAAGCGAGGGTGCATGAGATGCATCGATCCTGCGGTCCAGCCATCCGGCTTAGGCACATCTGCGGCTCTCGGACAGCCCGGCGGGCTCGTGGCCGATAGCGCCGGCAGCAACGTGCCGCGGGGGCCGCTCGGCGTCTGGAAGGCGATGGTCTGGTCTCTGCAGGGACTGCGCGCCTGTTGGCGGCACGAATCATCGTTCCGGCTCGAGGGCTACTTGTTCGTGCTGCTGGCGCCGGCGGGTCTGTGGCTCGGCGGGTCGGCGGTTGAGCGCGTTTTGCTGGTCGGTTGTCTGGTTCTGGTGCTCAGCGCCGAACTCCTCAATTCAGCCATTGAGGCGTTGATCGAGCGCTACGGCGCGGAGCATCACGAGCTGGCCGGTCGCGCCAAGGACATGGGGTCGGCAGCGGTGTTTGTCCTGATGCTCAACGTCGTGATGGTCTGGACATTGCTTTTGGCGCCGCGCTACCTGCTGCCCGTTCTGGGCTGAAGTGGACGCCCGTGGACTGGATGGTCTACCCCGAAATCCGGGTCGCGCTGTTCACCTTGACCGCGCTGGAAATCGCGCTGGAAATCGCGCTGGGCGTCGACAACCTGGTCTTCATATTGATCGCCGTCAGCCGGTTGGCGCTCGAGCGCCGGCCCTCGGCGCGCCGTTTCGGATTGGCGCTGGCGTGCGTCTCGCGCATCCGTCTGCTGCTGTCGCTGGTATTTCTGGCCGGCCTGCAGCGCGATCTGTTCAGCCTGTTCGGCCACGTCTTTTCGGTCCGCGACCTGGTGCTGCCAGGCGGCGGCCTGGCTCTGCTGGTGAAGGGCACGCTGGAGATCCACGACTCAGTCGAGGGGCATCGACCCGATCAGGATATTGCGACACGCCCATCTCAGGTGTTCTCTCATGTAATCATGTAGATCGCGGTGATCGATAGCGTGTTCTCGCTGGACTCTGTGATTACCGCGGTCGGCATGGTTCAGCGCATTCCCGTCATGCTGGCGGCGATCGTCTTGGCTGTGCTGGTGATGATCCTGGCCCCCAATGTCATTGGCGAGTTCATTGACACCAATCCGACCGTCAGAATGCTGCTGCTGGCCTTCCTGTTACTGGTCGGCCTGGCGCTGGTGGCCGACGGCTTTGGGTATCACATCCCACGCGCCTACATCTACCTCGCCATGGCCTTTTCGGCTGGCGTCGAAGTCCTCAACACCCTCACGCGGCGCCGCGCTCGGCACTGACGGCGGCCCGCACCGGACACCCAGCCAACCATGACCACCACACTTCCCGAATACCCGCCGCTGTTTCTTCGCCGCGGCGAAGACAAGCGCCTGCGCAGCGGCCATCTTTGGGTATTCAGCAACGAGGTCGACATCAAGCGCTCGCCGCTTGACGGGTTTGCCGCTGGCGATCCGGTGACTATCGTCGACGCCGGTGGCCACGCGGTCGGCACCGGCTACATCAACCCCGGCAGCCTGATTTGCGCCCGCCTGCTGGATCGCGGTTGCCATGCGTTGGACCGCTCGCTGGTCGTGCATCGTCTCAATGTGGCGCTGTCGCTGCGCCAGCGCATTCATCCGGAGCCCTTCTACCGGCTGCTGTTTGGCGAAAGTGATGGGCTGCCCGGCCTGACCGTAGACCGTTTCGACGATGTATTGGTCGCGCAGGCGACTACCGCCGGCATGGAGCGCCTCAAGAGCGTGGTGGTCGATGCGCTAACGGCCGCTTTCAAGCCCAGCGCCATCGTCTGGAAGAACGACAGCAGCGCGCGCGAGATTGAAGGGCTGCCGAGCTATGTTGAGATCGCTGCTGGCGCGCTGCCCGAGCGGACTACCGTGCGCGAGGCCGGGCTGCAGTTTGCGCTCGACATTGTCGGCGGGCAGAAGACCGGCTGGTTCTATGACCAGCGCGCCAACCGCGATGCGATGGTGCCGTGGGTGTCCGGCGCGCGCGTGCTGGATCTGTTCTCCTACGTCGGCGCCTGGGGCCTGCGCGCTGCCGCCAGCGGCGCCACCGAGGTCACCTGCGTCGATGCCTCGGCCGATGCGGTGGCGGCGATTGAGGCCAACGCCGCCGCCAACGGGCTGGCGTCAAAGGTACGGGCCGAGCGCGGCGACGCCTTCGACTTCCTCAAGGCGGCGCGCGCCGAGCGCGAGCGCTGGGACGTGGTGGTCCTCGACCCGCCGGCGTTTGTGAAGCGTCGCAAGGACTTCAAGCAGGGCGCGCTGGCCTATCGCCGGATCAACGAGGCAGCCATGCAGGTGCTGTCGCGGGACGGCCTGCTGCTCAGCGCGTCGTGCAGCTATCACATGGGCCGACCAGCGCTGCTGGAGGCGATCAACGCCGCTGGCCGCCACTTGGACCGGCAGGTGCAGGTGCTGAGCCAGCTGCAGCAGGCGCCTGACCATCCGATCCAGGCGGCCATTCCAGAAACCGACTACCTGAAAGGGTTCCTCTGCCGCGTTCTGCCGGTCTGACCTTCCGCCTAAGCCGCGACCCCTGTTGCCATGCCCTACATCCACGATATCGATCCGATCGCGCTGCACCTGCCGTTCTGGCCACACGGCATCCACTGGTACGGCATCACCTATCTGCTGGCCTTCGGGCTGGCCTGGTGGGTGGGCCGTCGGCGGGTGCGGGCCGGCTATTTTCCGGGTGTGGGCGAGGTGGCCTACGGCGACCTGATGTTCTACGGCATGCTTGGCGTGGTGCTCGGCGGTCGCATCGGGTACGTGCTGTTTTACGCGTTCGATGATCTGCTGCGCGATCCGCTGCTGCTGCTGCGGATCAAGGATGGCGGCATGAGCTTCCACGGTGGCTTGCTGGGTGTGATGGCGGCGCTGCTGTGGTGGTCGCGGGCGCAGGGCCGGCATCTGTTCGACACGCTGGACTTCGTTGTCCCGATGATTCCGATCGGACTGGGTCTGGGGCGGATCGGCAACTTCATTGGCGGCGAATTGTGGGGACGGCCCACCGACGTGTCTTGGGCGGTCATCTTTCCGGCCTCGCTGCCGGCGCCTTTCAACAGCATGGGCAGCGATGCCCTGCATTCTGCGGCGGCCAGCGGCGCGCTGGAGGGTCTGGCGCGGCATCCGTCGCAGCTTTACCAAGCGGCATTGGAGGGTCTTGCGCTGGGGGCGATCCTGCTCTTGTACTCGCGCTCGCCGCGGCGGCGCTATGCCGTGTCAGGACTCTTCGCGTTGTGCTACGGGTTGTTCCGCTTCGCCGTCGAGTTCGTGCGTCAGCCGGATGTGCAGCTTGGCTTTCTGGCCTTCGGCTGGTTGACCATGGGGCAGCTGCTCAGCCTGCCGTTGATTGCGGTCGGATTGTGGCTGCTGTGGCTGTCGCGCCGCGCACCGTGCCTGAGACAGCCCGCATGAACCGCGCAGTTCTCCGCGCCGGGCGGCGGGCCTGACCGATGCGCGCCTATCTCGACCTGCTGCGCCACGTGCTCGAACAGGGCGCCGAGAAGTCCGACCGCACCGGCACCGGCACCCGCTCGGTGTTCGGTTGGCAGATGCGCTTTGACCTCGCCGCCGGGTTTCCGCTGGTCACCACCAAGAAGCTCCACCTGCGTTCAATCATCCACGAGCTGCTGTGGTTTCTGCGCGGCGACACCAACACCGCCTACCTGCGCGACAACGGCGTAAGAATCTGGGACGAATGGGCCGATCCGAGCGGCGACCTTGGGCCGGTATACGGCAAGCAGTGGCGCTCGTGGGCGGCCTCCGACGGCCGTCAGATCGATCAGGTCCGTTGGTTGCTGGACGAGATCCGCCGCAATCCCGACTCCCGCCGGCTGCTGATTTCGGCCTGGAATGTGGGTGAACTCGAGCAGATGGCGCTGCAGCCCTGTCACGCGCTGTTCCAGTTCTACGTTGCCAACGGCAAGCTGAGCTGCCAGCTGTACCAGCGCTCTGCCGACGTCTTTCTCGGCGTACCTTTCAACATTGCCAGTTACGCCCTGTTGACCCACATGGTGGCGCAGGTGTCCGGGCTGGCGGTGGGCGATTTCGTCCACACCCTGGGCGACGCGCACCTGTATCTGAACCATATCGATCAGGCGCGCCAGCAGCTGCTGCGCGAGCCGCGACCGCTGCCGAAGCTGCAGCTCAATCCCAACATTGATGACCTGTTCGCGTTCCGCTTCGACGACATCCAGATCGTCGACTATCAGCCGCACCCGCCGATCAGTGCGCCGGTGGCGGTCTAGCCTGGGCTGGCGTTCTGCACATGCCTGAGATTGTTCTGATCGCGGCGCTCGACCGGCAGCGTGCCATCGGCCGCGACAACGCGCTGCCCTGGCGCCTTCCGGACGATCTGAAGCGCTTCAAGGCGCTCACGCTTGGCCATCCGCTGCTGATGGGTCGCAAGACCGCGCAGTCGCTGGGCCGTGCATTGCCCGGTCGGCGCAACCTGGTGCTCACGCGCAGCGAATCGGCCCCGTTCGCCGACATGCAGGCGGTCGGTTCGCTGGCTGCCGCACTCGTGGAAGTCGCCGACGGCCCGCGCCTGTGCGTGATCGGCGGCGGCCAGATCTACGCGCTGTGCCTGCCGCACGCCACCGCGCTGCACCTCACGCATGTCGATACCGAGGTGGTCGGCGCCGACGCCTTTTTTCCCGCCTTCAGCGCGACCGACTGGCAGATCGAATCGCGCATCGATCACCCCGCCGACGCGCGCCACGCGCTGGCCTTCAGCTTCATCGACTATCGACGAGTGATGGGCGATCAGCTGGCTGCGCAGCGGCGGGCGTAGGCGCGCCGCTCGGCGCGCTGTCGCTCGTGATGACGCCAGAAGCATCGCGCCAGCCCGTGCTCCTACAGCAGCTTTGCTTCGGCGGGAGTTGTGTGTGGACATGGGTGATGACGTGCAGTGCTCGGCGCCCAGCAAGCCCTTTTCCTCGGTCGTGAGCGGAAATACAGCCGTCCACGGGCGGTGGCGGGTCCCGCTTGAGCGAGTCGCGCGGTCTCCAGCAGCAGGCCCACCCCGAGCGCGTTGTCCAGCGCGCCGCTGTAGATCGCGTCGCGGTTGACCTCGGCGCCTAATCCAAGGTAATCGAGATGGGCGATGAACACGATCCGTTCGTCGGCCGGTCGCCATGCGATAGCCGATCAAGCTGAGGCGCGCAATCAGCGTGGAACACCGCTTCTGCATCCGTCCGATATCAGATCCGTCGCTCCGGCGCACCGCAGCATGGATGGCTCCGGCGCCGACGCTGCGGGCTAGACTTCGCCGCTGACAATGCCGGATAGCCGACGTCATGCGCTACACCCCGATCCTCGCCACCCTTGGCTACGTGCTGTCACCCGATCAACAGCAGGTTCTGCTGATCCATCGCAATGCGCGACCACAGGACGAGCACTTCGGCAAGTACAACGGGCTGGGCGGAAAGCTCGAGCCCGGCGAGGACGTGGTCCACGGGATGCGCCGCGAGATTGAAGAGGAAGCGGGCATCGTGTGCGAACGCATGCGCCTGCGCGGCACGATCAACTGGCCCGGATTCGGAAAAAATGGTGAGGACTGGTTCGGCTTCATCTTTCTGATCGAAGCGTTCAGCGGCACCTCGCGCGCCGGCAATCACGAAGGCGAGCTGCAGTGGGTGCCGCGCGACCGCCTGCCGCAGCTGCCGATGTGGGAGGGAGATCAGCATTTCCTGCCGCTGGTCTTTGACGCCGACCCTCGGGCATTCCATGGCGTCATGCCCTATTCCAGCGGCCGTGTGCAGTCGTGGAATTTCAGTCGGGCCGGCTGAGGCGAGCGCAGGATGGGTGGTGCATCCGGTGGGTGGAGACAGCATCGCCTCCCGAGCCTGACCGGTACAGCTGACCATCCCTCCTGAAATGGGTTGCTGAGCCGTTGGCCCACGCCTGATCAAGACATGAACGCCTCGCATCCGCGACCATACGCGCCGCGATCCATGACCGTCCTCGCTGGGGGATCAGCGCAATGCTTACCGCCACCGATGCGCTGAACCGACTGCGCGAGGGCAACGTGCGGTTCATCGATGATCTGCTCAGTGACCCGACCACCACCGATCGCGCCCGGCGTCGCGAGCTGGCGGCGGGCCAGGAGCCCTTCGCCATCATCCTGGGCTGCTCGGATTCCCGGGTGCCGGCCGAAATCGTGTTTGATCAGGGTCTGGGTGACCTGTTCGTCATCCGTATCGCCGGAAACATCGTGGCGCCGTCGCAGATCGGCAGCATCGAGTTTGCCGCCGAGCGCTATGCGAGCCGGCGGGTGGTAGTGCTGGGCCACTCGCGCTGCGGCGCGGTGATCGCGACGCTCGAGGGCATCCAGCATTCGAGCGCCCATCCGTGGCGGCACGTGGGATCGATCGTCGAGCGCATCCGTCCGGCGGTCGAACCGCTGCTGGCAACCGAACTGCGGGCGGATCCCGAGCGTCTGCTGGCCCATGCGGTGCGCGCCAACGTGCGGGCGGCGGCCAACCAGCTGCGCCGCGGGTCGGAGTTCCTGGAAAGCCTGATCGCCCGCGGTGACCTGCTGGTGGTCGGTGCCGAGTACTCGCGGGAGACCGGGGTGGTGGACTTCTTCGATGGCGTGCCAGCGGCGGCCGGCCTCAAATCGGGTTCATGAAGCCAAGGTTGGGTCCGGCGATCGACAGCAGCGGGCCATTCATGTGGACCAGGTTGGGGAAGATGGCGTCGCGATCGTCGGCATGTAGGCCGTACCAGCTGGACAGGGTGGCGGCGTACTGATCGACCGACAGGGTAGGGATGATCTGGCCCCAGCCGGCGTTGTCAGGATTACCACTGCCGGCCGCCAGGTTGGGCATGCGGCCGTAAATGCGGGCGCCGCGCACCGAGTTACCGACCACGAAGTGGTGACCGCCCCAGCCGTGATCGGTGCCGTCGCCGTTGCTGCTCAGGGTGCGGCCGAACTCCGAGGCGGTGAACGTGGTGACCTGGCTGCCAAGATTGAAGGCTGGGGTGTCCAGCACGTCATAGAACGCCTTCAGTGATTGCGACAGGTCGGCCAGCAGCGGGACGTGATCCGGCAGCTGAGTATCATGGGTATCGAAGCCGCCGATGCCGGCAAAGAACAGCTGCCGGTTCATCTGCAGCAGCCCGCGCACCCGCATGACGCGGGCGATCATCAGCAGCTGCGCTGCCAGCCTCGGCAACTCGGCCAGGTTGGCCGGATTCCACGCAAGTCCGTGGGCATCCCAGAACGGTCGATAGACCGCATCGGTGTCGGGCTGGGTCGCCAGCGCTGCCTGCAGCTCGGCCGACACGGCCATGGTCGCCTGTACCTTGCTGGCGTAGGCGCGCTGGAACGGATGGGCGTACTGGCGGTTAAGCAGGGCGTTGAAGGTCAGGCAGCGTCGCCGATTCCAGCCGCTGTCACCGTTGCCGCAGTTGGGCAGGCCAGTATTGACCAGGTCGATGCGCTCGACGCCCTGTGCCGACATGAAGTAAGGCGAAACGTCGATGCCGGCCTGGAACACGTTGTCGCCGTCCAGTGAGACGTTCATCGACAGGGTCGGGTTGCCGTTGTCGCCGGCGAAGATGTCAGCCAGCCGCCCGCCCCAGCCAGTTCGCGCCGTGGTGTCGGCACGCGGCGTCTGCCACTGAACGCTCTGGTCAGAATGAGAGAACAGCTGGGCCGGCAGCGCGGTGCCGGGCGTCTCGTAAAGCGCCTTGTTGACCGGCCGCACCAGCGGCCCGGCGTTGGCGATGACGGCGGCGCGGCCGCTGTTGAACAGGCTCTGCAGGCCGGGCATGGCCGGATGCAGGCCGAACTGGCCGCCACCCAGCGGCGTCTCAGCGGTGTTCAGCGGCAGCAGCGACGCCTGCGGCAGCGCAATACCGCCGCGGGTTGCGGAATAGGTGGCGTAGCCGGCGTCGCGCGGAATAATGGTGTTGAAGCAGTCGTTGCCGCCGTAAAGATAGATGCACACCAAGGCCCGGTAATCGGGCGCGCCGCCGAGCAGACTGCCGCGCACGGCAGACTGCGCCTGGGCCAGCTCCAGCTTGCCGAGCATGGCGGCAAACGCCGCACTGCCGGCGGTGGCACACAGGCTGCGGCGGATGAATTCCCGGCGACGTAGCGATGTCATTAGCGTTCCACGACGTATTCAGGGGAGGTCAGGATCAGCCATAGCGCGTCCTGCACGCGCTCGCGGCGACCGTTCGCGCCACCCGGATCCCACGACACATTGGCAATGCTGATGTCGTTCAAGTGGGTCCGCAGCAGCAGGTACATCGGCAGCGACATCTGCCTGCCCATGAACAGCAGGTCGAAGCGGTCGATCATCCGGTCGATCTGGTGCGCGCTGGCCACGTAGGGCGCAATGTCGATCTGCACCGGGTCCCACTGGCCGAGCCCAGGATTGCCTCGCCACATCCAGAACACCTTGCCGCCAAGCTCATTGGTGAGCCGGGTGATGTAGGTGTCGGTGGTGATCTGGAACTCCGGCGAAACCAGACCAAGCGTCGCGATCTCGCCCGGCAGTCCGTAGTTGGGCAGATAGAAGTTGAACACCGTGGGCGACCGCTGCACCGCTTGCGCGCCGTAGTAGTCGGGCCAGCCCTCATTGACGTTTCCGGCATTCGAGCGCGCGTCCAGCGCTCGCCACAGCTGGGTGATACGCAGCAGCGGCTCGCGCAGTTTGCCGGCGTGGGCCGGAGCCAGCCCCAGGTTGCGCGCCTCGACATCGAGCAGGATGCTGCGTACCACGGCGCCAAGATCGCCGCGGACGCCCTGGCCGTTGTTGTTGAACGCGGCGGTGACGCGACCAATGTAGGCGGCCGAGGGATTGCTGGTAACCAGGCGCTGGATCAGCAGCCGACCAATGAACGGACCGACATTGGGATGGTTGAATACGTTGTCGAGCGCCGCCTGCATGTTGCTGCGCGCGTTACCGCCGGCCGGCAGCACGCCGGCGGGCAGGGCGACTCCGGGATAGTTGAGCAGCTGTTTGCTGCTTGCGCTGGCGTGATAGGGCACGCCCAGCGACGTGCCTTCGCCCCACGGCAGCATCCGCGTGCGCCAGCCGGAATGCAGCCGCCAGTCCTGGTCTTCAGGCCCGGTCGGGCAGTATTGCCACTGCCACCAGGTGAAGCCCTGGTCGTTGTCGGCCGGCGCTGGCGGCGTGCAGGTCGAGTAGTTCCAGCCGGTGAACACGTGGGCGAAACCGCGGATGGTCTCCTGACCGTAGGTGGGCATCGATTGCACCCCAGGCGTGCCCGGGTCACCGTCGAGCGGCTGGCCCTGGCTGTTCAGTCGAACCAGTCCGATCGAGAACAGCTGCATGACCTCGCGCGCGTAGTTCTCGTCCGGTCGGATGTTGAGCGCCGCGTCCGGCTTGCGGTTGCGGATCATCGACAGGTAGCTGCCCATCGCTGGATTCAGCGTCACCTCTTCAAGCAGCTGGCGGAAGTTGCCGAAGGCGCCAGTGGCGAGCAGATCATAGAAGTGAGCCAGGGCGGTCGGATTGCCCTCCAGTGCGCCGCTCTGGTCGGAGATCACGAAGATCTGCGACAGCGCAAATGCGACCCGCTGGCGCAGCTGGTCTTCGCCGTTCAACACATTGCGGAACCAGATATCCTGGCGCGCGTCCTGCCACACCTGCACCGGCTGGCTGGCGTTGACATAACTCATCACCCGCTGATCCAGAAACGGTACCTGCCGGGAGGCCGGACGGCTCAGTTGTTCGGTCAGCCAAGCGTGGTAGCCGATGCTGGCCAGCCGCTCGATCTCGGCCAGCGTGGGGCCAAACGTGGCCTGGGTCAGAAAGCGCGAGGCCTCGGCCTGGCTGTACGGGCCTTCGGTCGGCTCGCTGAACGAGGCGCTGAAGATGTGGGTGGCGCTGCTTGCAGGTCCGCTCAGCAGCAGCAGGAGCAAGAGCAAGCGGGCGCAGCTCGACAGCTTCCTGATGTTCGCCCTCGACATTTCTAGGGTGCTCCCTGGGTTTTCGGATGCTCGCCGCGGGTCACGCGGCCCGGCCCCGCCTCGTGCGACTAGCCTAGCTGCGTCAATGATTGCAAAAACGTGATGCGATGCGCGTTTGGAGCAGCGTTCGAGGCAGGTCAGCGAGGTCAAGTGGGATTCGCGCCGAACGGCTCAGCGGGCGCAGGTGGTCAACCGCAAGCCTGAAGCATTGGCATCGGAATCGGGTAAGGTTTCGCGGCATGAGTGACGTAGTCGGCCATAAGGGCGCGATCCAGGCGGGGCTGATCCTGGCCTGCTGGGTCTGGGCGGTGCTGGTGCCGCTGAACGCGAGCGCCTTCTCGCTCGGGTCACCAGTCTGCGACGTGGCGGCGTTGCCGCTGGTGCCGATGAGCCCCACACTGGCTTCACCGCCACCGGCCGGCTGGCGGCTCGAGACCACGCGACCGATCTACATGAGCGGGCGTCCGGTGCAGGTGCGAGTGGTGCATCCGGCGTCCACCCAGATGGCGCTGGGCGTACTGATCTGGGCCAAGCGCGATTTCTCCAGCGGCGCCGGACAGTTCGTTGTCGATGGCGGGCTGTATCAACACGTGCCGCTGCCGGCGGAATGTGGCCAATGGGCGGCGACCCACACGTCGCCAGTGCCCAAGTCGCTCGGCGACCTGACGTTCTCGTGGCTGCCTGGCGACCGTGGGGAGGTGATCCTGCGGGCCTTTCTGATCGAGGCCTGCGGCGTGCCGGCCGGCTGCCGCGGTCATCAGGCGCTGACGCCCATTGTTGCCCTGCGGCCGGCGATCTTCTTCGACTCGTTCCAGACCGAGGACTGAGTGGGTTAGTCACCCAGCGCGCTGAGCTGGTCGGCCTGGTATTCCTCGGTCAGCCGGCCGATCAGCTCATCGAGATCACCCTCCATGGCTTCCGGCAGCCGGTACAGGGTCAGTCCTTCCACCCGGTGGTCAGTGATTCGCCCCTGCGGAAAGTTATAGGTGCGGATGCGCTGGCTGCGGTCGCCCGAGCCAACCTGCAGGCGGCGCGACTCGGCCTGGGTCTGCGCCTGCTTGCTGCGCTGCTCGTCCATCAGCTTGGCCTTCAGCAGCGACAGTGCGCGCGCGCGATTCTTGTGCTGGCTGCGCTCGTCCTGGCACTCGACGATGATGCCGCTCGGCAGGTGGGTCATGCGGATCGCCGAGTCGGTTTTGTTCACGTGCTGGCCACCGGCGCCCGACGCGCGAAAGGTGTCGACCTTGAGGTCGGCCGGACTGATCACGACCTCCTCGATGTCGTCCAGCTCGGGCAGGATCGCGACCGTGGCAGCCGACGTGTGGATGCGGCCCTGCGACTCGGTCGCCGGCACCCGCTGCACCCGGTGGGTGCCGGATTCAAACTTCATGCGTGCGAATGCGCCAGCGCCTTCGACCCGCGCGATGACTTCCTTGAACCCGCCGTGCTCGCCTTCGCTGGAGGAAACCATCTCGACGCTCCAGCGCTGACGCTCCGCAAAGCGCGAGTACATGCGGAACAGGTCACCGGCGAAGATCGCCGCCTCGTCGCCGCCGGTGCCGGCACGGATCTCCAGAAACAGGTTGGCCTGGTCGCGACTGTCGGCCGGCAGCAGGAGCAGGCGTAGCGTCTTGCCGAGTTGCTCCAGCCGCTGCTGTTGGGTGGTGACTTCGGCGTCGGCCAGCTCGGCAAGTTCTGGGTCCGAGCGCATCGCCTTGGCCGCCGCGAGATCCCCAAGTGCGCGATCAAGCTCGGCCAGCTGCGCGCTGACCGGCTGCAGCTGGGCGTACTCGCGCGAAAGCTCGCGGAAGCGCTGGTTGTCGGCGGCGACGTCGGGTTCGGCAAGCATCCGCCCGACCTCCTCGTGACGTTCAGTCAAGGATTCAAGCTTGCGGCGGATGCTGGGGCTGAGGCTCATCGGCGTGCGGGTAGTCCGGGATGGTGTGGTCGGCTTCGATATCGCTGGCCTCGGTGGCGTCGGAGCGGAACAGACGCTCGGCCGCGTTCAAAAGCTCGGCATCACCGCGCAGGGCGGCCGCCCTCAGGTTGGCACTGGGCGTATGCAGCAGCTTGTTGGTCAGCGTGTGCGCCAGGTAGGCCAGCGCCTGCGCCGGCGAGCGACCCTGCGCCAGCATGGCCTGCGCGCGCGCCAGCACCGCGTCACGCTCGGCCTCGCCACGCTGGCGCAGTGAGCGCAGCGCGTCGATCCGGTCGCTGGCCTGCCACCAGGCCAAAAAGTGTTCGACCTGCAGCTCGATGATGGCTTCGGCCTGTTCGGCAGCCTCGCGCCGCGAGCGTCGGTTGTCCTCGATCACCCGGTCGAGGTCGTCAACGGTGTAGAGGTAGGCATTGTCGAGCGCCCCCACTGCCGATTCGATGTCTCGCGGCACCGCCAGATCAAGCAGGAACATCGGCCGCTGGCGACGCGCCCGCAGCGCCTGGCGCACGGCAGCGACGCTGAGCACCGGGTCGCGACTGGCGGTGGCGGAGATCACGATGTCGGCCTCGCCGAGGTGGCGGCCGAGTTCATCCAGCGAGAGCGCGTAGCCGCCGAACCGGGTCGCCAGCGCCTGCGCGTGAGCGAGCGTGCGGTTGGCAACCAGCAGACGGCGAACCTGCTGGTCGGCCAGGTGCCGGCCGGCCAGCTCAATGGTATCGCCGGCACCGATCAGCAGAACGGTGGCGCGGTCCAGTTCGGCAAACACCTGCTGCGCCAGTTTGACCGCCGCGAATGCCACCGAGACCGGATTAGCGCCGATGCGGGTGTCGGTGCGAACCCGCTTTGCCACTGCAAATCCATTCTGGAAAAGCCGGTCCAATGGCGTCTTCAGCGCGTTGGCACGGCGCGCCAGCTGGTAGGCCTCTTTGACCTGGCCCAGCACCTGGGGCTCGCCCAGCACCAGCGAATCGAGACCGGTGGCGACCCGGAACAGGTGGCGCACTGCAGCAGCGTTGTTGTGGCGATACAGGTAGGTCTGCAGCTGCTCGTCCGGCAGGGCGTGATGCGCAGCCAGCCAGCCCTCCGGAACCCGTTCAGCGCCCGGCTCAATGGAACAATAGACCTCGGTGCGGTTGCAGGTCGACAGCAGCACGGCCTCGCGCACGCCGCGCAGCGCCAGCAGCTCCGAAAGCGCCGCAGGAATGGCTTCGGCGGCAAACGCCACCTGCTCCCGCAGTGCCACCGGGGCGGTCTGATGATTGATTCCGAGGGCGAGCAGGGGCATCGGGGTATTCTGTGTCACTGCGGGCAGGTCGAAAACCGTCTTGCCTTCAGGGCGGACTGGGCGCACCTGCGCGCCGCCTCGACCCCGGAGATCCCGATGCTGAAAACGCTGTCGCGAGTGCTCACTCTAGTGTACCTGCTTGCAGGCGCGTCGCTGGCTAGCGCCGATGATGACGCCAGCCTGCTGGCGCTGATGGCGGGCGAGTTTGCTTTGCAGGAGGGCCGCTTCGCGGAGGCGGCCAGATTGTATGCCGATGCCGCAGAGGCCAGCGACGACCCGGCGCTTTCGGAGCGTGCCTCGCGGGTTGCGCTGTTGGCCGCCGACCCGGATCTCTCGCGGCGGGCGCTGGCGCGCTGGCGCGAACTCGACCCGACAGCGTCCGGTGCCATACAGATGGGCGCCGTGCTGGCGCTGCGTGAAGAGCGCGTCGACGACGCGATGAAGTCGCTGCGAAGCCTGCTCAGCAGTGATGATGAGGAGGGTTGGCGCTTTGCCCTGCAGGCGTTGGCGGGCGAACGCAAGTCAGCGGCCGTCGCCGAAGTCATGGCCCGGCTGGTCAATGAGAACGCCTTGCCCGCCGCGCTGGAGCCGATGCTGGGATTTGGAGGGCTGGCGCAGCGCCTGGGACTGGAAGAGGTGACTGCGGCCTTCGCAATCCAGGTCACAGAACGCCATCCGCAGCGCCCGCGACCGTGGCTGTGGCGCGCGGAGATCGAGCGCCAGAAAGGTGAACCCAAGGCTGCGCGAGCTTCGATCCAGCGTGCGCTGGATCTGCCTGAGCTGGATACCCCGATGCGGCTCGCTGCGGCGTCATTGCTGGACTCGCTGGGCGAACCGCTGGCCGCGGCAGCAACGCTGGTCGACGGCGAGCAGACCGATGCCACACTGGCCGGGCGAGCTACCTACCTGGCGCGCGCCGAAGCCACTGAGGCGCTGGATGCGCTGTACGTCGAACTGCAGGAAGGCGCGTCGCCGCTGCCGCAGCCGCGGCTCTACCTGCTCGGTCAGCTCGCCGAGCTGCGCAAGCTGCCGGCCGACGCGCTGGCCTGGTACCGACAGGTGACCGAAGCATCCACGCTCGACCTCGCCCAGCTGCGGATCGCGATGGTGCTCGACGAAAGCGGGGACCTGGACGGCGCGCTGGCCAGCCTGCACGCCTACCAGCAAAGCGACAGCGAGAACGGCGAGGCGCTGGTGAACGCTTATTTGCTCGAAGCCGAGTTGCTCAACCGGCGCTCGCGGCATGCGGAGGCGCTGGCCGTCTACGAGCGAGCCTTGACCGTGTTTGAGGACGACCCGGGCCTGCTGTATGCCCGCGCGATCGGGCTGGAGCGGGTCGGGCGGGTGGACGACGCAATCAGCGACCTGCGCAAATTGATGGAGATCGATCCGGGCAATGCGGACACCCTGAATGCCCTGGGCTATACGCTGGCAGACAGAACCGATCAGTTTGACGAGGCGCTTTCGCTGATCAGCCGCGCGCTGGAACTGAAGCCTGACAGTCCGGCAATCATCGATTCGATGGGCTGGGTGATGTTTCGGCTGGGCAGACTGGACGAGGCGCTGCTTCATCTGCGCCGCGCGTTTGAGCTGCAGCGTGACGCCGAAGTGGCGGCTCATCTGGCCGAAGCGCTGTGGGTCAGCGGCGCAACCGAGGAGGCCCAGACCATCTTCCGGCTGGGTCAGGAAATCGATCCTGACAACGCCGTTTTGCGTCGAACCATGGAACGCCTTTTGCCGTGACCGGCGACCTTCGGCATTGGGCCCGCCTATCGCTGGTGCTGCTGGCTGTGGCCCTGGCCCTGGCGGGCTGCAGCGCACCCGCCACCCGGCCTGATCTGTCGGTCGCACTTGAACAGCAGGCGCGTCGTGAGTCACAGCTTGACGCCATGCGGATCTGGTCTCTCACCGGCCGGATCGCCGTGTCGAACGGCACCGATGGCGGTAGCGGCAAGCTCGACTGGGGCCAAGATCACAGCACCTACCGCCTTGAGCTGCAGGCCCCAGTGTCACGGCAAACCTGGCGGCTGCAGGTGACGCCAGGCTGGGCCAGGCTCGAGGGTTTGGAAGGGGGGGCGCGGGAAGCGGCCGACCCCGTCGATCTGCTGGCGCGCGAAGTCGGCTGGCAGCTTCCGCTCGAGAATCTGGGCGCCTGGGTTCGTGGTGCGCGCGGGCCCGGCCCGGCGACGCTTGAGTTTGATTCCGAGGGATTGCCGCAGCAGTTGGTTCAGGAAGGTTGGACGGTCGACTATCGCAGCTGGGACCTGACCCGCGAGCCACCGCTGCCGAAGCGAGTGTTCGCCAAACGTGGCGACCAGACCGTGCGGCTGGTGATCACCGGCTGGTCCATCCCGGACTAAGCCCGATGGCAGACGTCGAAACCGGCTGGAGCCAGTGGCCCGCGCCCGCCAAGCTGAACCTGTTCCTGCGCATCGTTGGCAGGCGCGCAGACGGCTACCATCTTCTGCAAACCGTGTTCCAACTGCTCGATTGGGGTGATCGGATCGACCTGAGGACCCGCGGCGACGGATGCGTCGAGCGCTTGGCAGGTCCTGACGCCGTGGCTCCGGACGACGATCTGGCCGTGCGCGCGGCGCGGGCACTGCAGCGCGCGACAGGCATCGGGCTGGGAGCGGACATCCGGGTCAGCAAGCAAATACCGCTCGGCGGTGGGTTTGGCGGCGGCAGCTCGGATGCCGCCACCGTGTTGGTCGCGCTGAATCAGCTGTGGGATGCCGGGCTCGGCCAGGGCGAGCTGGAGCGGCTCGGGCTTGGCCTCGGTGCCGACGTGCCGCTGTTCGTTCGTGGGCATTCCGCCTGGGCGGAAGGGGTGGGAGACGTCCTTACGCCTCTGCGGCTGCCGCCCAGGCACTATCTGCTGCTCGATCCGGGCGTTCATGTGCCAACCGGGGAGCTGTTCCAAGCACCTGATTTGACAAGAAATGGGCCGCCAATCACAATAGCCGACTTTGTCGACGACGCTGGCTTGGGCAACGTGTTCGAGCCTGTTCTGCGCGCCCGTTCGGAGCGAGTGGACCAGGCGATGAACGCGCTGTCGAAGGTTGGTCGCGCACGGCTGACGGGCACCGGAAGCGGCTGCTTTGTCGCCTTCGAGTCGATCAAAGCGGCTGAGGCGGCGCGGTCGGCGCTGGATCAGACATGGGATGTCTGGACGGCGCTGGGCGTAAGCGAATCGCCACTTCTGGCTGCGGTTCGCGAGCACCAGGCGCGGCGGTCCTGAGGCGGCGTTGCAGGGAAATTGTTGGGGCGTCGCCAAGTGGTAAGGCACCGGATTTTGATTCCGGCATTCGCAGGTTCGAATCCTGCCGCCCCAGCCACGTGGGTTCGAACGCGGCGTGGGTTTGGCAGCACAACAGGGCGCGAAGTCAGTCGTGAACACCGACGGTCTGCTGGTCTTTTCAGGCAACGCCAATCGGCCGCTCGCCCTGTCGGTGTGCCGAGAGCTTGGTATCCGGTTGGGCAAGGCGCAGGTTGGCCGGTTCTCGGATGGCGAAGTCCAGGTCGAGATCGAAGAGAACGTCCGCCGGCAGGAAATCTTTGTCATCCAGCCGACCTGCGCGCCAACCGCAGAGAACTTCATGGAGCTGCTGGTGTTGATTGACGCGCTCAAACGCGCATCTGCGGCCAGCGTCACCGCGGTCGTTCCGTACTTTGGCTACGCAAGGCAGGATCGACGGCCGCGCTCGGCGCGGGTGGCGATCACCGCGAAGGTGGCGGCAAAAATGTTTTCTGCGGTGGGCACCGACCGCGTGCTGACGGTCGACGTGCATGCCGATCAGATCCAGGGTTTTTTTGACATGCCGGTCGACAATGTTTACGCGTCACCGCTGCTGCTGGCCGACATCTGGCGCTCGACCGGCACCGAGAACCTGATTGTGGTCAGTCCCGATGTGGGCGGCGTGGTGCGCGCAAGGGCGGTTGCCAAGCGTCTGGATGACGCCGAGTTGGCGATCATCGACAAGCGCCGACCGAAGGCCAACGTCGCAACGGTGATGAACATCATCGGCGATGTGGCCGGCAAAACCTGTGTGCTGGTGGATGACATCGTCGATACCGCTGGAACGCTGTGCGCCGCGGCGGCGGCGCTGAAGGACCACGGGGCGCTGCGGGTGCTCGCCTACTGTACTCATCCCGTGCTTTCGGGTGCGGCACTCAGCAATATCGGCAGCTCCCAGCTCGATGAGCTGGTGGTGACCGACACCATTCCGCTGTCGCTGGAGGCGCGCGCCTGCAGCAAGATTCGCCAGCTCAGCGTGGCTGAGTTGCTGGCCGAAACGATCCGTCGCATCGCGTTCGGTGAGTCGGTGAGTTCGCTTTACGTCGACTAGTTCACGTGCGGGAACGACGCCACGCGGCAACGCCGGCGCCCGATTCGCGGTCTGGTTCATCACTGACTCCCCTGGTCGCGGGGGAGTCGCATCGCTGCCGTGAGGCGGCTTATTCAGCAAGAAGGCACCATCGTCATGGCAACCCAACACGTTTTTACCGCAACCGATCGCAAGGACCAGGGCAAGGGTGCGAGCCGCCGCCTGCGTCTGACCGGTCAGCTGCCGGCCGTCGTCTACGGCGCTCATCAGGAGCCGCAGAGCATCCAGATGCTGCACAACACCATCATGCTGGCCTCGCAGCACGAGTGGTTCTATGCCTCGATCCTCGACCTCGAGATCAATGGCACCACCCAGAAGGTGCTCCTGCGTGACATGCAGCGCCACCCGTTCAAGCCCCTGATCATGCACCTCGACTTCCTGCGCATCTCCGAAAACGAGGCGATCACGGTCAAGGTGCCGCTGCACTTCCTCAACCAGGACACCTCGCCGGCTGGCAAGACCTCCGGTGTAGTGGTCACCCATGAGCTGAATGAAGTTGAAGTCAGCTGCCTGCCGGGCGACCTCCCGGAGTTCATCGAGGTCGACCTCGGCGCACTGGTCGAAGGCGACATCGTGCATCTGTCGCAGCTGGTGCTGCCCGACGGCGTCGTCATTCCGGACCTCAGGCTTGGCAAGGAGCACGACCTCGCCGTGGTCATCGCCCGTCATCCGCGGGTCGAGACGGAAGCCGAAGGCGAAGGCGACGCGCCAGTCGCTGACAAGAAATAAGCCACACCGGTGGAGCGGCCCCTCGCGAACGGGGGCTGCTCCGACCGGCCGCGATCCGCGCAAAGCCGATGACTACTCCGCGTCTGATTGTCGGGCTGGGCAACCCCGGTGCCGAGCATGCCCGGCAACGGCACAATGCCGGATTCTGGTTTGCCGACGCGCTGGCCGCGGCGGCAGGCGCTGGCTTCAAGCCGGAGTCCAAACTGTTCGGGTCGCTGACCCGGCTTGAGCTGGCCGGTCAGTCGCTCTGGCTGCTCAAGCCCGCGACGTTCATGAATCGCAGTGGGCAGTCGGTGCTCGCTGCGCTGCAGTTCTGGAAGATCGAACCCGAGGCCATGCTGGTTGCGCACGATGACCTGGATCTGCCGCCAGGAACGGCACGGCTGAAGTTTGACGGCGGTCATGGCGGTCAGAATGGGCTGCGCGACCTGATTGCGCGGCTGGGGCACGCGCGGTTCCACCGGCTGCGGATCGGGATCGGTCATCCCGGACACCGCGATCAGGTGACGCCGTGGGTGCTTGGGCGGCCGTCGCGGGATGACGAAGTTTCAATCATGCGTTCGGTCGACGAGGCGGTCGCGATTCTGCCGCTGCTGGTGCGGGGCGAGCACAACGAAGCGATGAAGCAGCTGCACACCGCTGCGGCGGTGCCTTCGGAGCAGCGAGCACGCTGAGCCGTCGGCGCCAGGCGGTGATCGGTTGTCTGATCAACACACGCGGCATCCGCACTTCAACCACAGATAAAACCAAGGATCCCCGATGTCTAGCGTGCTGTTTTCCAGTCCCGAGTTGCAGGCGCCGAGCGTGGGAGCCGGACATGGGCATTAAGTGCGGCATCGTCGGCCTGCCCAATGTTGGCAAGTCGACGCTGTTCAATGCCTTGACCAAGGCGGGCATTGCCGCTGCCAATTTTCCGTTCTGCACCATTGATCCGAACGTCGGCGTCGTGCCGGTTCCAGACCCACGTCTTGATGCGCTGGCCGAAATCGTCAAGCCGCAGAAGACGATTGCGACGGCCGTCGAGTTTGTCGACATTGCCGGGCTGGTTGCCGGCGCCAGCAAGGGTGAGGGGTTGGGCAACAAGTTCCTCGCCAACATCCGCGAAACCGACGCCATCGCCCACGTGGTGCGCTGCTTCGAAAACACCGACATCGTGCATGTCGCCGGCCGCATCGACCCGCTGTCTGATATCGAGACCATTGATACCGAGCTCGCTCTGGCCGATCTTGAATCGGTCGAGAAGGCGCTGAATCGCGCTGAGCGCTCTGCCAAAGCCGGCGACAAGGATGCGATCGCCCGCCGCGACGTGCTGGTGCCGGTTCGTGCCCAGCTCGACCAGGGCAAGCCGGTCCGGGCGATGGCTCTGGACGCCGACCAGAAGGCGCTGCTGCGCGACCTGTTCCTGCTGACGATCAAGCCGGTGATGTACATCGCCAACGTGCGCGAGGACGGCTTCCACGACAACCCTTTTTTGGATCGGGTGCGAGCGCACGCGGTGGCCGAGGGCGCCGAAGTGGTGCCGGTGTGCGCCTCCATCGAAGAGGAAATGGCGCAACTCGAGGATGCCGACCGCGACGAGTTCCTGCGCGATCTGGGCCTCGACGAGCCGGGGCTGAATCGGGTGATCCGCGCCGGCTACAGGCTGCTCGGGTTGCTCACGTACTTTACCGCCGGCGTGAAAGAGGTGCGTGCCTGGACCGTTTTCGCCGGTGCCACCGCTCCACAGGCTGCTGGCGTGATCCACACCGACTTCGAGCGTGGATTCATTCGCGCCGAGACCATTGGTTACGAGGACTTCATCCGCTTCCGCGGTGAGGCCGGAGCAAAAGAAGCCGGGCGACTTCGGCTCGAAGGCAAGGACTACATCGTCAAGGAAGGCGACGTGCTGCACTTCCGGTTCAACGTCTAAGGAGAGTTCTGTTGGACGCAATGGCTGACGGCAGCGCTGGGGCGGGTCAGGGTTGGCGCCACCGGCTGGGCATCTGGATCGAGTCGGTCGCCGTGCAGCGAGCGGTGATCGCGGTCATCGTGATCAACGCCATTATTCTTGGCATGGAGACCTCCGCGACGCTGCGCCAGAGCATCGGGCCGACGATGAAGCTGATCGACCACCTGGCCTTGGCGATCTTCGTGGTCGAACTGTCGCTCAAGCTTATCGCGTTCGGCCCGCGCTTCTTCCGCAGCGCCTGGAACGTCTTTGATTTCATTGTGGTTGGCATCGCGTTGATCCCGGCTTCGGGCCCGCTTGCGGTGCTGCGCGCGTTGCGCGTGCTGCGCGTGCTGCGGTTGATCTCGGTAGTGCCCCAGTTGCGCTTTGTGGTGGAGGCGTTGCTTTCGGCGTTGCCCGGCATCGCCGCGATCGGGGGTCTGATGGCGCTGGTCTACTACGTGTTTGCGGTGGTCGCCACGGGGCTGTTCGGAGCGGATTTCAACGAGTGGTTTGGCACGTTGGGGCGATCACTGTACAGCCTGTTCCAGATCATGACCCTGGAAAGCTGGTCCATGGGCATCGTCAGGCCGGTCATGCAGGAATTCCCGCACGCTTGGATGTTTTTCGTGCCGTTCATTCTGATTGCCACCTTCACCATGCTGAATCTGTTCATCGCGGTGATTGTCAACACCATGCAGAACCTCCACGAGCACGAAAAGGTCGAAACCATTGAAATTGTAAGGCTGGCGACCCACGAGGAGACCGCCAGTCTGGAGGCCGAAGTGCGGGCGATGCGCGGTGAGTTGGTGCGGCTGCGACAGGCGATCGAATCCAGTTCATCTGCGAAGATTGACGGCAGCTGATCGATCAGCAACAATAAGCGGCTCTTTTCGGAGGGATACCCAAGCGGCCAACGGGGGCAGACTGTAAATCTGCTGGCTCACGCCTTCGGTGGTTCGAATCCACCTCCCTCCACCAGGATTTGCGCCGGCGCGGGAGTAGTTCAATGGTAGAACTTCAGCCTTCCAAGCTGATTGTGCGGGTTCGATTCCCGTCTCCCGCTCCATTGTCGCGCTCCGCACGCCAAGTTCAACCCAACGCAGCGCACCAGTGAAGCATCCGGAGCCGTTGGCGGTCGTCCGCTAGCGGCAAGCTCCAAAAGCAGTACCCGTTGCAGTACACGTTTCGCTCACGTAGCTCAGTCGGTAGAGCACTTCCTTGGTAAGGAAGAGGTCGCTGGTTCGATTCCAGTCGTGAGCACCACCATTGTTTTTCTGACACTACCGGGATTCAAGGCCATGGCCAAGGCAAAATTCGAGCGCACCAAGCCGCACGTGAACGTCGGCACGATTGGACACGTTGACCATGGCAAGACGACGCTGACAGCGGCGCTGACCAAGCTTGGCGCAGAGCGCTTTGGCGGCGAG
>JBBRBN010000008.1:0-73970 GCA_038205755.1 Lysobacterales bacterium | reverse complement strand
GAGGAGACCGACACTGAAGCGCTGCTGCATTTTTCGGTGCGTGATACCGGCATCGGCTTGAGCCCTGAGCAAGCAAGCCGCATGTTCCAGTCGTTCGAACAGGCGGACTCCTCGATTACCCGAAAATACGGCGGCACCGGGCTGGGCCTGACCATTTCCAAGAAGCTGGCGGAACTGATGCACGGCGAGGTCGGCGTAAGCAGCGAGTTGGGCAAGGGCAGCACCTTCTGGTTTACCGCGAGACTAGGCAAGAAAACGCCTATCAAGCGCCATCTGTTGATGAGCCGAGACCTGCGAGGTCGGCGCGCACTGGTGGTCGACGACAACGAGAACGCCCGGCTGGTGCTGGCCGACATGTTGGCCGGCATGTCCTTTGTCATCGACCAGGCCAACTCCGGCCAGGCCAGTATTGCCGCCGTTGTCGCTGCCGAGGCCGCAGGCAGCCAATACGACATCGTGTTCCTCGACTGGCAGATGCCAGGAATGGATGGCATTGAGGCGGCCATCCAGATACGTGCTCTGCCGCTCAAGTGCACGCCACATCTGGTGATGGTGACCGCCTATGGTCGGGAGGAGGTCATTTTGGGAGCGACTGCGGCCAAACTCGAAGATCTGCTCATCAAGCCCGTCAGCGCCTCCACCCTGTTTGACAGCGTGGTGCGAATTCTTGGTGATACGGCTCGACAGCCACCTAAGCGGGCCGAAGCGCCATCCGCACTGACCAACAACCTCAGCACCATCCGCGGCGCGCGCATTTTGCTGGTTGAAGACAACATCCTGAACCAGGAGGTCGCCCTGGAAATATTGCGCGATAGCGGCTTTGTCGTCGATTTGGCCGAGAACGGCGAGATTGCGCTGCGCAAGGTTCAGGAAGCCAGCTACGACATCGTGCTGATGGATATGCAGATGCCGGTGATGGACGGCGTCACCGCCACCATCGAGATCCGCAAGCTGACCGGCTTCGCCGCCCTGCCCATCGTCGCCATGACCGCCAACGCCATGGATGGCGACCGTCAACGCTGCCTTGCCGCCGGCATGAACGACCACGTAGCCAAGCCCATCGAGCCGGACGACCTGTGGCGGGCGCTGCTGAAATGGATCGAGGCCCGGCACCTCGCCAGCGACAGTCCGCCAGGCAGTCAGTCCCCAGCCGAAACTACGGAGCTGCCTTCCGCCATCACCATGATCGCCGCACTGGACACCCGCAACGGACTGCGGCGGGTGCTGGGCAAGGGCTCGCTTTACCTGAAGATGCTGAACCGTTTCGTCAGCAGCCAGCGACACGCCGTATCGACCATCCGCGCGGCACTGGATGCGGGCGACCTGCCTATGGCAGAGCGTCTTGCCCACACCAGCAGAGGCTCGGCGGGCAACATCGGCGCCAGCAGGCTGGAGTCGCTCGCCAGCGCCATCGAGGCGGCCATCAAGGATCGCCTGCCGCGTGAGGCAGTGGACGCCCACCTGGACGAGTTGGCTGGCCCACTGGAAGAGATGGTGCTCGCCCTGATCGACGCATTGCCGGCAGAGCAGGAAACAACGCCCATGGCACTCGATTTGAGCAGGTTGCGGGAAGTGGTCGCGAAACTCGACGCGCTGCTGGTTTTCGGAGACGCCGCTGCCATTGCCTTGCTTGATGAGCAGGGCGACTTGCTGCGCGGCGCATTCCCCGGCCATCACCAGCAGATCAGCGCCGCCATTCGGGCCATTGATTTCGAATCAGCGCTGAGCGCGCTGCGAGATG
Source organism: Lysobacterales bacterium (assembly GCA_038205755.1). Lineage (GTDB taxonomy): Bacteria > Pseudomonadota > Gammaproteobacteria > Xanthomonadales > Xanthomonadaceae > JANNWF01. The sequence goes on along the minus strand of JBBRBN010000008.1, from coordinate 72,229 downwards.
CCAACAAAACCATTCCCACTTGACGGAGCACGCGATGGCAACACCAGATGTTTCACCGAAGGCCACCGTGCTGGTGATTGATGACACTGCGGATAACCTCACCTTGGTCAGTGCACTGCTGGGCGGCACCTATACCGTTCGGCTGGCCAATAACGGCGAAAGGGCGCTGGCGATGGCTACCAGCGACCCGCCCAACTTGATCCTTCTGGACATCATGATGCCGGGCATGGACGGCTATGAGGTCTGCCGGCGCCTCAAGGCCGATCCGCGCACCCGTGATATTCCGGTGATCTTCCTTACCGCCAAGGCTGAACCGGCAGACGAGGAGCACGGTTTTGAGCTGGGTGCCGTGGACTACATCACCAAGCCGATCAGCCCGCCTATCGTTCTGGCGCGAGTCAAGACCCATGTCGCCCTGAAGGCCCTGGCCGACGCCCTGCGGTACAAAAACGAGTTTCTGGAGTATGAAGTCGAGCAGCGCACCCTGGAAATCGCCGCCATCCAGGACGTCACCATTCTTGCGATGGCCTCGCTGGCGGAGACTCGCGACTCCGATACCGGCAACCACATCCGACGCACCCAGTATTATGTTCAGGCGCTGGCGAAAAATCTGCAACGCCACCCGCGCTTCAGCCATTTTCTCACCGATCGCAACATCACGACCTTATTCAAATCGGCACCGCTGCACGACATTGGCAAGGTCGGCATTCCGGATCGTATCCTGCTGAAACCGGGGCGTCTTGATGCCTTTGAATTCGAGATCATGAAGACCCACACCACGGTGGGTCGTGACGCCATCGCCCACGCCGAGCGCTCGCTTGGCACCAATGTGGCCTTTCTCAGCTTGGCCAAGGAGATTGCCTTGTCCCATCAGGAAAAATGGGATGGCAGTGGCTACCCGGAGGGTCTGGCCGGCGACGCCATACCGATCAGCGCCCGGCTCATGGCCCTGGCCGACGTCTACGATGCGCTGATCAGCCGCCGGGTCTACAAGGACGGGATGTCGCATGAGCAGGCGTTTGAGATCATCTTTGCCAACAAGGGGTCGCATTTCGACCCGGATATTGTCGACAGCTTCGTGCTGATTCAGGAAGAGTTTCGGGCCATCGCCCTGCGCTTTAGCGACTCGGATGAGGACATCCAGCTCAAAGCCGATTATCTGATACACGCCGGACTGCACACCGCTGGCGGCCATGCCTGATCCCAACGATGGGAACTTCAATGCCCGCCGTCGCGTGACTGCAGCAAGTGAGACAAGTGAGGCAAGTGAGGCAAGCGAGGCAAGCGAGGCGAAAGGAAAGGCCTGACCAATACCGTTCGCTTCAACCGTCGTGATCCCGGCGAAGGCCGGGGCCCAGTGCGTCCTTGCCGCCGTGTCAACTGGCTATCGGCGTTCGCCGGGACGACGCGCGGGAGGCAATTTCGCACATCGAACCGCAGTGTCACCTTGGGCCGGTCGTCTGTCGTGACCCCGGTCGGCTGTTGTCCGCTGAGGCTACGGGTCGTGCGGCGCGAGCGGCATCGAACGAAGTGAGGCCCGTATGGCGCAGCACGACACCCGCTTACGGAGTTGGCGCGATGCTGCGACTCAATCCACCCGTGCGAGAAACGCTTCCTGCAACGAGATGATGCCGCCGCGCGCCATCGCGACCGCGTTGTGGGTGATCGACGTCATCCCTTCGGCTTGAGCCAATCGGTGGATCGCCGTGGCATCGGCCCCTGGCACAATCAGCTGGCGCACCGCCGGCGACACATCCAGAAGTTCGTAGATGCCGATCCGGCCCTTGACGCCGCGACCGTCGCAGCGCGCGCAGCCTTGGCCAACCTGGAAAACTTCATCCAGGCCCACGCCAAGCACGCCGCGCACGTGCGGGTCGACCGGCTCGGGCACCCGGCAATGCAGGCAGTTCCGCCGTCGCAGCCGCTGAGCAAGAATGGCCAACAAGGTGGACTTCAGCAGGAACGGCAGCGCCCCGAGGTCGAGCATGCGGGTGATGGTCGCCGCAGCATTGTTGGTGTGCAGGGTGGACAGCACGAGGTGGCCGGTAAGCGCGCACTCGACCGCGATCTCTGTCGTTTCCTGGTCGCGGATTTCGCCGACCATGATCACGTCCGGATCATGCCGCAGGATATTGCGCAGGGTGCGCGCGAAGGTGAGGCCGGTGGCACGATTGATCTGCACCTGCAGGATGTCATCCATCTTCGACTCGACCGGATCTTCGACGGTGATGATGTTGACGTTCTGCTTGCGGCATTCGAGCAGGGCCGCATACAGCGTGGTCGATTTGCCGGAGCCGGTCGGTCCGGTGACCAGCAGCAGCCCCTGGCTGGTCGCCAGCACGTCGCGGAACAGCTGTTCGTCGCGCGCCGCGAAACCAATCTCACTGACGCTGCGCAGACCGAAGGCGGAGTTCAGAATCCGGATCACCACCGCTTCGCCGTGGATGGTCGGGATCACCGAGAAACGCAGATCGACCTCCATGCCCTCGACGCGGGCGCTGGCGCGGCCGTCCTGCGGCACCCGATGTTCGGCCAGATTCATGCCGCCGAACACCTTGATCCGGCTGACGATCGCCGGCAACAACGGGCGCAGGAAACGACGCACGGTCAACAGATCGCCGTCGACCCGGTACAGCACCTCGAAGGTATCGGCACCGGGACGGATGTGGATGTCAGAGGCGCGGCGCTGGATCGCCTGTTCGATCAGATCGCTCACCAGTTTGACCACCGGCTGTTCACTGGACAGCCGCTCGGCTTCGCGCTGCAGCATCTCGTTGGACTGCCCGCCGGCTGGGTTCAAGCCGAGCTGGCGCAACAACGCCTCATCTTCGCTGCGATCAAAGGCGCTGGAAATCAATTGCCGGATGAGGTTGGAGCGCGCCAACACCGGCACCACCCGGCGATCAACCATGAACTCCAGCGTGGCGGTGGTTTCGGCGTCGCTCATTGCGATTGCAATCAGCGACTCGGTGGCGGCCAGCGGCAAGACGCAGAGCCGCCGCATGACCGGTGCGGCCAGCGTCTCGCGGGCCGCCGCGTCGACCTCCAGCAGGTCGCATTCGAGCAGCGGCAGGCCCAGGCGCGCCGCCCGGACCACCAGTGCCGACAGCTCCGGGTCGTCTTTGCGCAGCGATGCGGCTTCGACCACACCGATGACGTCGAAACCGGGGATGCGCTCGGGCGGCAGGCTCCGATCAGCCACCATCCAGCGACGGACAGCCTCGAGGTCGCGCAGCAGGATGATTCGCTTGCTTGTCTCGTCGGCCTGCAGACGCACTGCGCTGCGCCGCTCCAGCAGGCCCGGTTTCGGTCGATCTCCGGGCTCCTGCACGCTGCTGCTCCTGCTGTCCGATTCACGGCGGTCCAGCCAGACTAGCAGCCTGTTGGGCTGCGCGTGCCAGCGGCACGGACGCCCCGAGCTGTCGCTGGTCGCGGCGCGAGTCGGTAGCTACCCATCCTGGTCGGCGTCCACTGCCCTGTCGCAATCCAACCTCGAGATCACCGCGCTTTGGAACGCGACAGCCAGCCCTCCAGCGTCTGCAGCGCCCGACCAAGCGGGGTGAACGCGAGGCTCAGCCCGGCCGCCAGTCCCGCCGTGTTGGCCAACAGGTCGGCCGCGTCACCGCTGCGCCAGGGTATCGCCAGCTGTACCGCTTCCGTCGCGACGCCGAACAGGAACAGCGCCAGCCCCTGCCTCGCCAGCGCCGGTGAGGGTGGATACAGCTGCGCGGCCCAGCCGCCCAGCACGCCAAAGGTCAGCACGTGGACCCATTTGTCGGCGTAGGTCACGTCCAGATCGACCTGCGGCGCCGGCAGCACCATGGCGGCGGCGACCGTCAACAGCATCAGCCAGTGGATACGTCGCCACAGCGACGAGTAGTGCAGTGGTCGCATTGTTTGCGGAGTCTGCGGAGTCTGCGGGGTTTGCGGAGTCTGCGGGGTTGGCGGAGTCTGCATGATTTGCCGGGTCTGCAAAATCGCGATGCGCCATCATGCGTGGCGTCGGCTGAGGATTTGCCAACCTGCTGGCGGCGCCGCTGAAGCCAGTCGACCGCAAACCGCTGAAAGGCGTTCCGGGTCACGTTTTCCACGATGACGCATCCTTGACATCACCGCGCTGGCGCCAGACAGTGGCGCGGCCCACAACGCACCGAGGATCCCGCAATGACCAACTACGACGAAACAATGGCTCCCCCGCTGCCCCCGTTTTCCGCACCCAGCGCTGAAGAGAAGCAATGGGCGATGTTTGCCCATCTTTCTGCCCTGGTCGGATTTCTGATTCCGTTTGGCAGCATTCTTGGGCCGCTGATCATCTGGCAGATCAAGAAGGCCGAAATGCCGTTTGTCGATGAGAACGGCAAGGAAGCGCTCAACTTCCAGATCACCGTGGTCATCGCGGTGCTGGCGTGTCTGCTGCTGAGCGTGATCCTGATCGGCTTCCTGCTGCTGCCGATCGTGGGTATCGCCGCGCTGGTGCTCACCATCATGGCCGGCATCAAGGCCAACAATGGCGAGACCTACCGCTATCCGCTCACGCTGCGACTGGTCAAGTAATCCGACCGCGCAGCGCTTCCCTGACAGCGCCCGGCTCGCCGGGCGTTGTCGTTTCAGGGGAACCCGTCATTTGCCACGTTCAACGGTCAGCGCGGCCAGTGCTGCCAGAGCGCGACTGTTGCCGGGCAGATGCGCCAATACCTCGGCCATCCGCTGCGCCTGTTCGGCCAGCCGCTGCCGCGCGACCTCGATGCCCAGCATGCTGACGTAAGTGGGCTTGGCGGCCGCCGCGTCCTTGCCGGCGGTCTTGCCCAGCTCGGCAGAGCTGGCCTCGACGTCCAGCAGATCGTCGCGGATCTGGAATGCCAGCCCCAGCGCAGCGGCAAACCCGTCAAGACACGTGCGCAGGTCGGGCTCAGCGTCGGCGGCGTCGGCGGCCAGGCCGGCACAGCAGCGAATCAAGGCGCCGGTCTTGCGGGCATGCATCACGATCAGATCGGACTCGCCAATCTGCTGTCCGACCGCATCCAGATCGAGCGCCTGACCACCGGCCATGCCGGCCGCACCGGCACCGCTGGCCAGCGTCCGCACCATGTGAATGCGCCGCTCGGCGGCCAGCGGCGCCAGCGTCAGGCTCTCGAACGCGAGCGCCTGCAGCGCATCGCCGGCAAGGATCGCAGTGGCCTCGTCAAACGCAATGTGCACGGTCGGTCGGCCGCGGCGCAGGGCGTCGTCGTCCATCGCCGGCAGATCGTCATGGATCAGCGAATAGGCGTGGATCAGCTCGACCGCGGCCGCGGCGTGGTCGAGCTGCTCTGGCGCGATGCCGAGCGCGTCGCCGCTGGCGTACACCAGCAGGGGCCGCAGCCGTTTGCCGGGGCCGAGCGCGGCATAGCGCATGGCCGTATGCAGCCGCTGCGGCGCGGCATCTGCGGATGGCAGCACGGCGTCGAGACAGGCGTTGACGCGGGCGATCCAGCGGGCCAGCGTCGCGGCGGTGGCGCTACCGCTCACGCGGCGGGTCTCACGCGGTGGGTTCGAACGGCGTCGCGCTGTCGGGATCAAGGGGGTCGCTGAGCAGACGCACGCGCAGCTCGGCCTGCTCCAGCGCGCCCTGGCAGCTGCGGTACAGCGACATGCCGCGCTCATAGGCGCTGAGCGATTCATCCAGGCTCATCTCGCCGCGCTCCATTTTCTGCACCAGCGACTCAAGCTCGTCGAGCGAGCGTTCGAACTCAGCGACGGCCGGCGGTGCGGGGAGAATTTGCGACATGCACGAAAGTGTGCGGGCCGCATGCGGCGGGGTCAATCGCCGGGAGTAATCTGTCGTGAAGACGGCCGGCACCAGCGGCGCATTACACTCCGCCCATTGCGAACGGGCTGCTGCACCCCAAGCTCGCCGCTACCCCCCAGGAAAGCCAAGGTACCTCGTGTCCGCACCCGTCAGCGCCAGCAGCTCTCCGATTACCGATCGCGCCATGCTGGTCGACTATCTCGCCTCGGGCGGCAGGCCGAGAAGCGAGTGGCGCATCGGCACCGAGCACGAGAAGTTCGGCTTCCAGATCGATGACCTGCGCCCGCCGACCTACGGCGGTGAGCGCGGCATCGAAGCGCTGCTGCGAGGTTTGACACGGTTTGGCTGGAGCCCGGTGGAGGAGCACGGCAAGCTGATCGCCCTGCTCAAGGACGATGCGTCCGTGACGCTGGAGCCAGCCGGCCAGCTGGAGCTGTCGGGCGGCATGCTGGAGACCATCCATCAGACCTGCAGCGAGGTCTCAACCCACCTGTACGAGGTCAAGTGCGTCGCCGACGAGCTGCGGCTGGGATTTCTCGGCATGGGCTTCCAGCCGCTGTGGTCGCGCGAGGCCATGCCGTGGATGCCGAAGGGCCGCTATCGGATCATGCGCGACTACATGCCCAAGCGCGGCAACCTCGGCCTCGACATGATGACCCGCACCTGTACCGTGCAGGTCAACCTCGACTTCAGCGATGAAGCCGACATGATCCGCAAGTTTCGCGTGTCGCTGGCGCTGCAGCCGATCGCCACCGCGCTGTTCGCCGACTCGCCGTTTACCGAGGGTAAGCCGAACGGTTTCCTCAGCTATCGCTCGCAGATCTGGACCGACACCGACCCGGACCGCACCGGCATGCTCGACTTCGTGTTCGAAGACGGTTTCGGCTTCGAGCGCTATGTCGACTACGTGCTCGACGTGCCGATGTACTTCGTCTACCGCGACGGCGAGTATCTGGACGCCAGCGGTCAGAGCTTCCGCGATTTCATGAATGGCCGACTGCCGGCCCTGCCCGGCGAACTGCCGACCCTGAAGGACTGGGGCGACCACCTGACCACCGCGTTCCCCGAAGTGCGGCTGAAGAAGTATCTGGAGATGCGCGGCGCCGACGGTGGGCCGTGGAATCGCCTGTGCGCGCTGCCGGCGCTGTGGACCGGATTGCTGTACGACGACACCGCGCTGGATGTGGCGTGGGATCTGGTCAAGGATTTCACCCGGGAAGAGCGCCACGCGCTGCGTGACGGCGTACCACGGCATGCCCTACGGCTGCCGTTTCGCGGCGCCACGGTGCGCGAGCTGGCGATCGAGACGCTGAAGATCGCGCAGGGCGGCCTGCAGCGCCGCGCGCGGCTGAACAAATACGGTGGCGACGAAACAGTGTTCATCGAGCCGCTGATCGACTACGCGCTGGCCAATGAAACCCCGGCAGAGCGCAAGCTGGCCCTGTTCCACGGCGCCTGGCAGGGCCGCGTGGAGCCGCTGTTTCGCGAGTTCATGTACTAGCAGCCTGTCGGGCTAGATCCGACAGGCAGCTAGGGGGAGAGTGCCAGTGCAAGTTCCAGTTCCAGAAAATCACAAGCTGGCGCGGCCAAGGCATCGAGGGCTTTTCCTGCAGCTGGAATTGCCACTGGCACTGGTACTGTCAAGCCTCTCTCGCCCCGGGAGAGGGGCTGCGGTGAGGGTCCGGCTGTCACCCAAGACCTTCGGCCTGGCTCAGCCCAGCGCTTCTGAACCGAGCGCCGCCGGTCGCTTGATCGCCTGTCAGCGGAAGCGGCGATTCCCTACCCTCACTCCCACCTCGCTCCCGAGGGGAGAGTGGCTGAAGCGCGCGGCGTGACGACACCTCCCGACATCGATGCCGTCGTGATCGGCGCTGGTGTCGTCGGCCTGGCCTGCGCGCGGGCGCTGGCGGCCGCTGGGCGCAGCGTGTGGGTGCTGGAGCGCGAGGAGCGCGCTGGCGAGGGCGTGTCGAGCCGCAACTCCGGGGTCATCCACGCCGGCTTCTACTACCCGCCCGGATCACTGAAGGCGCGATTGTGTTTGCGCGGTCGCGACCTGCTCTACGAGTACTGCGCTGCGCGCGGCATTCCACATCGGCGCACCGGCAAGTGGGTGGTGGCTACCCGCGACGCGGAGCTGCCTGCGCTGCAGGCGCTGGCCGAGCGCGGCGTGCGCAATGGCCTGACGGGACTGCGCCTGCTTGATGCTGCCAGCGTCCGCGCCGGCGAGCCGCAGCTGCAGGCGGTGGCGGCGCTTGATTCACCCGACTCCGGCATCGTCGACGTCGCCGAACTGGTGATGGCCCTGATCGGCGACATCGAGCGCAGCGATCCCAGCGGCAGCAGCCGCGTGCTGTGCGAAACCGCGGTCAGCGCAATCCGCCGAGACGGCGGCATGCTGCGCGTAGAGACGGCCAGCGGCGACCGCCTCAGTGCCGGCTGCGTGATCAACGCCGCTGGTCTTGGCGCGATTGCGCTTGCCCACACCACGGCGGGTCTGGCCGCCAAACACATCCCAACCCTGTACTACGGCGCTGGCCACTACTACACGCTGCGCGGCCGCGTGCCGTTCTCGCGCCTGATTTATCCGCTGCCCGAGCCGGGCGGGCTAGGCGTGCACTTGGGCTTCGATCTTGCCGGCCGCGCCCGCTTCGGGCCCGACCTGCGCTATCGCGACAGCGTCGACTATGGTTTCGACGACAGCCAGCGCGACCTCTTCGCCGCCGCCATCCAGCGCTGGTGGCCGACGCTCGACCCCGATGCGCTGCAGCCGGACTTCGTCGGCATCCGACCCAAGCTGGTCGGTCCGGGCCAGCACAATCCCGACTTCGTCATCCAGGATGCGTCCGTGCACGGCATCGACGGCCTGATCAACCTGTACGGCATCGAGTCGCCGGGTCTGACCTCCAGCCTTGCCATCGGCGAGGAAGTGGCCGCGCGGCTGGCTCGCTAGGCGTCCCGCGACGCGGCGCCAGCGCACGGATGGAGGGTCGCGCTCCCGCGAGCGCGTCGGATCGTTCGCCGAGCAGAGCCGAGGCGCCGCCGACCTCAATTGTGCGGTCTCGTCCAATCGCCCAGAATCGCGGGCTGACCACAAAAGGATCTCGCCCCATGAAAACCCGCGCCGCCGTCGCCTGGGAGGCTGGCCAGCCGCTGCAGATCGAGGAAATCGACATCGCCGGACCCGAGGCCGGCGAGGTGCTGGTGCGCATTGTGGCGACCGGCGTCTGTCATACCGACGCGTTCACCCTGTCGGGTGATGATCCGGAAGGGATTTTTCCGGCGGTGCTTGGCCATGAGGGCGGCGGTATCGTCGAGGAAATCGGGCCGGGAGTGACCTCGGTGGCGGTAGGCGATCACGTCATACCGCTGTACACCGCAGAGTGCCGCAGCTGCGCCTTCTGCACCAGCGGCAAGACCAACCTGTGCCAGGCCGTGCGGGCCACCCAGGGCAAGGGCCTGATGCCCGATTCGAGCAGCCGCTTCTCTAAAAACGGCCAGCCGATCTACCACTACATGGGTACCAGCACGTTCTCGGAGTACACCGTGGTGCCGGAAATCTCGCTGGCGGTGATCAACAAGGCGGCGCCGCTGGAGAAGGTCTGCCTGCTCGGCTGTGGCGTCACCACCGGCATCGGCGCGGTGCTGAACACGGCAAAGGTCACACCCGGCTCGACCGTGGCGGTGTTTGGCATCGGCGGCATTGGTCTGGCGGTGATCCAGGGCGCGGTCATGGCGAAGGCGGCGCGGATCATCGCGATCGACATCAACGCCGACAAGTTCGAGCTGGCCCGCCAGCTCGGCGCCACCGACTGCGTCAATCCGCAGGATCACGCCGGCACGCCGATCCAGCAGGTGATCGTCGACCTCACCAACGGCGGCGTCGACTACAGCTTCGAGTGCATCGGCAACGTCGAGGTGATGCGCGCGGCACTCGAGTGCTGCCACAAGGGCTGGGGCGAAAGCATCATCATTGGCGTCGCCGGGGCCGGTCAGGAGATTCGCACCCGGCCGTTCCAGCTGGTGACCGGCCGGGTCTGGCGCGGCTCGGCGTTCGGCGGCGTCAAGGGACGAACCCAGCTGCCGGGCATGGTCGAGCAGGCAATGCGCGGTGAGATCGATCTGGATCCGTACATCACCCACACCATGGGCCTGGAGCGGATCAACGAGGCGTTTGATCTGATGCATGCCGGCAAGTCGATCCGCACCGTCATCCACTTCTAGCCAACCCGCTGCTACAACAGCTGTCTGAACTCACGCGTTTCCGAGAGCAGCGTTTCCGACACCAGCGTTCACGAGGATTGCCATGCATCGCATCGAACATCGCGCCTGCTTCGGCGGCTGGCAGGACGTCTGGGAGCACCGCTCGGCGGTGCTCGACTGCACGCTGCGCTTCGCCGTCTACCTTCCGCCGCAGGTGGCCAGCGGACCCTGTCCGGTGCTGTACTGGCTGTCCGGGCTGACCTGCAGCGAGCAGAACTTCATCACCAAGGCCGGTGCACAGCGCTACGCCGCGCAGCACGGACTGATCCTGGTCGCGCCCGATACCAGTCCGCGCGGCGACGATGTGGCCAACGATCCCGGCCATGACCTGGGGCAGGGCGCGGGCTTCTACGTCAACGCCACGCAGGCGCCGTGGGCGGCGCATTACCAGATGTACAGCTACGTCGCCGCCGAGCTGCCGGCGCTGATCGAACGGCACTTTCCGGCCAGCGACCGACGTGCGATCAGCGGGCACTCGATGGGCGGACACGGGGCGCTGGTGATCGGGCTTCGCGAGGCGCAGCGCTACGCGTCCATCTCGGCCTTCGCGCCGATCGTCGCGCCTACCCAGGTGCCCTGGGGACGCAAGGCGCTGGCCACCTATCTGGGCGACGACGAGTCACGCTGGCGCGCATTTGACGCCTGCGCGCTGCTCGAAAGCGAGCGCGATGCGGAGCTTGCTGCGGTGCGACCGCTGCTGGTGGATCAGGGCGAAGCCGACGAATTCCTGGCCGATCAGCTGCAGCCGCAGCGACTGGTTGAGGCCTGCGCCCAGGCAGGTCGCCCGCTCAGCCTGCGCCTGCGGCCGGGCTATGATCACAGCTACTACTTCATCGCCAGCTTCATCGGCGATCACATCGCCCATCACGCTGCGGCGTTGCGGCACCCACAACACTGACCACGATCACCATGAATTCAGGAAAAAATCTGTCCCAGGCCAGCCTGACCGTCGCCGAGCTTGAGCGTCTGGAAACGCTGCTGTGGGAGCGCGCGGCGCCGAACGGCGGAATGCCGATGGAGATGCTCGATGGCTTCTTCAGCGCGCTGGTGACCGGTCCGGAGCTGGTGATGCCCAGCGAGTACAACCGGCTCATCTGGGGCGACCCGCCGCCGGTCTGGGAGTCCGTGCAGGAGGCGAGCGAATCGTTCTATCTGATCCAGGGATTCTGGAACCACATCGTCGCCCGCGTTGCACTGGACCCGGAAGACCATGCGGAAGAAGTCGCGCCGGCGATCATGATGCCCGACGCGCTGCTGGCCGTATTCGACCAGCTGGTCGAGAAAGGTCAGGTTCCTGAGGCGCTGGACGATGCAGCGCGGCAGTTTCCGCTGGCATCGGGATGGGCATTGGGCTTCTTTCTGGGCGTAGAAATGCGCGAAACCGCCTGGGACGACTGGGCGGCGGAGTACGACCACATTGACGAGCATCTGGGCGACATCCAGCGGCTGATGGAGCTGCCGGCGGGCTTCACCGATGACGAAGACGAAGACGAAGACGGCGATGCGCTGTCCGCAGAGGGTGACGAGGGGCTAGAGGATGTTGCGGTCGACGAGGAAGAGGACGACGACAGCGACGCTGCCGACGACGACGAACCATCCAACCCGCCCGACCTGATCGAACGGCTCGACATCATGTTCGAGCTGCCGCACATGCTGCATGCATTCCACGTGCTGCGGGTTACCGAGCAGGCGCGTGCGCAGGGGCCGGCAAAACGCGGGAACACGCCCGGCCGCAACGATCCGTGTCCCTGCGGCAGCGGTCGCAAGTTCAAGAAGTGCCACGGCGATCCACAGCGCCTGCACTGATCAAGCGGGCGGCGCGCCCACCCGCGGGCGATGCCAGACCACCTGCGGATGCAGCAGCCCTGCCCGCCGCGCTGCTGTTCCTGCTGTTGCAGCAGCGCCGCCCGCCGCGCTGCTAGTCCTGCTGTTGTATGAGCGCCGCCCGCCGCGCTGCTTTCCGACCAGCCAGTCGACTCATTCCCAATCTCACCCCGCTCCACCACCGGTCGAGCCGCAGCCCACCCCTGAACCATCCCGTACATCGCTGGCTCGCCGCTTACCGCCCGGTCACGCCCACCGCGCACAGCGGGCCAGACTCAAGCTCGACCGCACTGCGCTGCGCTCCGCAGCTGCCGCAGGCGGGATCGGGACCCAGTCCAATGCGGTCAAAGCGCATGCTCAGCGCATCGACGCGCAGCAACCGGTTGACCAGCGGCTCACCAATGCCCAGCAGCAGCTTCACGGTTTCGGTTGCCTGCAGCATGCCGATCAGCCCGGGCAGCACGCCAAGTACGCCGGCCTCGGCACAGTTGGGGGCGAACTGCGCCGCCGGCGGCTGCGGAAACAGGCAGCGATAGCAGGCGCCACGCGCGCCCGGTGCGCGGGCCCAGAAGATCGCGACCTGGCCTTCAAAGCGCTGCACCGCGCCGTACACCATCGGCAGCTGCAGCGCGACACAGGCATCGTTGACCAGGTAGCGGGTGGCGAAGTTGTCGCTGCCGTCAACAATCACGTCATGTCCGGCCAGCAGCACCTCGACATTGTCGGCCTGCAGGCGCTGCTGCACTGGCACAACCTCGATGTCGGGGTTGAGCGCCAGCAGCGTGGCGCGACCGGAGTCGACCTTGGGCCGGCCGATATCGGCGTCGCGGTGCAGCACCTGGCGCTGCAGATTGCTGCGCTCGACCCGGTCGTCGTCGATCAGGGTGATGTGACCGACGCCGGCGGCCGCAAGGTACAGCGCTGCTGGCGAGCCCAGCCCGCCGGCGCCGACCAGGGCGACGCGCGCCGCGCGCAGCCGCTGTTGGCCGCGCAGGCCGACCTCGGGCAACAGCAGATGCCGCGAGTAGCGGTCGAGAAACTCGGGCGACTCGCTGGACGATCTCATCGGCAGGCCCTCGGCCTGCCAGCGCTGGGTGCCGCCGACGACTGAACGTACCCGCGTGTAGCCGAACCCGCTGAGCGCCGCCGCCGCTACCCGCGAGCGCTGGCCGCTGGCGCAGATCAGCAGCACCTCCGCGCTGTCATCTGCAATCCAGGCAGCGGGATCGGCCAGCAGCCGACCCATCGCGATGCCCTGCGCCGGCTCCGCCATCGCCGCCGCTCGCTCGCCGTCCTCGCGGATGTCGATCAGCCGGATGCCGGACCGGCTGCGGGCCAGTGCGTCGACGGGCGTTACCTCCTTGCTGGGTTGCTCGACAGTCATACGCACATTCTACGAGCGCCTGCCCGGCGCGGCGGCGCCCGTTGCGGATCGAATACACTGGGCGCGTCCGGGATGGAGCCACGCCATGAGCAAGCTGAAGAAGAAAGACTACGCCGAGAAACTCGAGCCGCTGCAGGTCGAGCTCAACCAGCTTTCGCACTGGCTCAAGCACACCGGCAATCGCATGCTGGTGATCTTCGAGGGCCGCGACACCGCGGGCAAGGGCGGGGCCATCACGGCGGTCGCCGAGGCCCTCAACCCGCGCCAGACCCGGGTTGTCGCGCTCAGCAAGCCGAGCGAACGCGAACGTGGCCAGTGGTATTTTCAGCGCTATATCGAGCACCTGCCGGCGGCCGGCGAGCTCGTGCTGTTTGATCGCAGCTGGTACAACCGCGCCGGCGTCGAGAAAGTGATGGGCTATTGCACAGACGCCGAGTACAAGGCGTTTCTGAAGCAGGCGCCGGCGTTCGAGAAGCTGCTTACCGACGATGGCCTGATCCTGCTGAAGTACTGGCTGAGCGTCGATCAGGAGCAGCAGGAGGCGCGCTTCGCCGAGCGTGCTGCCGATCCGCTCAAGCGCTGGAAGCTGTCGCCGGTCGATCTTGACTCCCGCGCCCACTACACCGACTACGGCCAGGCCCGCGACGCCATGTTCAAGGCCACCCATGCCAAAGCCGCGCCGTGGACGGTGGTCGACTTCAACGATCAGCGAGTCGGTCGCCTGACCCTGGTCCGTCATCTGCTCGACCACGTGCCCGACCATCCGCTGCCGAACAACCCGATTTCTCTCGATCCGCTGCCCGGCAAGCCGAAGAAGGAGCGCTTCGAAGGCCCGCTGAAGCCGATCAAGACGCTGGAGTGAGAGTGTGAGTAGCTAATCCGCATGTTTCATGAATTCGCGCGATGATCGCGCAGGATGTTGTTCGCACAGGAGATTTTTCGAAGGAGCGGTGTAGCGGGCCATACGACCGACTGAGGAAAATCTCCTGTGCGGACAAGAGACAAGCGAGGGCGCGCGAGATTCATGAAACATGCGGGCTAGCTCCGGCCCCAGACGAGCTCGCGCCAGACGAGCCAGTGCCAGACGAGCCAGTGCCAGACGAGCTCGCCGGCTGTTCTTGAAGTCGCTGGTCTGGAACTACCCCAGCCTCGCCATCAGCGACTTCAGCGCCAGCGGCTTGATTGGCTTGTGCAGCAGCCAGGCGCCGGCCCGCTCCACTTCGCGGCGGACGGCTTCACTGTGGTCGGCGGTGATCACGGCGGCCGGTATGTCGCCGAGCTGTGCACGGAGGTCACGCAACAGGGCGACGCCGGTGGCGTCACCATCGAGGTGGTAGTCGAGCAGCAGCAGGTCCGGGCGTTGCGCACGCGCGTGCGCAAGCGCCGCCGACGGGGTGGCGGCAGCCAGCACCTCGCAGCGCCAGGTGCTGAGCAGCGCGTGCATCGCGGCCAATACGCTGGCGTCGTTGTCGACCACCAGCACGCGCTGCTGCGGCGGTGCTGCCGGCGCTTCGGGTGCAGGCGTCGGCACTGCCAGCTGCGGCTCGCAGCGGGGCACTTCGATCGAGAAGCACGAGCCACGGCCGGGCCAGGAGCGAAGGCGGATCGGGTGTCCGAGCAGCCGCGCCAGCCGCTCGGCGATCGACAGACCAAGCCCCAGTCCCTGGCCACCGCGACCGAGTCGTCGAAACTCTTCGAACACCAGCGCCTGGTCGCCGGCCTCGATGCCAATGCCGCTGTCCCAGACCTCGATACGGAGCGTCGGGCCGTGCCGGCGGACGCCCAGCAGCACGCCACCGCGCTCGGTATAGCGCACCGCGTTGGCAAGAAAGTTCTGCAGGACGCGGCGCAGCAGCTGCGGATCGCTGCGCACCCAGGCGCCAGTGGCTGACGCCCGCAGACCAAGTCCGCGCTCGCCCGCCAGCGCCCGGAACTCTGCCGCCAGCGTCGACAAAAGACTGTCCAGCGCAAACGGCGCGACCACCGGCGATAGGCCGCCGGCATCCAGTCGAGAGATGTCGAGCAGTCCGCCGAGCAGACTCTCGGCCGCCCCCAGTGAGCCTTCGATCTGGCTGCCGAGGACGCGCAGGTCGGGCTTGTCCAGCTGCTGCGTCAAGGCGTGGGTAAACAGCCGCGCAGCGTTCAGCGGCTGCGCCAGATCGTGGCTCACCGCGGCGAGAAAGCGGGTTTTGTCGCGGCTGGCGCGCTGCGCCGCAGCGCTGGCCCGGGCCAGTTCTGCGGTGCGCTGGCTGACCCGCTGCTCCAGCGTTTCGGCAATGCCCTTCAACTCCGCTTCGGTGCGGCGGAAGGCAGTCACGTCGGTGAAGGTCGCCACGAAGCCGCCGCCGGGCATCGGGTTGCCGCGAATCTCGATGATCGCGCCGTCAGGAAAGCGCCTTTCGCTCAGGTGCGGGGTGCCGGCCTGCATGTGCAGGAGGCGCCGCTGCACCTCGGTTTCGACATCGGCGCCCGCACCCAGAACCTCGTGGACTGCATAGCGCGCGAGGTCGGCCACCGGCCGGCCAACCTGCAGCAGTTCGGCGGGAAAGCCGAAACGCTCCACATAGCGGCGGTTCCAGGCGACCAGGCAGAGTTGCGCATCGACCACGCTGATCCCCTGCGACATGTTCTGCAGCGCCGCTTCCAGCACCTGTTGCGAGAACCGTGCCGCCTGGGCGGCGTCGCCGACGATGCTGGCTACTTCCTCCAGCTGGCTGTCGCTGCCGCGGCGCGCCGCATCCAGCAGCAGACGGGTAGACGCCGCACCCAGCACGGCGGTCAGCTCGTGACCGACCCGTTCCTCCAGCGCAATCGCCGGCTCGGCCTCGGCCTCAAACACCCGCTGCAGTCGCTCGCTGCTGAGAAAACGCCGCGCTACCGCGCGCAGCGCGTCCTGGCTCAGCGGTTGCCCGGGCGCATGCGTCAGCCGGGCCGGCGCGTAGCGCGCCACCAGCGCCAGCACCACGACATTGCCCAGCAGGCTGATCCACACGGCCCGCGACAAGGGGTCAAGGTCGGCGGTTCCAAACAGCGCTGTGGGGGCCAGCCAGCGCAGACCCAGCGGCCCGCTGATGGCCCAGCCCGAGCCGTTGGCCAGCAGCGGTGCAATCAGAACGTAGGCCCAGATGAGAAAGCCGACCAGCAGGCCGGCGCCGATCGCTCGCGCCGGCAGCTGCGGCCGGTAGATCCCCAGCAGCACCGCGGGTGCCAGCTGGGCCAGTGCCGAGAATGACTGCGCGCCGATGTCAGCCAGCGCATCCAGACCGCCCAGCGCTCGCGAGTAGCCGTAACCCAGGCCCAGGACCAGCGCGATGCCAGCGCGCCGCTGCCAGCGAACGTCGCCAATCCAGCGGCGCTGCGCCCAGCGCTGGGCGGACCAGTCGCCGCGCAGCAGCAGCGGCGTGATCCAGTGGTTGCCAAGCATGATGCTCAACGACAGGCTGGCCAGGATCACCATGCCGGTGGCGGCGCTCAGGCCGCCGAGGAAGGCGAACAGGGTCAACGCACGCTGTTCGTGCAGCAGAGGCAGGCCAAGCACGTAAAGATCCGACGGCAGGCCCAGTGCGCCCAGCTCCAGCGCGCCGGCCCGGGCCAACGGCCACACCGGCAGACTGATCAGCAGCAGGAACAGCGGGAACAGCCAGCGGGCGGTGCGCAGGTGGCGGTTGTCGCGACATTCGACCACGCCAACGTGGAACTGGTGCGGCAGGGTGACCATGGCGATCGCACCGAGCGCCGCCAGCGTCAGATAGGCAGTCGGCTGGGCCGACGGGGCGGCGGTGACCTGTGCCTGCCATGCGGCCTCCAGCGCGGCCGGGCTGCCGTACAGCACGAACACCACAAAGCCACCGACCGCGAGGATAGCGGTCAGCTTGAACACCGCCTCGAACGCCATCGCCAGCATCAGACCCCGATTGCCCTCGTCGGCGGCGGTGCGACGGGTGCCGAACAGCATGGCGAACACCGCCATTACGAGGGTCACATACAGGGCGCTGTCCTGCCAGGCTGGCTGCTCCACGCCAGTGGCGACCAAGGTTGAGAAACTCATCGCCACCGCCTTCAGCTGCAGCGCGATGTAGGGAACCATTCCGACCAGGGCGACCAGCGTGACCAGCGCGGCCAGACCGCTGCTTTTGCCGCAGCGGCTGGCGATGAAGTCGGCCACCGAGGTGGCGTTGACCGACTTGGAGACGGTTACCAGCCGCTCCAGCAGCGGCAGCGCCAACAGGTACAGGGCAATCGTGCCGACGAACGTCGGCGGCAGCCACCAGCCGCTGCGCACGCCCTGGGTAACCGTGCCGTAGAAGGTCCACGAGGTGCAGTAGATCGCCAGCGACAGGGCGTAGACCACGCCCGCCGTGCGCCCGGTCAGCGGCGCCCGGCGCTCACCCAGCAGCGCGACCGCGAACAGCAGCCCCAGCCAGAGCAGCGCGGCAACCGCGACGCCGGCAAGGCTCAGCATGAGGGTGGCTGGATCGGCATCGTCGGGCTATCTGGATGGGCGGCAGGTCGGTGTTTCGGGGTACGGGAAGAGCATCGCGCCTGCGAGGCGCGCCTACAACAGGGGCGGTTGCCGATGCTGAAGGAGTGTCTCCCGTATGCGCGCCTCTGGGTCGGCCGGGCCTAATCGAACTGCTGGCCCTCAGTCGATCAGCGGCGCCCCCAGTGCCGCCGCCATCCGCGCGATCCAGCGCGGCTGTGCGCCGTCGCGGGTGTCGAAGCCCGCGCCGGTGTAGCCCCACCAGTCCCAGCAGCCTTTGGGATTCAGCGGCCGCAGACTGCTGCGGGTCTGCGGATACAGCACGACAACATCGGCAGCGTCGGCCCAGCGGTTGAAGCCGCCGCGACTGGCAAACAGGTCGCCGATCACGTCCGCCGACTGCTCGCATCCGTGCAGCGCAATGTGCAGGCCGCAGGTCGCGCCATCGATGCACGCACGCGGCAGGTAGACAAAGCCAGTGTCGCTGCCGGGCGGGTCGGACGGATCCGCCGCATAGGGGCGCTGGTCGAAGCTGCGCAGCTCGCCGCTGGCCTGGTCGGCCGGCTCGGTCACGGCATACAGCACCTTGAACGCTTCACCCGCCGCGTCGAAGCCGCAGTTGGCGATGTAGGGTTCGGCCGACACGCTGCAGTCATCGCCCGGTGCGGCGGCCGGCAGCAGGTGCGCATAGGGCAGATCAAACCGCCGGGTGACAATGGCGCCGCTGTCCAGTGCGTCGTACAGGTCCGCTGCCGCCGCCGTGACCTGCTCGCCCACCACGGCATCGACGCTGCCGCGGAACACCCAGACCCGGTCACCGCGCAGGCCTTCAAGCGGGGCCAGCCGGCCGTCGCCGGCGCGCTCCCGTACCGCTGCCGTCAGCGGCGTCAGCGCCGGCACCGCGGCGTCCTCGGGCGCCATGCACTGCGCCAGCGCGGTCCGCAGATCGCCGTGAGCGCAGCCATACGGGCCGCCCGCCAGCAGGGCCGCACCGGCCAGGCGATCGGCATAGGCCAGGTGCAGCTGCTGGGCCATGTAGGCGCCTGAGCTGAGCCCCGACACGGTTACCCGCAGCGGGTCGATGGCCAGCCCGGGCAGCTCGGCGGCGGGCGGCGCAGCGGGTGCACATGCCGCCAGCAGTGCCGCAGAAAAGAAAACGCCCGGCGACCAGCGCCGGGCGAAAGTGGAGCAGGGCGAATCGTGGTTAGAAGTCATAGGTCGCTGTGAGTGAGTACGTGCGCGGGGCGCCGTAGAAGCCGGTCAGCACGCCGAGTGCGGCGATGTTGTAGCCGGTGGTGCGGTAGCTGCGGTTGGCCAGATTGGCGCCATTGAGTGCAAAACGCCAGGCGCCGTCGGTCTGCCAGATCAGGCTGCCCGAGAACAGGTTGTACTCCTCCTGACGGATCGCCGGCGACAGGTCGGTGGTTGGATCGACCGGGCTCTGGTAGCTCCAGCTGGCGCGCGCGGTCAGATTGCCGCCGGACGCCAGCGGCACCACGTACAGGCCGGTGGTTGCGCCGGTAAGCTTGGGCGCATTGGTGAAGCGCTGGCTGTCGGCGATATCGACGCCTCTCGAGACGAACTCGTCGTACTCGGTGTCCAGCCACGCGACGTTGCCCTGCACGCTGAAGCGGTCGGTGAACTGAATCGCGTACTCGGCCTCGAAGCCGGTGACGGTGCCGGCGCCGGCGTTGGAGAAGTCGCCGAAGAAAATCGGCGGATTGCTGCCAGGCACGATGGTGAAGACGCTGAGCTGGATGTCCTTGTAGTCGTTGTAGAACCAGGCCAGGTTGAGGAATACGGTGTCGTCGAGGAAGGCGTTTTTCACGCCGACTTCGAAGCTGGTCACCTTCTCGTCGTCGAACGGCAGCCGCGAGCTTGGCACCGCGGTGGCCTGCGCACGGATGTTGAAGCCACCGGACTTGAAGCCGCGGCTGATCAGTCCGTAAACCAGGGTGTCAGCATCCCACTGGTAGTCCACCGACAGCTTGGGCGACACGTTGCTGAAGGTGATCGAGTCCTCGAAGTCGGCTGCTACCGCGCCGCTGGGAATGGTGAAGGTCGCATTGGTGTAGCCGATGTTGAGCACGTCCACCGACTTCTTCTCGTGGGTGTAGCGCAGGCCACCGGTCACCGACCACTGCTCGCTGACATCCCAGGTGCCTTCGCCGTACAGCGCGATGCTGTCGGTGTCGACCTGGCCCTGGGTGTCGCCGAACACAACGCCGAAGAAGTTGTTCAGCACCTGGCCGCCGGCCTCGCCCTGGAAGGCGTAGAGGCCCATCACACTGCGGAAGTCGCCGCCGGCATCGTAGTTGAGCTGGAACTCCTGCGACAGCTGCTCATCGGCGTAAAACGCCTTGACGTCGGCGATCGGCGCCGGAGTGGTATCGAAGTCGATGTTGGTTTCGGTGTCGGACTCGCGGTAAGCGGTGATCGACTTCAGCGCCCAGCTGTCGCCGAGGTTCCAGCTGAGTGTGGCCGAGGCGCCCTGCATGCTGGTGTCGTTGATGTTCGGCATGCCGTTGCGGACGTCGTAGCGGCTGTCGAGCGGGGCGAAGGCCGGCGCGAAGCGGTTTGGACCAAGCATCTGCGCTGCCCGCACGCCAGACTGGTCGTCCATCCAATCGGCCGTGAAGGTGGCTGCGAAGTTATCGCCGCCGACGTAGCCAAGCGTGGCGCGGGCGGCAAGGATCTCCTTGTCCGACACCTCCTGTTGGGTAATCAGGTTCCGGCCGTAGCCATCGCGGTTGAGCGATGCGGCGGCGACGCGCATCACCCAGCTGTCGCCGAGCGGCGCATTGACGCTGACCTTGCTGTCGAGCTGTCCGTAGCTGCCGGCCGTGACCGACACCCGCCCGGCGAAGTCGTCATCCAGCGGCGAGGAGACGTACTTGATCGCGCCGCCGATGGTGTTCTTGCCGTACAGCGTCCCCTGCGGACCGCGCAGCACTTCGATCCGCTCAACGTCGAACACATCGAGCAGAGCACCCTGCGGACGAGCGATATAGACGTCATCCAGATAGATGCCCACGCCCGGATCGACGCCCCACAGCGGATCGCTCTGGCCGATGCCGCGGATGTAGGCGGTCACGGTGCTGCTGGAGCCGCGCGCGGCGTAGATGGTGAGGTTGGGCACGAAGGCGCCAAGATCACTCAGGTCCTGCACGTTGAGGCGATCCAGCGACTCAGCCGTGAAGGCGGTCACCGCGATCGGCACGTCCTGCAGCGTCTCCTCGCGCTTGCGGGCGGTGACCGTGACCTGGTTCATCGATGCGGCGGCGGATGCCGGCGCCTCGTCCTTGGCGCCCTCGTTCTGGGCGTGCGCCGCGGGCATCGCCAGGGCAGACAGCACGGCGATGCTCAATACACTGCGGAGCAGCGGGCGAGTGGTGGACGGCGAGCGAGGTGAGAAGCGGATCATCGGGGTCTCCCTGATTTTTCTGATGGGGTCTTTGTGATGGCGCCTTGCGCACACCGGCAACGTGCCCGGCCTGCGAGGGGTTGACGCATTTTCACGCCGACGCAAGATCGTGTAACTCGTACCTTCGTACAGTTACGCCGCGTCGGCCCGCGCCGTGACCATGCGTGCCACCTTCAACCAGCCAGCAGCCTGCCCATGCTCAGCATGCTCGGCCTGGTCGGCGGCCTCGCGCTGCTGATCTTCCTCACCATCCGCGGTATGACGCTGTTCGTCGCCACGCCGCTGTGCGCCCTGCTGGTGGCGTTGACCAGCGGTATCGCCCTGCTGCCGCCGCTCGCCGCCGCCGGCGCTCCCGACCTGATCAGCAGCTACATGCAGGGGTTTACCGGGTTCATTGCCGCCTGGTTCTTCATGTTTCTGCTCGGCGCCATCTTCGGAAAGATGATGGAAGCCAGCGGCGCCGCCGACAGCCTGTCGCACTGGATCACCTCCAAGCTGGGCATGAAGCGCGCCGCATTGGCCGTGGTTGGCGCCTGCGCCGTCCTCACCTACGGCGGTGTCAGCCTGTTCGTGGTCGCCTTCTCGGTTTATCCGATGGCGCTGGCGCTGTTCAAGGAGGCCGACCTGCCGCGGCGTTTCATCCCTGCCGCGCTCGGCTTTGGATCGGCCACCTTCACCATGACCTCGGCCGGTTCGCCGGAAATCCAGAACTGGATTCCCATTCCGTTCCTGGGCACTACCCATCTGGCCGGCTGGCAGGCCAGCGCCGTCGTTGCCGTCTTCATGATGGTCAGCGGCACGCTTTGGCTCAACTACATGCTGCGCGCCGCCAAGGCCCGCGGCGAAACCTTCGAGGGTCGCGAAGGCGATCCTGAAATGCGCGGCGGCGAGCTGCCGCCGCCGCTGCTGTCGCTGCTGCCGCTGCTGGTGGTGCTGAGTGTCGCTTTCTTCTTCCACGAGTCGCTCAAAACCTCAGCCCTGATCATCGCCCTGCTGGGCGGTGCAATCAGCGCCGCCCTGCTGCAGCCCTCGCTGCTGCGCACGCTGGGCAAGCCGCTCACCGAAGGTGGCAGCGGGGCGCTTATCGCCATCGGCAACACCGCGGCAGTGGTCGGCTTTGGCGCCGTCGCCAAGCTCTCTCCCGCCTTTGCGGCGGCGGTGGACGCGGTCACCCATCTGCCCGGCGGTGGCCTGGTCAGCGCGGCGGTCGCGGTCAGCGTGATTGCGGCGATGACCGGCTCCGCCTCCGGTGGCCAGGCCATCGCCCTGCCGCTGCTGGCGCCGACATTTCTGGCCCAGGGCGTGGTGCCCGAGCAGCTGCACCGCGTGGTCGCGATCTCCTCGGGCGTGCTCGACTCGCTGCCGCACAACGGCTACGTCGTGACCACCATCCGGGCCATCTGCAACGAAACCCACAAGGCTGCCTACGCGCCGATGGCGGCGCTCACGGTATTCGTTCCGCTGGGTGGTCTGATCCTGTGCATCCTGCTGTTTGCGCTGGGTCTGAACTGAGCGGGCTGCAGGCGCCAATGATTGGACGTGACGGCCGAGCCGCCATTCGCGGGTCTAACCCGCATGTTTCATGAATCGCACACGCCCTCGCTTGTCTCGTGTTCGCACAAGGAACTACCTCAGTCGGTCGTATGGCCCGATACGCCGCTCCTTCGGTAGGCCCGTGTGCGAACACTATCCTGCGCGATCATCGCGCGAATTCATGAAGCATGCGGGCTGACAATCGGCGCCGCGGCACCGCCTACAGCGCCCGCCCGGCCACCTGGATGACGCGCGGCAGTTCGCCATCGGGCCGCAGCTCCAGCGCGGTCAGTTTGCCGCCCCACACGCAGCCGGTATCGATGGCGTGCACGCCTAAACCCATGAACAGTCCCAGGGTTGACCAGTGGCCGCAAACCAGGCGCAGTTCGCGCTCGCTGTGGCCTGGCACCTCGAACCACGGGTACAGCCCGCTGCGCTGGTTGCCCGGCGCGCCCTTGTAGTCGAACGCGATGCGCCCCTGCGGCGAGCAGAAGCGCATCCGGGTGAACACGTTGATGATGGCGCGCTGGCGTTCGATGCCCCTGAGCTTGGGCGACCAGTGTGGGCGGTCGCCGTACATGCCGCGCAGCAGCTTCGGATAGGCCTTCCCGTGCAGGACGCGCTCCACCTCGCGGGCGCGATTCTCGGCAATTCTGATCGACCACTTCGGCGCCAGCCCGGCGTGGACCAGCGCCCAGCCCAGCGTGCGGTCGGCGTGCAGCAGGGGACGCTGACGCAGCCAGTCAAGCAGCAGCTCGCGGTCGTCGGCGAACAGCACGCGCTGCAAATCCGAATTGACCTTGCGCTGGTCGGCTTCCTTGCGCTGCGCAATGCTGAGCAGGGCGAGATCGTGGTTGCCCAGCACCACCATGCTGTGCAGGTCCAGCGAATGGATCAGGCGCAGGGTTTCCAGCGACTGGCCACCGCGATTGACCAGGTCGCCGCAGAACCACAGGTGGTCGCGGGCGGGGTCAAAGCGGATGGCCTCCAGCAGCCGCTGCAGCGCGTCGCAACAGCCCTGGATATCGCCGATGGCGTAGGTGGCCACCGGTGCCGCTCAGTGCAGGGTGCGGGGAACAGCAAGCGCAAATGGCGCGATCGGCGCGTCGAACGCGGTTCCGTCGTCGGCAAACATGCTGTAGGTGCCACGCATCATGCCGACGGCCGATTCGATCACCGCGCCGGAGCTGTACTCGAAGGCTTCGCCGGGTCGCAGCCATGGCTGCTGGCCAACCACCCCTTCGCCGCGGACCTCCTCGACCCGGCCGGTGCCGTGATCGATCACCCAGTGACGGGCGACCAGCTGCGCCGGCGTCTTGCCGGCATTGCGGATCGACACCGTGTAGGAAAACACGTAGCGGTGCTCGTCGGGGGCGGATTGATCCTCGAGATAGCGCGTGCTTACCTCGACGTTGATCCGATGGGCAGGTTTGTCAGTCATGACCTGATTGTACGGTGCCACCGGCGCCAAGGTGGTTTGCCAGTGCCACATAGTCGGTGACGGCGACCCGCTCGGCGCGGGCACCCGGATCGATGCCGCAGGCGCGCAGGTCGGCGTCACTGCAGACCTCACCCAGCGCGTTGTGCAGCGTCTTGCGGCGCTGCGAAAACGCGTGCCGCACGACGTTGGCAAACAGCGCGGGATTACTGATTTCCGAATGCGGCCGCGGGCGCAGGCGAACCACCGCGGAGTCCACCTTGGGTGGCGGTCGGAACGCGCTGGGCGGGACCAGGAACAGCGCTGTCACGTCGCAAACCGCCTGCAGCATGACGCTCAGCCGGCCATACACCTTGCTGCCGGGCTCCGACGCCATCCGCTCGACCACTTCGCGCTGCAGCATGAAGTGCATGTCGGTGACCGCGCTGGCGTGTTCGAGCAGGTGAAACAGGATTGGCGAGGAGATGTTGTAGGGCAGGTTGCCAACCACCCGCAGCGGGGCGCCCGCCGCCAGCGCCGTGAAGTCGACGCTCAGCACGTCGGCCTGGATGATCGAGAGTTCGCCGTGGGCGGCCGCTGCCTCGCCGAGCGGGGCGATCAGGTCGCGGTCGAACTCGATCGCGGTCAGTGCGCCGTGCCGGCGCAGCAATGGGAAGGTCAGCGCGCCGGCGCCCGGCCCAATCTCGACGATGCGCTCGCCGGACTGCGGATTGACCGCCTGGATGATCCGCTCGACCACGCTGCGGTCGTGCAGGAAGTGCTGGCCGAGCGCTTTTTTGGTGCGGTGGTCGGCGAGGCTCATGCGGCGGCGGTTGCGCGCTGCGCGCACAGCGCGAACGCATGGATCAGGCTGGAGGGATCGGCAACACCGCGGCCCGCCAGCTCCAGCGCCGTGCCGTGGTCGACCGCGACGCGCAGGTAAGGCAAGCCGAGCGTGATGTTCACCGCCTGCTCGAAGCCACCGTGCTTGAGCACCGGCAGGCCCTGGTCGTGATACATGGCGAGCACGACGTCGACGTCGCCCAGCAGCTGCGGCAGAAACGCAGTGTCGGCCGGCAGCGGTCCGCGCAGGTCAAAGCCTTCCTCGCGCAGTTTTCGCAGCACCGGCTCGATGGTCTCGATTTCCTCGCTGCCGAGCAAACCGACTTCCCCGGCGTGCGGATTGAGACCAAGTACCGCGATGCGTGGCCGCTCGATTCCAAACTGGCCGCGCAGTGCGCCGTGCAGGATGCGCAACGTGACGGCGAGTCCGCTGCGCGTGATGGCGTCGGGCACGGCGCGCAGCGGCAGATGGGTGGTGGCCAATGCCACCCGCAGACCTGGACGGGCAAGCATCATCACGACGTCGACGCCCGCCTGCTCGGCGAGCAGCTCAGTGGTGCCGCGGTAGGCGATGCCGCCAGCGTTGATGCTGGCCTTGTTGACCGGCCCGGTCACCAGGCCGGCGCAGTGGCCGTCGATGCAGGCCCGGCCGGCTTGAGTGAGCGCCGCGATGACGGCGGCAGCATTGGCCGGGTCGGCATGTCCGAACTGAACCGGCACGCGCTGCCGGACGTTGATGAGTGGCAGTGCGCCCGGCGCGGCCGTCGCATCGGCCGGCAGCAGGGTCAGCGGCAGTCCCAGCGCGTCGGCGGCGGCGCGCAGCGTGTCGGGGTCGGCAAACGCAACCACATCACAGGACAGCGGCTCCTGCGCCAGCCGCACGCACAGCTCGGGCCCGACGCCGCCCGGTTCGCCCGGGACCAGCGCAAGTCGCGGGCGTGGCGTCATGCCGATGTCCGATCAGGACTTCAGGCGCGTTTCGACGAAGGATTCGTCGCGCAGCTGCCGGATGAAGCGCTCGACCTCCTCTTCCGACTTGCGCCGCGAGATGGTTTCACGCGCCTTGTTACGCAGGGAATCGGCGGTCACGTCCTGCGTTCGGGTTGCCACCCGCTGGATGATGTGGATGCCCACTTCGCTCTCGAAAGGCTGCGAGATGTCGCCGTCCCCCATGGCCAGAATCTGGTTGCCGACCGCCGAGCCCCAGGCCATCGCCGGATACCAGCCCATCTCGCCGCCCTGGTTGCGGGTAAGGGTGTCGTCGGACACTTCCTTGGCAAGCGCATTGAAGTCCTCACCCGCCGCCAGCCGTTCACGGATCCGGGTCGCCCTCTGCAGCGCCTGCTCCTTGGTGACGAGCTCGGTGCTGCGGACCATGATGCCGCGGGTGTTGTACTCGGTGACCGTCTCCTGGCCCTGATCGCGCTTGTCGGTGACCTGCATCAGATGAAAGCCGCTGGGACCGCGGATCGACTGTGAAACCTGGCCCGTCTCCATGCCCTCCAGGAGATTGGCGAACAGCGAAGGCACCTCATCGAAACCGCGCCAGCCAAGGTCGCCGCCGTCGAGCGCATTGGGCGCGTCGGAATAGCGGATTGCAGCCGCCTTGAAGTCCAGCTCACCCTTGCTGATCAGGTCGCGAACGCCATCGATCTTCTTGCGCGCAAGCTCCAGCTGCTCCTGGGTTGCACCATCCGGAACCGCCACCAGGATGTGCGACGTGCGCACCTGACCCTGCTTGAGGCTGCTGCTCGCCAACAGGATGTCGATCTCGGTTTCGCTGACGTTGACCCGCGACTGGGTGACGTTCTGCTGCAGACGCTGGGCAGTGAGCTCGTCGCGCAGGGTCTGCCGGAATTCGTCGAACGCCAGGCCGTCGCGCTGCAGCTGCGCGCGCAGCTGCTCGGGGGTCATTTGGTTCTGCTGCGCGATGTTGCGCATGGTCTGCTCAACTTCGCCATCGCTGATCCGGATGCCGGCGTCCACGGCGCGGCCCAGCTGCAGACGCAGCAGCACCAGCCGTTCCAGCACCTGCTTCTCGAGGACGTCTTTCGGCGGCAGCTGCTGCGGCGAGTTGGCATATTGGGTAAGGACATTGGCTATCGCCCGATCCAGTTCGCTGCGCAGAATCACGTCTTCCTCGACGATGGCGACGATGCTGTCGATCGAGGCGAGTCCAAGCGCCTGCGCGCGGACTCCGGTACTGGCCAGCGCGGCGCTGGAAAGGGCAAGGGCGATGAGAAGTCGATTCATTCGAAGTCGCTCGATTGGAGTGCTGGGAGAGGTTCGCGGCGGATATCCTGCAGGCGAACGGCTGAACACACTTTAGCAGGCGGCGGCGCGCCCGCCGCCGGCAGCGTCCGATCTCATCGGGCGTAGCCGATGATCGCCTGCTGCAGAAACTGGCCGGAGTCGCGTCCAAAGCTGGCCAGACCCTTCAGTTCCAACTCGATATAGATGGCGTTGTTCTTTTCGCCCTCGCGGTTGCGCAGGTAGTGCCGGCCGAGCAGCCGGGCCGCAATACAGCAGCCTTCCCACTCGACGCCGGCAAAGCCCTCCAGCGTGGAGTCGTCGCGCAGCGAATAGTTCCAGCGACCGACGGCGCGCCACGACGGGTTGATCGGGATCACGAACGAGGTGTCGGTCTGCTCCAGAATCTGCCGTCGATAGCGGTAAGCAACATTGAGCAGGGCGCCATTGCTGCCGCGCCATACGCCGCGCAGGCCGGACACGGTGGTTGCGTCGAGATTCGGATCCCACTGCTGCGTGAGGCCCAGACCCCATGAATCGGTCAGCGAGAACTCCAGATCACCGACGTAGGCCGAGCCGCTGGTGTCGGTTGCTGGAACGCCCGGCGTTTGCACCCTTTGTTGCTCGAAATAGCGAATCTGGCCGACGCTGGCGGAAATCCGCTCGCGGCCGGTGTCGCTTTCGAACAGCCGCGTGGTGATCGCCAGCGTCGCCTGGTTGGCGTCCATCTGCCGGTCCGCGCCGGAGAAGCGATTGCTGCGGAACAGCTGGCCAAAGCTGAAGGTCAGCTCCTGGGTGTCGAGGATCGGCAGATCGTCCTGTGCCTCAAACGGCACGTTGAGGTAATACAGGCGCGGCTGCAGGGTTTGGCGCATGGCCCGCCCAAACAGCTCGGTGTCGCGCTCGAACACCAGCGCCGCATCCAGGCTGCTGATGGGGGTGCCGCGACTCGGGCTGCGATCGGTGAATCCGGTGCTGGCGAAATCCCGGTCCAGCGAGTATCCGGTCTGCCGCCAGGCCAGCTCTGGCCGGATGTAGCCCCAGGCGCGCTCGAACGGCAGCGCCAGGGTCGGACGCAGGTCGTAACGGAACGCGTCGGGCCGCTCGATGTGATCAAACGCCACGGCCTCGGAGTCGAAGGTGAGCTCGATCCACTCGGCCAGCGGCTGGTCCCAGCGAAAGCGCGCGCGCGGCAGGCGTCGATAGGGCTCGGCGCTGTCGGGGACCAGCGGGTCGGTAATGTCCCAGCGCTCCGCCGACAGGTTCGAGGTCCAGTAGCGCCCGCGTCCTGAGAGCGTGACGAAGCTGCCCAGCAAGGACGTGCTGCTGATCGCCAGCGAGTCGCCGAAGTCCTCGAAATAGCGGTCGTCGGACACCTGGTTGACGTCGGCGTTCAGCAGCCAGCGCTGCGACAGCCGGCCAGTGTGACGAAAGCGTGCCGATCCGCGGTCGCGGCCGGTGAGGTCATCGTCGGGCAGCCAGTCGCCGTCGATCTGCCCGCCGTGATTCGCGAACAGGTAGCGATATTCGGCGCCCAACATTACCCCGCGGCGGCCCAGCACGCGGGCACTCAGCGTCGCGTCCTGGTTTGGTGCGAGATTGAGGTAGTAGGGAATACGCAGGTCGAGCCCGCTGTCGCCACCGCTGCCCAATGACGGGTAGAGGAAACCGCTGCGGCGGCGGTTGTCAATCGGAAAGCTGGCATAGGGCAGCCACAGGACCGGCACATCGCCGATCCGCAGCGTCACATTGCGCATGCTGCCGACGCCGGATTCGCGATCCAGCGCCATCTGGTCGGCGCGCAGCACCCAGCTCTGCTGTTCGGGGTCGCAGGTGCTGTAGCTGACGGCGGTGAATTCGCCCTGCGTGCCTTCCATCGCAGCGCTGGCAGCGCTGCCGTTGCCGCGCAGCGCGATCAACTGGTAACGAACGTCGGTCAAGCGGGTCTGGTCAGCCTCGATATCGCCCTCCACCACGCTGGCACCAATCGCGACGCCGGCATCCTGGTAACGGACGTCGCCGCTGGCACGGTAGCTGGAGGTGCTGTGGGTGTAGTCAAGCCGGTCCGCGCGCAGCCGCTGATCGGCGCGCGTCAGCCGGGCATCGCCCTCCAGCACGTAGGTGTCCTTGCCGCTGACGTCGATGGTCTGGGCATCCACGTCGACCGCCGCCTGTTCGCGATCACCCGGTGCTGCGACCGGTTGGATCCAGTCCAGCGCCGGCGCGCCGCGGCAGAGCAGCCAGCGGGTGGCATCAGGGCCGGCCGCAGCCGCGGCTGCGCTGCTGCCGACAAGCGTGAGGAGCGCCACACAGGGCGGGAAGGCGAGGCGTGCGCGCGGCAGCTTGAAGGTCACGCGAGATCCGTCTGGCAATGCATGAGCGCTGGGCACTGGCTGCTGGGGAAGCAAGCCTGCCGCAAACCGGGCGGAGCAGCAATGAGCCATGGAAAATGAATGCCGCCAACGCTGGTGCGACAACAACACTTCTGCTTCACCGACCCAATCCGTACAATAATGGTCCTATTTGAAGGCGGGCAGCCCAAAGCGCATGTTTCGGATCGGCAAGTTGACTGACTACGCCAGTGTCGTCATGACCCTGCTGGCCGAGCAGGCGGAGCGCGTGCGCAGCGCCACCGAGCTGGCCGCTCTGGCACGGCTGGAGACGCCCACGGTCAGCAAGCTGCTCAAGTCACTGGCGCAGGCCGGGCTGGTAGTTGCGACGCGCGGCGCGCAGGGCGGATACCGGCTGGCTCGACCAGCCAGCCAAATCAGCGTGGCCGACATCATCGCCGCGATGGAGGGGCCGATCGGCTTCACCGAGTGCGCTACCCACGTAGGCAGCTGCGACCACGAGTCGCACTGCGGCGTGCGCGGCAACTGGCGCCACCTCAGTGGCGTCGTCGAGTCGGCCCTGCGCGGTGTGTCGCTGGCCGACATGCTGGGCGGAGCCGGCGCGCTGAGCGCGCGACCTGCACGCCACACGAAAACGATACCGCTGGCCCTGCTGGCCGCGGACTGACTGGAGTCACCCATGGTTGCCGAAAGCATCGAGCTGGAAGAAGTCCTTACCCGTCGTTACAGCGCCGGCTTCGTCACCGATATCGAATCGGACTTCCTGCCGCCGGGCCTGAATGAAGATGTGGTGCGCTGGATCTCGGCGCGCAAGGGAGAGCCGGAGTGGATGACCGATTGGCGTCTGGCCGCTTATCGACGCTGGCTGAAAATGACGCCGCCGGACTGGACCAAGCTGCGGATCGCGCCAATCGACTACCAGTCGATCAGCTATTTCTCGGCGCCGAAGCAGAAGTTTGCCTCGCTCGACGAGGTCGACCCCAAGCTGCTGGAAACCTACGAGAAGCTCGGCGTGCCGCTGCATGAGCGGGCGCGCTTGGCCGGCGTGGCGGTCGATGCGGTATTCGACTCGGTGTCGGTCGGCACTACTTTCAAAAAAGAGCTGGGCGAAGCCGGCGTGATCTTCTGCAGCTTCTCCGAGGCGGTTCGTGAACACCCCGAGCTGGTGCGCAGATATCTCGGCAGCGTGGTGCCGGTGGGCGACAACTATTTCGCCGCGCTCAATTCCGCCGTGTTCTCTGACGGCAGCTTTGTGTTCATCCCGAAGGGCGTGCGTTGCCCGATGGAGCTGTCGACTTACTTCCGCATCAACGCGGCCGAAACCGGCCAGTTCGAGCGCACCCTGGTGATTGCCGAAGACGACAGCCACGTGTCGTATCTCGAAGGCTGCACCGCGCCGATGCGCGACGAGAACCAGCTGCATGCAGCGGTGGTCGAACTGGTCGCGCTGGATCGCGCGCAGATTAAGTACTCGACCGTGCAGAACTGGTATCCCGGTGATGAGAACGGCGTCGGCGGCATCTACAACTTCGTCACCAAGCGCGGCGATTGCCGCGGCGTGGCTTCAAAGATCAGCTGGACCCAGGTCGAAACCGGCTCGGCGATCACCTGGAAATACCCCAGCTGCGTATTGACCGGCGACGACTCGACCGGCGAGTTCTATTCGGTCGCTCTCACCCACCACTGTCAGCAGGCTGACACCGGCACCAAGATGATCCACATCGGCCGCAACACGCGCTCGAAGATCATCAGCAAGGGCATCAGCGCCGGTCGCGGGCAAAACAGCTATCGCGGCCTGGTGCGAGTTGAGAAGAGCGCGGAGAACGCCCGCAACTACACCCAGTGCGACAGCCTGCTGATCGGCAAACGCTGCGGCGCCCACACCTTTCCCTACATCGAAGTAAGGCAGCCCAGCGCCGTGGTCGAGCACGAAGCCACCACCTCGAAAATATCCGACGACCAGCTGTTCTACTGCCGCGCCCGCGGCATCAGCGAGGAGGACGCGGTGTCGATGATTGTCGACGGCTTCTGCAAGCAGGTGTTTCGGGAACTGCCGATGGAGTTCGCGGTGGAGGCGAAGAAGTTGTTGGAGGTTTCGTTGGAAGGGGCCGTTGGATGAGGGGTTGCGCTCGTCGGCTGCGGGTGGCGGGTTGCGCTTTGTCTGGCTTTAGCTTTGGCTTCTCTCGCCTGATCATTCGTCGAGGCAGGGCTTCGTCTGCCTCAGCGGCAGCCGAGTCACTTTTCTTTGCTTCGCCAAAGAAAAGTAACCAAAAGAAAGGCGACCCGGACATCGCGCGGCGCTGCGCGCCGTTCCCTGCGCTGCTCGCCGGCCTCGGGCCGGCGCGAACTCGGCCATCCATGGCCTCAACCATTCGCGCCTTTCCCCCGAGCCCGGCTGCGCTGCTCGGCGCGATGTACGGGGCCCAAGGTCGAAAGCAACAGCAACAGCAACAGCAACAGCAACAGCAACAGCAACAGCAACAGCAACAGCAACAGCAACAGCAACAGCAACAGCAACAGCAACAGCAGGGCAATGTGCTTTGGCTCCATGGAGGGCGCGGCCCTCCAGTTTCTGCCGCCAACCAGCAGCCTCACGCTTTTGCTTTTGCTCTTGAGCTCTGGGGCCCCTGTGCAGCGGCGGCGGGCGGAAGGAAAAGCCCGAAGGGGCGCACGCATGGATGCGTGCGCGTTTCCCCCAGCACAGGATGTTCTGTGGAAAACCGCTTCCGCCCGACGCGAATCCGCGGCTTCATCGCGGGCGCGAACCCGGGGTGGCCTTTCTCTTGGTTACTTCTCTTTGGCCACGCAAAGAGAAGGGACTCGGCGGCCGCCTAGGCCGACGAAACCCATCCAAAACGCTGTGTCAGGCCAGAGAAGCCAAAAGCAAACGATTAGCGCGAAAAACAACCCTCACACCTATAAACACAAGCCAACGTCCCAAACATGCTCACCATCTCCAACCTCCACGTCCGCCTCGGCGAAAAAGACATCCTCAAGGGCCTCGATCTGGTCGTGAAGCCAGGCGAGGTGCACGCCATCATGGGTCCCAATGGCGCCGGCAAGTCGACGCTGGGCTATCTGCTCAGCGGTCGCGACGGCTACGAGGCGGCGCAGGGAGGGGTTGAGTTCGAGGGGCAGGATCTGCTGGCGCTGGAGCCGGAGCAGCGTGCGGCGCTGGGGCTGTTTCTGGCCTTCCAGTATCCGGTCGAGATACCGGGCGTGAACAACACCTATTTCCTGCGTGCGGCCTACAACGCGCAGCGCAAGGCGCGCGGGGAGCCGGAGCTGGACTCCATGCAGTTTCTCAAGCGCGTGCGGGAGAAGCTGTCGGTGCTGAGCCTGAAGGACGAACTGCTGCATCGGGCAGTCAACGAGGGCTTTTCCGGCGGTGAGAAAAAGCGCAACGAGATCTTCCAGCTCGCCGTGCTGGAGCCGAAGCTGGCGATTCTCGACGAGACCGATTCCGGGCTCGACATCGATGCCCTGAAGGCGGTGGCCGACGGCGTCAACGCGCTGCGTTCGCCGGAGCGGGCGTTCATCGTTATTACCCACTACCAACGGCTGCTCGACTACATCCGGCCGGACTTTGTGCACGTGCTGTCGGAGGGCCGGATCGTCGAAAGCGGCGGGCCGGAGCTGGCGCTGCAGCTCGAGGAACACGGTTACGCGTGGGTGCGCGACCGGATTGCGCCGGAGCCGGCGTGAGTCCGCTGCTGGACTCGCTCAGGGCCGGATTTGAGGCGCTGCCGGCGGCGCTCGTCGAGGCGGCTCAGCTCGGCGCCGCGCGCCGCGAGGCGCTCCATTCGGTGCTGCGGGACGGACTGCCGACGGCGCGCGCCGAGCGCTGGAAGTACACCTCGCTGCGCGCCTTCGAGCGGCGTCGCTTTGCAACCGCAGCGGACAGCGTCGACATCGCGACGTTGACAGATCTGGCGTCGCTGGCTGATATCCCGGCGCCGCGACTGGTGTTCGTCAATGGCGGCTTTGCTGCGGGACTGTCGCAGACTGCCGGATTGCCGGAAGGCGTCGAGCTGATTCCGCTGTCGCATGCGCTGACTGACCCGCAGCTGCTGGGTGTGGCACTGCTCGGTCGTCGCTACGAGGCGGCTGACGAGGCATTCGCGCGCCTCAATAGTGCGCTCGCGCTGGACGGCGCGCTGCTGCGGGTGCGGGCTGGCGTGCACGCTCAGGCGCCGCTGCATCTGGTGTATGTCGGAACGCCAGCGGCGTCCGACCAGGCCTGGCATCTCCGCTCGCTGATCGAGCTTGGCGCGGGCTCGCGGGTCCGCGTCGTCGAGCATCATCTCGCGGCTGCCGAGCATAGGCATCTGGCCAACACCATCACCCAGGTTGCGCTTGGCGACGGAGCCGAGCTGTGCCACGCGCGGGTTCAGGATGAGGCGGCCGGTGCCAGTCTGTTCCAACGCAGCGATATCGCGCTGTCCGCGCGATCCCGCTATCGACGGCTTGATCTCGAGCTGGGCGCGGCGCTCAGCCGGCACGAGCTGAATGTGGCGCTGCGCGGACCGGGTGCCAGCCTCACCGCCAACGGTGTGCTGCTGGCGGACGGCAAACGGCACGTCGACACGCGACTTGGAATTGATCACAGCAGCCGGGATACCACCAGTGAGCTGACCTGGCGCGGGCTGGGCGCAGCCAGCGGGCGCGTCGTGTTCCACGGCGGCATCCTGATTCGCGAGGGCGCCGATGGCGCCTCCGCCAGCCTGTCGAACAAGAACCTGCTGCTGTCGGCTGAGGCCGAGATCGACAGCCAGCCGGTGCTGGAGATTCATGCCGATGAGGTCAAGGCGGCGCACGGAGCCACCGTCGGTCAGCTCGATCCCGCAGCGATGTTCTACCTGCGTTCACGCGGCCTGCCGGCTGACGAGGCGCGGCGTCTGCTCACCGCCGCATTCTGCCGCGTGCCCATCAGCGACGCGGTCGATTCGGCGCTGGCCGCAACGCTGTCGGCGCAGCTGGATCGACGCCTGCATGCCAGCGGTGCGCTGTGAGCACGGTGATCGACTGGAGCCGCGTGCGCAGCGACTTTCCGCTGCTGCAACGGAAGGTCAACGGCAAGCCGCTGGTCTATCTGGATTCCGCCAACACCAGTCAGAAGCCCGAATCGGTGATCGCTGCGGTCGATGACTTTTACCGCCACCACAACGCCAACGTCAGTCGCGCCGTGCACACGCTGGGCGCCGAGGCGACCGACGCCTTTGAGGGCGCGCGCAGCCGGCTGGCTGGCTTCCTCAATGTGCGCGGTGACGATCTGGTGCTGTGCAGCGGGACCACCTTTGCGCTCAATCTGGTCGCCTACAGCTGGGCGCTTCCCCGTCTGAGTGCTGGCGACGTGATCGTGCTCAGCCGCATGGAGCACCACGCCAACATCGTGCCGTGGCAGCTGGTTGCCGAGCGCACCGGTGCCAGCATCAAGGTTGCGGAACTGACGCCCGCCGGTGAGCTGGATCTCGATCTGCTCTGGCGTCTGCTGACGCCGGCAGTGAAGTTGCTCGGTCTGACCCATGTGTCCAATGTGCTGGGCACGGTCAATCCGGTGCGTGAGATCTGTCGCGAGGCGCGGCGGCGCGGTGTGATCACGGTGATCGATGGTTCGCAGGCGGTGCCGCACCAGCCGGTCGATATCGCCGCCATCGGCTGCGACTTCTACGCCTTCACCGGCCACAAGCTGTGCGGACCCACCGGCACCGGCGGCCTGTGGGCGCGGCGTGAGCATTGGGTGGCGATGTCGCCGTTTCTGGGCGGCGGCGAGATGATCCGCGAGGTGCGTTTTGAGGGCACCTCGTTCAACGACCCGCCGCACAAGTTCGAGGCCGGCACGCCGAATATCGCCGGGTTCGTCGGTCTCGGCGCGGCGGTCGACTATCTGGCCGCGCTCGACATGGCGCAGGTCGAGGCACGCGAGCAGATGCTGCTCGACTACGCCACGCAGGCGCTGCAGCAGGTCGAGGGTCTGACAATCTTTGGTGCCGCCCAGCGCAAGGCCGCTGTGATCAGCTTTCAGGTTGAGGGCGCCCAGGCCCATGACCTGGCCACCCTGCTCGACCTCGAAGGCGTGGCGGTGCGCTCTGGTCAGCACTGTGCGCATCCGCTGATGCAAAGCCTGGGCGTGGCGGCGACCTGCCGAGCGTCGCTGGCGTTCTGGAATACGTTCGATGAGATCGATGTTCTGGTCGCTGCGATTGGCAAGGCGCGCCGGCTGCTGGCGTGATCGTGCAATCTGGCCGCTGCGCCACGAACTCCTCAGACGCGCCTGCACGAGCGCGGTCAGACGCGAAGCGCTGCGGATTGGCAGCCCGCAGCGTCGAAACCAACGCGCCTGACCACGCTGCCGCAAAAGCGCGCTCGAAGCAGCTACCCGGGCTAGCCCGCATGTTTCATGAATTCGCGCGATGATCGCGCAGGATAGTGTTCGCACAAGGGATTTTCCGAAAGAGCAACGTTTCGGGCCGTACGACCGACTGAGGAAAATCCCTTGTGCGGACAAGAGACAAGCGAGGGCGTGTGAGATTCATGAAATATGCGGGCTAGCTAAGTCCGACAGGCTGCTAGCTGGTCCCTTCTTCGTCAACCGTCCCAACACCCATGCACGCCGCCGACCTCCGCTTTCGAGCCGCAACGCCCGCCGATATTCCGGCCCTGGTGCCGCTGATCACCAGCGCCTATCGCGGCGAATCCAGCCGCCAGGGCTGGACCACCGAGGCCGATATTCTGGACGGCAACCGGATCGATCCCGACGTGCTGCGCGCTGATATCGAGCGCGTGCGCTCGCTGGTGTTGGTCGCCGACCGGGATGCCCAGATGCTGGCCTGCGCGCACGTCTGCGACGAGGGCGGCGTCGGCTATTTCGGCATGTTTGCGGTACGCCCGGACCTGCAGAACGCGGGTATCGGCCGTCACCTGCTCGCCGAGGCCGAGCGGATCGCGCGCCAGCAGTGGCAGCTGCCGCTGATGCGGATGAGTGTGATCGATCTGCGCGCCGAGCTCATCGCCTGGTACGAGCGCCGCGGCTATCGCTGCACCGGCATCAAGAAGCCGTTCCCGGCCACCGATGAGCGCTTCGGCCGGCCGCGCCGCAGCGACCTGCAGTTCGAGGTATTGGAGAAGCGTCTCGATGAGTGAGTGGACACGTCTGTGTGAGCGCGCCGACCTGCTGCCGGGCGAGTCGCGCACGGCCTGGTTGGGCGACACGCCGCTGCTGCTGGTCAATCTGGACGGCGAGATATACGCGCTGGAGGACCGCTGCTCGCACGAGGACTTCGAGCTCTCGGCCGGCGCAGTCGATGCGAGTAACGGCAGCATCGAATGCACCCTGCACGGCGCCCGCTTCGACCTGCGCGACGGCCGCGCGCTGTGCTTGCCGGCGTCGGCGCCGGTTCGCACCTTCCCGATCAGGATCGACGACGGCGCGATCTGGAGCCGCGACGAGCGCGCCTGACACACCCTGGAGATCACGCATGTCCTACGTCCGCTGCCTGCGTGGCATTGCCTCAGGCGCTGAGTATTCCGCCGATGTGCCGATGAATCTGGATCCGGTCGATGGCCGGCCGGTCGAGATGGTGCTGGATCTTGATCGGCTTGCCCACGACCTGCCGGACGCCCGCTGGTATCGGCCGCAGCGACCCGACATGTGGCGCTTCGGCGCGCTGCTGGCGCTGGATGCCGCCAATCCCGACGACGCGCGGCACATCGTCGCGCTGGGCGAGGGCTATACGCCCCTGCTCGACTACGGCTGGCATCCGCTGGCGCGATCGGCGGGGCTGCAGCTGCAGCTGAAGGAGGAGGGCAAGGCGCATCCGGGCTTTGGTGCCAACCCGACCCAGAGCTTCAAGGATCGCGGGATGGCAATGGTGGTGGCGCAGGCGCGGCGCCTGGGGCTCTCAAAGCTCGCTGTGCCGACCCAGGGCAATGCCGGCGATTCGCTGGTCCGGTACGCGCTGGCGGGTGGCCTGTCGGTGGTCGTGGCGATGCCAGAGGACACTCCGCTGCCGATCATGGGCAGCGTCGCCGCGGCCGCGCACCGGCATCCGGAACGCGTGCGGCTGGAGCTGGCCGGGCCGACCATCCGCGAGTCCGGCCTGCTGCTCAAAGAGCGCTACATTCCAAACGGCTGGTTTTCGGTGGCGACCTTTCAGGAGCCCGGTTGGCGCATCGAGGGCAAGAAGACCCTGGGCCTGGAGCTGGCCGAACCGCTGCCGGGTGCAGTCCACTGGGCATTGCCCGACGCGGTGATCTATCCCACCGGCGGCGGCACCGGCGTACTGGGCATGTGGAAGGCCTGGGATGAGCTGCAGGCGCTGGGGCTGATCGATGCTCGCCGGCCGCGCATGCTGTGCGTGCAGAGCGAAGTCACCGCGCCGCTGGTGCGCGCCTTTGAAGCAGGCGCGACCGACACCACGCAGGTTGCTGCTGGCTCAACGCTTGCCACGGGCCTCAACGTGCCGGGCGGCGTCGGACACTTCCGCGTCCTGCAGATCATCCGCGGCAGCGCTGGTGTGGCCGTGGCGGTGAGCGAAACGGCGATTGCGCACGAGCTGCAGCAGGTCTGGCGCCAGCGTCACGACTGGATCAGTCCGGAAGGCGCGGCCTGCCTCGCAGCGCTGCCCGAGTTGATCGAGCGCGGACTGCTGAAGCGCGGCGAGCGGGTAGTCGCGGTCAACACCGGCTCGGCGGAGAAGTACCTGCCGGCGCTGCGGCATCTGCTGTAGACCGCGCTATTCGACCGCGACGAAGCCAGCCGGCTTTTCTGCACCGCCAGCGAACAGGAACTGCTCGGCCTGTTCGGCCAGGTAGGCGCGCGCCTTGGGGTCACGCGGATTCAGGCGATTCTCATTGATCAGCATGGTCTGGTGAGCCAGCCACTCCTGCCAGGCCGGCTTGCCGATACCGTTGAAAATGCGCTGTCCGAGGTCACCGGGCAGGGGGGCGAAATCGAGACCATTGGCCTCGACTTGCTGGCGCTTGCAGAACACGGTTCGGCTCATGGTTGGTCTGGCTCCTGCTGGGGGAAATTCGTTGCGATCAAGCGTCGCACCGGAGCCGGCAACCCCAACGCAAGGATGTCTGCGCGGCGCAGCCAACGACTGTGATGATTATCCGCCACCTGGTTGGCAGTGACGTGCACGGCAAGCCGCAGCGGCGCAATCCGCAGGCGAAAGTGGCTGAAGCTGTGCTCGACCGGCGCCAGTTCGGCACCATCGCCGCGAATGCGGCCCAGTCGGCTCGCCCAGCGCTCGGCGCCGTCCCGGTCGTCGAACTGCGGCAGACTCCACAGGCCGCCCCAGATGCCGGTTGGCGGCCTTCTTTCGATCAAAAGCTCGCCGTCGCCGCCTTCCAGCAGCAGCATCACGCAGGTGCGCTGCGGCAGCTGCTTGCCCGGTCTTGGGCTGGGCAGTGCGCTGACGCGGCCATTCTGAAAAGCCTGGCACTCCTGCCGGAACGGGCAGGCTGGGCAATCCGGCCGGCTGCGCCGACACTGGCGGGCACCGAAGTCCATCATCGCCTGGGTGTAGTCGGGCAGCCGCTGATCGGGTAGCAGCGCTTGCGCCAGCGGCCAGAGCTGCTTTTCGAGCGCACTGGAGCCGGGCCAGCCCTCGATCGCGAACAGCCGGCACAGCGTGCGCTTGACGTTGCCATCCAGAATCGCGTGCTGCTGGCCGTACGCCTGGGCGAGGATCGCCGCAGCGGTGGAGCGGCCGATGCCGGGCAGCGCGGCCATGGCCTCGAGCGTGAGCGGCAGTGCGCCCTCGTGCAGTTCCACGCAGCGCTGCGCTGCGCTGCGCAGATTGCGCGCCCGGCTGTAATAGCCCAGACCCGACCAGTGCGCCAGCACGCTGTCGAGGTCGGCTGCGGCCAGCGTCGGGAGGTCGGGAAACCGGTCAAGAAAGCGCTGGTAGTAGGGGACGACGGTGGCAACCTGGGTCTGCTGCAGCATGATCTCGGCCACCCACACCCGATAGGCGCTGCGCGGGTGCTGCCAGGGCAGGTCGTGGCGCCCGTGCACATCGAACCAGGCCAGCAGACGCTGGGCGAAGTCGGTCGGCATGCTCACGGTGTCTGCGCGGGCGCGGGCGCTGGCGCTGGCTCAAGGTCAGTGTCGGCTGCGGGAGCCAGCTCCACCTGCAGTCCCTCGATCCGCACGCCGTCGAGTTCGAGAACCGGCACCTTGGCCGAGAAAGCGGCTGGCGGCAGCGGCGCGGCGGCGGCGTCATCGATCCAGGCCAGCAGCGCGCGCGGGGCGCCAGCCAGCCGCAGTTCGGCTTCGCTGCCAATGCGTTCCAGCTGCATTTCTGCGCTGAAATCTCCGGGTCCGTCATAGCTCAGCGACATCGGTCCTTCAAGCAACCGAGCAAGCGCCTCGGGCAGCGCCGGCAGCAGCAGCCACGACTGCGCCAGATTGAGCCACAGCGCGAGCCGCAGCCTTTGCGGTGGGAACAGCTCGATATCGCCGCTCACTTCCGCCCCGCTGCCGGCCGCATTGGGTTGACCGAGGTGCAGCAACAGCGCCTCGATGGTGATGCCGGCTTCGCGCTGGCGCGGGGTTGCGACCAGCTTCAGCGTCAGCGGTCGGCGCTGTTCGTCCTGCAGCAAGATGAAGTCGGAGTTGAGTTCAACCTGCTCGCCGTCGCGCAACGGCGACATGTCGACATTGAGGGCCTCCAGGCGCGTCCCTGCAGCCCGCAGTTGGCCATCGGAGATCCGCAGTCGGGCAGCGAAGTCCGGCAGCCGCAGCGCGCTGGGCGGTCCGATCTCCGTGCCCTGCTGCAGCCAGGCGAGCACCGCGTCGACGTCGATTTCGGGGGTCAGGATCTCGACGTCGCCGGTCTGCAGCTCGCCGCCCCACAGCACCGCCAGCGGCAAATCGAGATCAACCCGCTCGGCGCGCAGCAGGGTCGGCCCGCCAGCGACTGCGCGCGCCTCCAGCCCGAGCAGCTGCAGCCGCAGCGCCGGAAAAATTCCGAGCGTGGCCGGTGAGCTTACCGCCAGCTGCAGGCCGCTGGCGCGACGCGCCTGTTCCAGCACCAGCGCGCCCATTCGTTCGGGCTGCAGCATGAATCGCAGTCCGAGCGCGGCGCCGATCAGACCCAGCAGCGCCAGAGCCAGCCAGCGCCAACGCCGCCGACGGGGCTGCATCGGCGGCTGGTTGGCAGCGCTGCCGGCGTCAGCCGGCAAGGTCGGCGGGCAACATGGCGTCCACAAACGCGTCGGCGTCAAATGCGCGCAGGTCGTGAACCTTCTCACCGAGACCGACAAAGCGGATCGGAATGCCGAACTCGCGTGCCAGAGCGAACACCACGCCGCCCTTGGCGCTGCCGTCGAGCTTGGTCACCACCAGCCCGGTAACGCCCACGGCCTTGTGGAAGTGGCGGACCTGGTTGATTGCGTTCTGGCCGGTCGTGCCGTCGATCACCAGCAGAACTTCGTGCGGCGCGTTGGCATCGACCTTGGTCAGCACACGCTTGACCTTGGCCAGCTCGTCCATCAGGCCACTCTGGGTGTGCAGGCGCCCGGCGGTATCGACAATCAACAGGTCGATCCCGCGTGCCGCCGCCATCTGCGCGGCATCAAAGGCGACCGAGGCGGAGTCGGCACCGGCGCGCTGCGCCACCACCGGCACGTCGTTGCGCTCGCCCCACAGCTGCAGCTGCTCGACCGCCGCGGCGCGGAAAGTGTCGCCGGCTGCCAGCATCACCTTTTTGCGTTCATCGGCATAGCGCCGCGCCAGCTTGCCGATGGTGGTGGTTTTGCCGACGCCGTTGACGCCAACGGTCAGCAGGATGAATGGCCTGGGTCCGGAAATATCCAGCGGCACAGCCACCGGACGCAGCATTTCAACCAGCACCGCGCGCAGGAAAGCGAGCAATGCCGGCACGTCGGCAAGTTCGCCACGCTTGATGCCCCCGCGCAGAGCGGCGAGCACCGTCTCGGTCGCGGTGACGCCAAGATCGGAGCTGAGCAGGGTGGTTTCGATCTGCTCGAGCAGGTTTTCGTCGAGCGCCGGTCGGCGT
This sequence comes from Lysobacterales bacterium, assembly GCA_038205755.1. Classification (GTDB taxonomy): domain Bacteria; phylum Pseudomonadota; class Gammaproteobacteria; order Xanthomonadales; family Xanthomonadaceae; genus JANNWF01. Next base: position 30,646 of record JBBRBN010000008.1, on the reverse strand, counting down.
CGGAACAGCTCGCCGAGGTCGCGGGTAAAGATGCTGCCGCGCAGACGATCACGCCAGCTGCCGGCGGCCGGCGCGTCCGCAGGACGCTCGGCTGGCGCAGACGCAGCGTCCGGACCATCCGGTTCGGCATGGGGTTGGGGGGTGCCGTCGGCGACCGCCAGCGGCGGCTCGATCGGCTTTTTTTTCCAGAAACTGAGCATGCGGCGCGGTATCGCGGACAATGCGGCGATGGTAGCACCGCCACGACGACCCGCTTCCGCTGCCACTGCCGAGCGTCTTGCTGGCGGTCAGGTGCGGATCATTGGCGGCCGCTGGCGCGGAACCACCCTGCCGGTGGTCGACAGCAGCGGCCTGCGTCCGACCTCCAGCCGCGTCCGCGAAACGTTGTTCAACTGGCTGGCGCCGGTTTTGCCGGGCAGCATCTGCGTCGATCTGTTCGCTGGCTCCGGTGCGCTGGGATTCGAGGCCGCCTCGCGCGCAGCGCAGCAGGTGCTGATGGTCGAGCGCGAGCCGCAGCTGGCCGCAAGCCTGCGCGCCAGCGCAATCCGACTGCGCGCCGAGCAGGTCGAAATCCATCTGGCCGATGCGATCAGCTGGCTTGCCCATGGCAACGTGCCGCCGGTCACGATCGCCTTCGTCGATCCGCCATTCGAACGTGATCTGTGGAACGCGACCCTGGCGGCATTGGCCCCGCGCCTGGCGGAGCGGGCGTGGGTGTATGTGGAGTCCTCGCCTGAAGCGCTGCTGCTGCCCCCGGCCGGCTTCGCTTTGCACCGCGAGGGGCGGACGCGCGAGGTCAGCTATCGCCTGTTCCGCATCGGGTCTACTGGCTGAATCGCCTGATACACTAGCCGCTCGCAGTGTCCCTCTGGTAAAGGCCCGCGAGGCCCAGCCAGACCGGGATCCACGCAATCAGGCCGCATTGACCAAAGACCCGTCCGGATGACCCAGCCCCGGCAGCGAATTGCCCTGTACCCGGGCACCTTCGACCCGATCACCAACGGTCACATCGACCTGGTCGCGCGCGCGTCGCCGCTGTTTGAGAAAATCGTCGTCGGGGTCGCCGAGAGTCCCTCGAAAGGCCCCGGGTTTCCGCTGGCCGAGCGAATCGAACTCGCCCGTGCGGCGCTGGCCGATATTCCGAACGTGGAAATCCGCGGATTCAGCAGCCTGCTGGCGCATTTCGTGCGCGAGGTTGGCGCCGGCGTGCTGCTGCGCGGGTTGCGCGCAGTCTCCGATTTCGAGTACGAGTTCCAGCTGGCCAGCATGAATCGCCACCTGGTTCCCGAGGTCGAGACCCTGTTTCTGACCCCGGCCGAACAGTACAGCTTCATTTCCTCATCCCTGGTGCGCGAAATCGCGCGACTTGGTGGTGACGTGTCCGGATTTGTCCCTCCGGCGGTCGCCGATGCGCTGAAGCGCCGGTATCTTGGCGCGTGAATTACTCTTTTTTCCATCGTCCCTGAGGTGACCCACCATGCGCAGCCTGATTCGTAGCACCCTGCTGATTCTTGCCGTGACGGCGTTGGCCGCATGCGACAAGCCCAACGAAGCTGCAGCGCCCGAAGCCGCGGCGGTCATTCTGTCGGCGCCAACCAATGGCAACGACCGCGAGTGGCGCGCTTACCTGACCCAGGTGGTCAAGCAGAACATGCAGGGCATTCGCAGCAGTCCATTCATGTATTACCTGCCGGAAGAATCCGCCGAAGACTTTGAAGAGCAGTACGAACGGCAGCTGGAGAACGTCATCGGCACCGTTTCACGTGGTGTGGTGCCGGGCAACATGCTGGCGTTCGGATCACCGTCGCCCAAGCGGATGGCCGAGCTGATCGAAGAGGCGTTTCTGGAAGCGCAGCCGGGCTCAATGAAGGACGTTCGTGTGCTGTTCATTGGTGCGCAGGAGGATGCCGAGCCGCTGCGAGCGAGAATCGAGGCTACCGGCGCCGGCTTCGTGCACGTCGCGCCTTAGTCCATCGTCAGATCCTTCGCCGGAAGCGGCGCCTGCGGGCGCCGCCCGGTCTCGCAATGGCACTGCTGATCAACGAACTCTGCGTCAACTGCGACGTATGCGCACCCGTGTGTCCAAACGAGGCGATTGCGCAGGGCCATACGATCTACGAGATCGACCCGCGCCGCTGCACCGAATGCGTGGGCCACTTTGACGAGCCACAGTGCGTTGTCGTGTGTCCCGTCGAGTGTATCGATCTCGATCCGGTTCACCCGGAGTCACCGGCCGACTTGCTAACCAAGTTCCGCCGGTTGAGCGGTGTCGGCAACTCCGGCCAGAGCCTTGACGACACCCGCCATCAAACTGAGGAAAACGCTGCATGAGCATCCGTCCGTCGTTGTTACCCATCCGCCTGGTTTTCGGATTGTTGACGCTTGCGGTCGCCGCATACGCGCAGTCGAAACCGCCGCAGGCCGCCATTGCCACAGCCAATGCTCAGGCGACCGACGCCGGCATGGAGATATTGGCCGCAGGCGGAAACGCGTTCGACGCCGCCGTGGCGGTCAGCGCGACGCTGGGACTGGTTGAGCCAGAAAGCTCGGGTATCGGCGGCGGCGCCTTCATGCTGCTGCATCGGGCGGATCCGCAGCTCGATGCCGGGGATCGCGATGTGTTCATCGACGCCCGCGAGCGGGCGCCGCTGGCGGCAACCCGTGACATGTACCTGGGTGCGGACGGTGAGCCGGTGCGCGACCGCAGCGTCAACGGTGCGCTGGCGGCTGCCATCCCCGGATTGCCGGCCGGTCTGGATCACCTGGCCAAGCGCTACGGCAAGCTGCCGCTGGCGCGCTCGCTGGCGCCGGCGATCCGACTGGCTCGCGAGGGCTGGGTGTTTGGCGCCAAGAACGCAGCCATGCTCGGCTATCGGCGCGAGGTTTTGGCCGGCAACGCGGCAGCGGCGGCGCTGTTTCTGGTCAATGGCGAGCCGCCCAAGCCGGGCGATACGCTGCGCAATCCGGACTATGCCGCAACCCTTGAGCTGCTGGCGACGGGTGGCGCGGCTGACTTCTATCGCGGCCCGTTTGCCGAGCGGCTGGTTGCAGGGGTGCGCGCCGGCGGCGGCATCTGGACGACCGAGGACCTCGCGTCCTACACCGCGGTCGAGCGCGAGCCGCTGCGACTCACCTACCGCGATCATCAGGTGGTGACCGCGCCGCCGCCGTCATCGGGAGGGGTGGCGCTCGCCACCATGCTCAACGTGCTTGCCGGCTACGATCTCGGCGCGCTGCCGCGGGTCTCTCGCGTCCACCTGTTGACCGAGGTAATGCGGCGATCCTACCGTGACCGGGCGATCTACCTGGGCGATCCGGATTTCGTCAGCGTTCCGGTTGCGATGCTTTCCAGCCCCGACTACGCCAGCGGCCTGCGTGCCGGCATCCATCCGTCGAAGGCCACGCCCAGCGAAATGCTGCCGGGCATCGGCGATTTTGCCGAGCGTCCGAGCACCTCGCACTTTTCGATCATCGACGCCGAGGGCAATCTGATCGCAGTCACCCAGACGGTCAATCTGCCGTATGGAAACGCCTTTGTGGTTCCCGGCTCGGGATTTCTGCTCAACAACGAGATGGATGATTTCTCGGCCAAGCCGGGCAGGGCCAATGCGTTTGGCCTGGTGGGCGACGACGCCAACGCGATCGCACCTGGCAAGCGGCCGCTGTCGTCGATGACCCCGAGCTTCGTGATTGGACCCGAACGTGTGGCCGTGCTGGGAACGCCCGGCGGCAGCCGCATAATCTCGATGCTGCTGCTGGGCATCCTCCAGCTGGTGGATGGTGCGACTGCCGAGCAGGTCGTTGCCCAGCCGCGCTTTCACCACCAGTACCTGCCGGATACGCTGTCCGCCGAACCCGAGGCCTTCAGCGACCAGGAGATCGCCGCGCTGCAGGCGCTTGGGCACAGCGTTTCCGCTGGCGAGCGCAGCTGGGGCAACATGCAGGTGGTGGTCTGGAACCGCTCCGCCAACACGGTCGAGGCCGCCGCCGATCCACGCTGGAAAGGCGTTGGCAAGGGCAGCACCGCCGACGACAGCGCGATTTTCCGCTGACAGGTGGGCGGTTGCCGAACGTTGGCCAGGGAGCAAGCAACAATGAATCGGTGGTCGGTCATGGGCAATTCACAGCTGCTGGATGGGCGCGACCGGACCGCTTGCGCAACGCGGCAGCGTTGCGCGTCCGGGCGTGCGCCGGAGGCAGGAGCCGGAGGCCGGGCGACTTTGCGCGGCAGGATGCCGCGCTTAGTCGCCGTCGCCGCGGTCGGTCGTAGCGCGGGAGGATGGCGATGAAGCTGTGGTCGGTCATGGGCAATTCACAGCTGCTGGACGGCGGCGCCATGTTTGGCAACGCACCCAAGGCGATGTGGTCGCAATGGCTGCCGCCGGATGCGGCCAATCGGGTGCCGCTGGCCTGTCGCGCCCTGCTGGCCAGCCCAATCAATGGCAAGTCGGTGCTGTTCGAGACCGGTATCGGCGCGTTCTTCGAGCCGCAGCTGCGGCAGCGTTATGGCGTGGTCGAAGCACGCCACGTGCTGCTCGACTCGCTGGCGGCAGCCGGCTTCACCCACGAGGACATTGATGTCGTGGTGCTGAGTCATCTGCATTTTGACCACGCCGGCGGTCTGCTGAGCGCTTGGGCGGCTGATCAGCCGGCGCAACTGCTGTTTCCCAACGCCAGGTTCCTTGTTGGGGCGACCCACTGGCAGCGGGCGCTGACGCCGCATCCACGGGATCGCGCGAGTTTCATCCCCGAGCTGACCACGCTGCTGCAGCGGTCGGGCCGCCTCGAGCTGGTCGAGGGCGAGCACAGCCCAACCCTCGGTGCGGCGGTGCGCTTCCACTACAGCGAAGGCCACACGCCCGGACTGATGCTGTCCGAACTGGTCGGTCCGGAGAACCATGGCGGGCTGCTGTTCTGCGCGGATCTGATTCCTGGTCGGCCGTGGGTACACCTGCCGATTACGATGGGCTATGACCGCAACCCTGAGCGCCTGATTGACGAGAAGGCGGTGCTGCTCGACGATGCGGTCAAACGCGGTGTCAGGCTCTTCTTCACCCACGACTCCGGCTGTGCCCTGGCCCGCGTGCAGCGGGACGGCCGCGGCCGCTACATTACTGATCACCCTGTCGAGGCGCTGGCGGCGCGTCCGCTCGCGCACTGACCCACCATCACATTGAGGTGTCCGATGCGTATTGTCCGAGGACTGTTGGTTGCTCTGCTGGTTGCCGCCGCCCCCTTGATGGCAGGTGAATCTGCTTCGCCGCAGCACTTTGGCGGCGAGATGCCTGCCGGACCGGCGCGCTCGGTAGCGGCCGCGATCGACGCATTTGCCGGCGACGTCACGCAGCCGCAAAAACTGAGTGGCCGGGTAGCGAGGATTTGCCGCAAGAAGGGCTGCTGGATGGAGCTTGAGGCCGATGGTCGCAGTGCCCGTGTCACCATGCTCGACTACGGGTTTTTCCTGCCGACCGATGCGCACGGTGCCGCTGAGGTATTCGGAACTCTGAGCCAGGTCGATCTGGACGAAAAGACCGCGGAGCACTATGCCAAGGACGCGGGGATTGCGGTGGCCGACGTGCCGCGACGCGAGTTTCGTATCGTCGCCCATGCCGTGACGCTCGCATCGCACTAGCGGCAGCGCCATGTTCTCCATTCCAGGCCTCGGCAAGCGAGACGGCGGCGGCATCAAGGGACTGCTGGGCGGGCTGCTGGGTGGCGCAGCCCTGCTGCTCGTCGCAACCCTGGTGCTGTTCTGGAATGAGGGACGCACGGTAAAGCGCACCGCCGTCCTGGCGGAGGGCAAGGCACTGGTGCAGTCAGTTGAAGCCGAGGCCGTTGACCCGGCCAACGAAGGTCGGTTGCTGCACGTGCGCTCCGAACTTGCGGCAACCGGACGGCTGCTCGATCCGGACTTCGGTGTCGAAGCCGAAGGCATCGCGCTGCGTCGTCGGGTCGAGATGTACCAGTGGCAGGAAAAGAAGTCCCGCCAAGAGGGCGACAAGCAGGGCTATGACTACCGCTACGAGAAGACCTGGTCGGGCGAGCCGATTGAGCACGCCGGATTTGATCGACCGCAAGGTCACGAGAATCCCGCTGCGCTGCCGTTTCCGAGCAGCCGCTGGAATGCCGATGAGGTCCGCCTCGGTGCGTTCAGCCTTGGCCCTGATGCGATCAACGAGTTGTCCAGCTGGGAGAGCGTCGGTCCGAGCATGCAGAGTCTGCCGGCCAACCTGGCGGCGAGTTTGCGAGTGGAGGCCGGCGTACTGACGTCGGCCGACTCGCTCGACTCGCCTGCCATTGGCGACATCCGAATCCGCTTTGACCGGGTGCCGCTGGGCCGCGCCAGCGTCGTCGCTCAGCAGAAGGCAGGGCGGCTCGAACCTTTCGCGGTCAAGCAGGGTGAACTGCTGCTGGCCCAGCGCGGGAGCGTCGGCTCCGCGGCGCTGTTCGACGCCGCAGGCAGCCGCAACAGCAGCATGGGGTGGGCGCTGCGCAGCGGTGGGTTCATGGCTTTCTGGATTGGCTTCGGGCTCATGTTGCGGCCGATCAGCGGCGTCCTCGGCAGCCTGCCAATCATCGGTGGCATCGGCCGAATGGTGACCACCGTGGTCGCCGGGCTGCTGGCGCTCAGTCTGAGCCTGCTGACGATCGTTTCCGGCTGGCTCTTCTATCGGCCCTGGCTGCTGATTGTCTTTCTGGGTGCGCTCGCGTTCGCAATCATCTGGCTGGTTCGTCGGCCGCGAGCCGGCCTGGCTGCCCCTGTCGCGCAGGTCACGCACGCCGCTGCTGGTTCAGCGCCGCCGCCGCCGCCGCCCCCACCCTCACCACCGCCGGGTTAGCTGACGGGACGCGGAAGTGCCCCGAGTGCGAATCCACACTTGGCAAATGGACGAATGAACACTACTCGCGCTGCGTCTCGTCGGAACTTCCTTGCGCGCTCAGGCTTGGTCGCCCTGGGGCTTTCGCCGCTGGGAAAGCTGCTGGCTGCGGCAGGGTCAGGCACCGCCGCTGCGCAGTCTGGCGCTGGCTATGGCCCGCTCAAGAGCGTTCGCGACATGGCGACCGGACTGCCGCTGCTGCGACTTCCGGCGGGCTTCAGCTACACGACCTTTGGCTGGGCTGGCGAAGCGTTGGCCGACGGCACGAAATGTCCAGAGCGACACGATGGGATGGGCATCGTGAAGTCCGAAGGCAGCCGACTGACGCTGGTCAGGAATCACGAGGTCACCGCCTTTGGCGGCGCGTTTGGCGCGCAGACGCCGCACTATGACGGCGCCTGCTCGGGCGGCACGGTCAACCTGGTTTTTGACACCGAGCGCGCCGAACTGGTTGACGCACGACCCTCACTTTCGGGCACCTTGACGAACTGCGCCGGCGGCGTGACGCCCTGGGGTAGCTGGCTCAGCTGCGAGGAGATCGTCACCCGCGCGGGAACCTCAAGTATTCGGGGTTCGGCAGTCAGCCTCAAGCGCGATCATGGGTTTCTGTTTGAAGTACCTGCGACGGCACCTGCCAGCGCCGTGCCCCTTCGGGCGATGGGACAGTTCCGGCATGAGGCGGTGGCCGCCCACGCGGCCAGCGGGCACTTCTATCTGACCGAGGATCTGGAGCCCAAAGCGGGATTCTTCCGCTTTGTCCCCAGCGAGGCGGGCAAGCTGGAGGCAGGCGGCAAGCTGCAGATGCTGCGCGTTGACACCCGTAGCGACCTGCGCTCCGGTCTGCGCGTGGGCGAGAGCTTCGCCACCAGTTGGGTTGACATCGAGCAGCCCGAGCGCGGCATCAACCCCCAGTCTGGCGCCATCGATGGGGTGCAGATTCAAGGCTTTTCGCAGGGTGCGGCGATGTTCACCCGGCTGGAGGGCTGCATCGCCAGCGAACAGGAAGTCTTCTTCACGGCGACCAACGGTGGCGACGCTGCCTGTGGCCAGCTGTTTGCCTATCGACCCGAATCGGGAGAGCTGCGACTGGTCTATGAGTCGACCGACCCGGAGGTGCTGGACTACCCCGACAACATCGTCCTGAGCCGGCGCGGCGGCATGGTGATCTGTCAGGACGCCCGACGGGCAACCCAGAAGCTGTTCGGCTTGACCGTTGGCGGCGACGTTTTTCCGTTCGCCGAGAACAACGTGGTGCTGGATGGCGCGCGCGGTTTCAGCGGCGACTTCCGTGGCGCCGAATGGGCGGGCGCCTGTTTTTCGCCAGACGGCCGCTGGCTGTTTGCCAACATCTATTTCCCTGGGATGACGGTGGCAATCACCGGTCCGTGGCGTGATGGCCTGATCTGATCCTTACCCGGAGCGCTCTCGATGCTTGTGACTTCCCCGCTATACGTCGCCCTGGGCGGCGCGCTGCTGCTGGCCTTGACCATTGGCGTGATTGCCCGCCGGCGGCATCAGCGGGTCGGGCTTGGCGACGGCGACGACGCCGTTCTGCTGCGCCGGGTGCGGGCGCATGGCAATGCGGTCGAGAGTCTTCCGATCGGACTGCTGATGCTGGTGGCCCTCGAACTTTGCGGTGGCACGATGCTGCTGCTGCATCTTCTGGGTAGCGCACTTCTGCTCGGACGCGTGCTGCACGCCTGGGGCCTTTCCGGGAGTGCCGGCGTCTCGACCGGTCGCATGTACGGGATGTTGCTGACCATGCTGGCGTTGGCCGGCCTCAGCATCTCGCTGCTGTGGCGGTTTTTCATCGCCGGCTGAGCCGCCGGCTCAGGCCGGTGAGCCGTCCGGGTTGCGATCAATGAAGTACAGCCCGGCGTACAGCTTCGGATCGATCGAATAACCTTCCCTGCGCTTGTCATCCAGCCAGGCGGCGACGTTGGCGCGCGGAATTTCGTGGACGGTGATGCGCTCGCTGGCGTCTCCGCCGCCCGCGTGCACGCGACGCAGACCGCGGGCACGCACGAAGCCGATGATTTCGTTGCTCATTCCGGATGACGACGGTCCCTGCATCAGGTACTCGACGCGCTCGGCATGCCAGCCGGTTTCCTCCAGAAGTTCCCGCTGTGCGGCGGTCTCCATCGCCTCTGCCGCGCCATGATCGCCAACCAGACCGGCCGGCATCTCGATGCTTGGAGCCCCGATCGGTACGCGGAACTGCTCGACAAACAGCACGTTGTCGTCGGGCGTCACCGCCACCACGATCACTGCACTCGATGCATTGGTGCGCTCGGCGTACTCCCATCGGCCGCGACGGCATAGACGCAGGTACTGGCCTTGGTGGAGAACGGTGTCGGTCGCGTCGGGCGGATAAGAGACTGTCATTGCAGTTTGGGGTTGAATGCGGAATAGCCGATGATAGCCTTCGCTGCTGCGCCGTTGGCGCCCGTCTCGGGAACCTTTGTCGATGTCGGGCGGTCGCACAGCCTCGATTCCCCTCGACTCGTGCATCCCCATGATCCGACCCATTGTCGCCTTAGTCCTGCTGGCCCTGCTGTCGGTAGCCCATGCGCAGCCGCGTCCCGCCGCGCCGCCGCCGGCACCGACCAAACTCGAAATCGAACTGGGCGCACTCTCCGACGTCGATCAGCTGCGGCAGATGGTGGTCGGGTTTAACGGCAGCAAGGATTGGACGTCCGAGGCGGCGGTCTGGAGGCGGCTGAGCGAGCTGCGGCCGCATATCGGCCAGATCAAGGTTGAAATGGCGGCGGCCTATGCTCGGCAGGGACTCAGGAGTCAGTCCTACACCGCGCTGCTGGAGCTGCAGACCCAGGGCTACGGCATGAAGATCGGCGAGGACAGTCGCTTTGAAGCGGTCGCCGATACCCGCGCGTGGGAGTACATCGTCGAGTCGTTGGAGACAAACCTGACGCCGTTCGGGGAGGGTGAAGTGCGCTACACACTGCCCAAGCAGGATCTGCTGATCGAGAGTCTGGCCTGGGACGCGTCGGCCAAGCAGCTGCTGGTCGGCAGCATTCGCGAAGGTGCCGTGTACCGGGTGGCCGCGGATGGCGCGCTGCGCCCGTTCGTCAAGGCGAGCGAAGAAAATGGCCTGTGGGCAGTGATGGACCTGGCAGTCGATGCCGAGCGCAATGTGCTGTGGGTCGCTTCCACCGCAGTGCCGCACTTCAAGGGCTACCAGCCGGAAAGTGATCTGGGTCGGGCGGGCGTGTTCAAGTTTGATCTCAAGACCGGCGCCTTTCTGAAGAGTTATCTGTCGCCAGCGCTGGTGGGCGGCGCGTTTTTCATGTCCAACCTGGCACTCGGTCCCGATGGCGTGGTGTATGCCGCCGATGGCATCAACAATGCTGTTTACATGGTGCGCGATGACAACCTGCAGCGCGTCTTCCACGCCACCACGTTGACCGGCATTCGCGGGATGACGGTCAGCGGCGACGGCCGGGTTCTGTACTTCGCCGATGCCGAGCGTGGCGTTTTCGGATACGACCTGGCAGCCGGCAAGCCCTTTGATGTGGCGGTGCCAAAGACATTGGCGCTGGCCGGAATCGAGGGCCTGGTGTGGTGGCAGGACTCGCTGATTGCCGTGCAGAGCGGAATGCAGCCAGCCCGGGTCATGCGCCTGCTGCTCGCTCCGGGTGGGCGCAGCTTCACCGGCGCCAAGCCGCTGGCAGCCGGCCGGCCGGAATTCGGTACGCCGACGCTGGCCACGCTGGCCGGCGACCGGCTGCTGTTCATCGCCAATGGCCAGAAGCATGCCTATGACCGCTTTGGCCTACCCAGGCGCAGCGATGCCATCGAGTCGACGCGCGTGTTCGAAGTGTCGGCCAACTTTGCCAGCGATGTCGCGGGTTCGATCCCGACCGGCCGGCCCGGCAAGATTCCCGCGCCGGTCAGCAGCCATCAGGCGCCGAAGTTCATGCAGCGCGATCCGGCCACCGAGCCAACCGGCGATTAGCCGGGGAAGCTCAGTCGGCGAGCTGCTCCAAGGCGCGCCGGCGGGTCATTGGCCCGAAGCGCAGCTGCTCCATCAGTGCCAGCAGCTGGTCTCGATTGCCCGGCTGGCGTCGCGCATCCTGCACTGACTGGGAAAGCGGAGCCTGCAGGTGAATCGTGGCCAGCTGTCGCGACAGCAGCGCCTGCTCGCGGTGGTCGCGCAAGCGTATGGCGTGGCTGGCCGCACCGCGCAAACGCAGGAACGGCACTTCGTTGACGCGCTCCAGCAGCGCGTCGAGTGAGCCGAAATGAGTGAGCAGTGCCGCCGCGGTCTTGGCGCCAATGCCCGGCACGCCTGGAATGTTGTCCACTGCATCGCCGCTCAACCCGAGAAAGTCGGCGACCTGGTCGGCGCGCACGCCCATTCGCTGTGGAACGTCGGAGGCGACCCAGCGCAGGTCGCGGGCGTAGTCCCACTGTTGGTCATCGGCTTCCAGCAGCTGTGACAGGTCCTTGTCCGGTGAAACGATCACACCCCGGTAGCCAGCGCTGCGCTGCCGCGTCAGCAAGGTCCCGATCAAGTCATCAGCCTCGAAGCGAGGGTCGACCATGACTATCAGGCCGAGCGCGCGCGCAACCGCCTGGCAGTGGCGGAACTGTGCCTTCAGCGCTTCCGGCGCGGGGTCCCGGTTGGCCTTGTAAGCAGCAAAGATCGCGTTGCGGAAGGAGCCTTCCAGCGATTCGTCGAAGGCCACCGCGATGTGCTGCGGCCGCTCCCGCTCGAGCAGCTCAAGCAGAAAGCGGACGAAGCCCTGGACGGCGTTGACCGGCTCGCCAGCCTGATCGACGAACGAATCCGGCAGCGAATGCCAAGCACGGAAGATGTAAATGCTGGCATCGACCAGGTACAGCGGCGGGCGGCTCATGGGTTCCAGTCGCTTACCAGATTCGCGACCACCGGGCGCCCACGCTCTGCAGGCCGCTCTCGCGGCGTACCGATGTGAATGAAGCCGACGACCGTCTCCTCGGCGGTGAGTCCAAGTGCCGCCGCTATGCTTCGATCATAGGCAGCCCAGCCGGTCAGCCATTGCGCGGCAAATCCGTCGGCGTGCGCAGCCAGCAGCAGCGAAAAGCACACGCAGCCCGCCGAAAGCAGCTGTTCGCAGGCCGGGATCCGGTGCCCTTCCACGATTCGCCCAACGACGGCGACCACCAGCGGCGCGTTCGCAAACCGTCCGCGCTCCTTGGCGAGCGCAGCGTCGCTGGCCTGTGGGTCGCGTTGCTGCAGGGTAGTGGCCAGCAGTTCGCCAAGCGCGCGGCCGCTGCCGTTGCGGATCAGCAGAAAGCGCCAGGGTGTCAACTTGCCGTGATCGGGAACACGCACGGCGGCATGCAGCCACGCGTGCAGCTGGTCCTCGTCGGGTCCCGGATCGCCAAGCAGCCGCGACGGTACCGACTGGCGGCGATTGAGCAATTCCAGGGCGATTGGCGCGGGGCTGGCAGCAGGCAGGGTCATGGGGTGTCAAAAATTGTCTGTGAAGGGCGTGCGAAGGCGCGCATCCAACGATGAAAACTGCAGACTGCGACACAGTTGCGCAGCGTTTGGCGGGCGGCAAATGGGACCGTGTTCACGACAGGGCAATACAGCCGGTTCCTATACTGTGATCCAAGTACAAGCACGTTTTTCACGGAGCTGCATCGGGTAATGGATATTTCGGCGAGGACCAATATAGTCGACCTGCGCAATCGCGCCGTTGACCCTGCAAGCGATCTCCTGGCGGGCGTCAGGGCCTCCGCACTGCGGACCCTGCCGGGGGTGTTGGCCAATGTACTCGACCGCGCCGATGACGCGTTGTTTGATTTTGTGCAGAAGTCGAGCAGCAGTATCGAGCAGCAGGAATACTTCGACACCATGCGCGAGCTGCGCCGTCAGCGCAGCGTGATTGAGCAGCGCTATCGCGAGCAGATTGGCGTCAGTTTCGCGGCGCTCGGGCGCGGGCAACCGATCGTGGTGCGCTGCGCACCAAACTCGGAAACCGCGAAGGGGCTGAGCTTGGTGGGTGCCGATGAGCTTGATGAACAGCTCGCCGCGGAGCAGCTCGCGGGTGCGCTGGAGCGTCGGCACAGCGGTCCGCTGCAGCTGATCGACCGCCGTCTGGCGGTGCTCGCGAAGGTGGAGACCCTGGGGCCGGCGACCAACCCGGTTGGACCCGGGCATGTCGTAAACGCCCTGCGCGTCGCGCTAGAAGGAATTGTGCCGGCGCTGCCGCCGCGGCTGGTTCTCTACAAGATTTACGAACGCGACATTCAAAGCGCTCTGACGACCCTGTACTCGGAAGTCAATCGGCTGCTGTCGGATGTGTCGATCGCCGATCCGGCTGCCGCTGCGCGAGCCCGCCGCCGCGATGTGCCCACCTCACCGAAATATCCGGGCCAGTACGCAGAGCCCGCGCCCGCGGGGGGGCCGGACGCCGGCTACGGGTCCGAGTCGGGTGCCGCAACAGCCGGCGGCTACAGCTCCGGTTACCGGGGCAACTCCGCGAGCGGCAGTGGGGCCGGGCATCCGCCGGCATCGCAGGACATTGATGAGTTGCTGCCGACGCTGCGGGCGTTGCTGAGCGAGTATCGATCCTCGCGTCAGCCGGTCGACCCTGCGACCTACTCGCGCGGTCCGATGATGGACGTGCACGGCACGCTCAACACGCTGTCACGTCTGCAGTCCGAGCTTCCGCATGCTGTCCGCCAGGCCATGGACGATCCCAGCGCGTCGCTGAGCGTTCTGCTCAAGCAGGAGGTAGTGCGGCAGGCCGAGCAGATGGGTCTCACCGGCCCCCACTCGCGGCTTGATGATCGCGGCGAGGAGTCGCTTGAGCTGGTCGGCATGCTGTTTGACGCGCTGCTCGGCCAGCGCAACTTCGAACACGTCGTGCGTGAGCAGATGGCTCGCATGGTGGTTCCTTACGCCAAGGCGTCGCTGCTTGACCAGCAGATGTTTGCCATGAAGTCGCATCCGGCGCGGCGCTTGCTCAACACGGTGGCCGAAGCCTGCGATGGCAATCGGGGCGAAACGACCGCCGAGCGCGAGCTGCTGGGGCGTGTCGAAGGCACGGTGGACCGGCTGGTGAGCGAGTTCAACGAGGATCTGGCGATCTTTTCGGAACTCGATGTCGAACTGCGCTCATTCTTTGACCAGCACAAGCAGCGCGTCGAGCTGACCGAGCGTCGGGCGACTGAAGCGCAGCGGGGCAAGGAGCGCCTTGACGAAGCGCGCGCGATGGCCAACGGCGAGCTGGCCTCGCTGATGGGCGGGCGCAACGCGCCGCCGGCGATTGAACAGTTTCTGACCCATTACTGGACTCACCATATCGCCGTGGTTTCGCTGCGTGATGGCGTGGAGTCCCCACGCTTCAAGCTCGCCCGCGATGCCGGTGAGCAGCTGTGGAGCGCATTCCTGGGTAGCGAAAACGGTGCGCCGAGGCCGCTGGAATTGCGCGACCACCTGATCCGGGTGCTGGCATCTTCCGGCGTTACCGGCGTGTCGGCCGATGAGACCGTCGGGGCCATCGAATGGGTGCTGCAGGCGCTGCGGCTGGGACGACTGGACGCCGCCCGCAGTCGCTTGTTGCCGTCGGTGGATGCGCTGTCGGCCGTGCCAGTCGAGCCCGCGGTTGCGGTCGGCGTTGTCAAGCCGGCGCCTGCGGTCATGTCCGATGCGGTCATGTCCGATGCGGTCAAGGTCGAAGCGGTCAAGGCCGAAGCGGTCAAGGCCGATGCGGTCACGTCCGACGTGATCGAGGTTTCGGCGAGTGCTGCTGCTGCCCCTGCCGAAGCGGCAGCGCTGGTGGTGGTCGCCGGCACAGACACCTTGGCCTACGCTCCGGAGGACGTGGTCAAGATCAAGGCGCTGCAGGTTGGCAGCTGGGTCGAGTTCCTGGGTGCCGACGGCACGCCGCAGCCGGCCAAGCTCAGCTGGATCAGCCCGATTTCCTCGCGGCTGCTGTTCGTCAATCGTCGCGGCATGCGCCTGTGCGCCAGCTCGGCCGAAGAGCTGGCCGAGCAGATGCGCCAGGGCAAGCTGGTGTTGCGCTCGGCCGACAGCGCCTTCGAGCGGGCGATGACCCAGGTCCTGGGCAAGCTGCGCGACGCGGTGCCGAGCTGAGCTGAGCTGATCTACTGCGCAAGCCGCCGCCAGGCGCGGCGTTGACATCCGCCACCCCAAACACCCCGGCTTGGTTTAGCATCCACGCCGGGGGTTTTCCGTTTTTTTTGATTTTGGGGGTGTCATGTCGATCACCATCGTGGCGGTGCGCGAGAACGCGCCCAACGAACGCCGCGCAGCGCTTTCTCCGGACGTGGTCAAGAAGCTCAAAGGCATTGGCGCCGAGATTCTGATCGAGTCCGGAATTGGCGCCCGCGCCCACCTGCCGGACGCGGCCTTCGCCGGTGTCGAGGTCGCGGCCGACGCGTCCAGCGCGATCAGCCGGGCCGACGTGCTGCTTAAGGTGCAG
Organism: Lysobacterales bacterium; assembly: GCA_038205755.1. GTDB lineage: Bacteria > Pseudomonadota > Gammaproteobacteria > Xanthomonadales > Xanthomonadaceae > JANNWF01. The sequence continues at coordinate 15,306 of JBBRBN010000008.1, read as the reverse complement.
CCGCCGACTCTCGATGAGATTGCTGCCCTGCGCGAAGGATCGGTGCTGATTGGCTATCTCGCGCCACACGCCGATGACGACCGAACCCGCGCCCTGCGTGATCGACGCATCAGCGCGTTCGCAATGGAGCTGCTGCCGCGCACCACCCGCGCCCAGGCGATGGACGTGCTGTCGAGTCAGGCCGGCATGGCCGGCTACAAGGCAGTTCTGATCGCGGCGGAAGTGTCCGGCAAGTTTTTTCCGATGCTGACCACCGCGGCGGGCACCATCCGGCCTTCGAAGGTGTTGATCGTAGGTGCCGGGGTCGCCGGCCTTCAAGCCATCGCTACCGCGCGCCGACTGGGCGCCCAGGTCGAAGGGTTCGATGTGCGGCCGGAAACCCGTGAGCAGATTGAGTCGCTCGGCGCCAAGTTTCTGGATTTGGGTGTGTCGGCCGCCGGCAGCGGTGGCTATGCCCGCGAACTGACCGCCGAGGAGCGCGCCGAACAGCAGCGACGGCTGGCTGAGCACCTCAAAGGAATCGATGTGGTCATCACCACGGCGGCGGTTCCGGGACGGCCGGCACCGAAGATCATCAGCGCAGCGATGGTGGCCGGCATGAAGGACGGCTCGGTGCTGGTCGATCTGGCCGCCGAAACCGGCGGCAACTGCGAGTCGACCCGGCCGGGTGAGACCGTTGCGGTGGGCGGCGTGACCATCGTTGGGCCGCTGAACCTGCCTTCGATGGGGGCGATTCACGCCAGCGAAATGTACGCGCGCAACCTGTTCAACTTCCTTGCGCTGATGGTCAAGGACGGCGCGCTGAACCTGGATTTCTCCGACGACCTGATCGCCGGAACGTGCCTCACCCACGGCGGCGAAATCAAGCATCCCGCAACCAAACAGCGGATTGACGGAGGGGCGGTCTGATGGACGGGTTTCTGGCGCTTTACATCTTCATGCTCGCCGCCTTCACCGGCCACGAGATCATCTCGCGCGTGCCGGTCATCCTGCATACGCCGCTGATGTCGGGGTCCAACTTCGTCCACGGCATCGTGGTTGTCGGCGGCATGGTTGCGCTGGCGCACGCTGACACCAATCTGGAACGCGCGATCGGCTTTATCGCGGTTCTGTTGGGCGCGGGCAACGCGGTCGGCGGATACGTGGTGACCGAGCGCATGTTGGACATGTTCAAGTCCAGCAAGTCCGGCTCTGGCAAGTCCACGGGAGGGAAGTGAGATGGACGTTCCCTTTCTGCTCGACCTTCTGGCCCGCGCCAGCTACCTCGTGGCGGCGGCGCTGTTCATCCTCGGACTGAAGCGGATGTGTTCGCCGGTCACCGCCCGCGCCGGCATTGTCCAGGCCGGCTGGGGCATGATCATCGCAACCCTGATCACCTTTGTGGCTCCGGCCACCTGGGGCAGCCAAGGTATCGATCCAATCAACCTCGGGCTGATGGTTCTGGCCATTGCCCTGTCCTACGTGTTCTGGATCTGGGGTCGCAAGGTCCCGATTACCGACATGCCTCAGATGGTCGCCATCTTCAACGGTATGGGTGGCGGTTCGGCGGCGGCGATCGGTGCGGTGGCATTGCTCAATGCTGCCAGCTTTAACGGCACCTGCACTGCCGAGGCCTACAAGGCGCACGATTGCCTCAGCATCACCTCATCGATTCTGGGCGTGACCGGCGCGCTGATCGGCGCGATCTCGTTCTCCGGCTCGATCATCGCCTGGGCCAAGCTCGACGGCCGGATGGACAAGCGATTTACGTTCCCAGGTCAGCAGTACTTCAACCTGATGATGTTCATCGTTACGGTGGCGCTGGGTGCCTGGCTGGTAGTGGACCTGCAGGTGCCGCCGATCATTGCCTTCTTTGCGCTTGCTCTGCTGGTTGGCGTGCTGATGACGCTGCCGATTGGCGGTGCCGACATGCCGGTCGTGATCTCGCTTTTCAACGCGCTGACTGGCCTGGCAGTGGCGTTTGAGGGCTACGTGCTGGGCAACGAGGCGCTGATCATCGCCGGCACCGTGGTCGGTGCCGCCGGCATGCTGCTGACGCAGCTGATGGCCAAGGCGATGAACCGTCCGATCAGCAATGTGCTGTTCTCCAATTTCGGCGGTGGCGGTAGCGGCGAAGCGATCACCGGCGAGATGAAGCCGGTCGAGCCGGCTGACGCCGCAGCCATGCTGTATCTGGCCGATCGGATCATCGTGGTGCCGGGCTACGGCATGGCGGTGGCGCAGGCGCAGCACAAGATGTGGGAGCTGTGCAAACAGCTGATTGCGCGCGACAAGGACGTCAAGTTCGCCATCCATCCGGTTGCCGGCCGCATGCCCGGCCACATGAACGTGCTGCTTGCCGAAGCCGGCGTGCCGTATGACCTGATCGGCGACATGGATGACATCAACCCCGAGTTCAAGACCTGCGATGTCGCCATCGTGATTGGCGCCAACGACGTGGTGAACCCGGTTGCCAAGACCGACAAGACATCGCCGATCTACGGCATGCCGATTCTTGACGTGATCGACGCCAAGCAGGTGATCGTGATCAAGCGCGGCAAGGGCACCGGCTTTGCCGGCATCGAGAATGCGCTGTTTTACGCCGAGAACTGCCGGATGCTGTACGCCGACGGTCAGGAGGCGGCCAGCCGCATGCTCTCCGAGCTGAAGGCCTTGGACGGAGGCGGCGGACACTGAGTCCGCTTGCTGGCAGCCTTTCGGACCTAAGTCCGACAGGCTGCTAGGCTCGGATGCTGATTGCCGCGCCAATCGATTCGGTTGCCGCAGTGGCTGCGGCGATGACGGCTAGCGGCTGCTGCGCCAGGCAATTGCCACAGCCGCCGCCACCCAGGCGAGCTCGACCCAGCCGGTGTTCGCCTGCACGTAGAGGCGGGCCAGTCCGACGCTCATCTTCCACACCGATTCGGAAGGCCGCATGCCCAGAAGCAGCCCGACGTGGGCTGTGGCGAACAGGAACGCGGCGGCGGCCACCGTGGCGAGCGTGATGGCCACTGCGAATGCGGCCCGCTCGCGGCCCGGCGGAAAGCTGGCGAGGCGCAGCAGCAGCGCCGCATCAAGCGCCGCGACTATCGCCATCCAGCCGCATGGATCGCCACGCAGGACGGTCAGGCCTGACCAGATCGCCGCAACCCCGGCCACGGCGGCCAAGCCGGAAAGGGTTGCCAGCACGCGCACGCCCAGCGTTGGGGCACGAACCGCGCCAGGTAGTGCCGCATCGGCGTTGGCCGCCATGGGATCCGGATGGTCGGGGCAGGTCGGCTAGAATAAGCGTTCGGGCGCGGTGTCGCGCCACCGGTGACCGTCATGTCCTACAGCCGTACCAGCGAGCCAGTGAAATTCGAACGCGATTGCAGCGCCGTCATGGTGCCGCAGGGCGAGAACGTTACCCTTCCAGCCGGCAGCGTCGGCTACATCACGCAGAGCCTGGGCGGCAGCTTCACGGTGTTCGTCGAGGGCAATCTGTTCCGCATCGCCGGCAATGACGCCGATGCGATCGGCAAAGAGCCGACGGCGTCACCCGAGTTGCCGGAAGGGGCGAGCGATGACGACGTGGAGCTGCTGATCTGGAAGCAGCTGGGAACCTGCTTCGACCCGGAGATTCCGGTCAACATCGTGGATCTCGGGCTGGTCTACTCGTGCACCGTCGAACCGCTTGGCGACGGGCGTCGAAGGGTCGCGGTGGAGATGACCCTGACTGCGCCCGGCTGTGGCATGGGCGAGGTGCTCGTCGATGACGTGCGCAGCAAGATCGAGCGCGTGCCGACCGTGGCGATAGCAGATGTCGACCTGGTGTTCGATCCGCCGTGGAATCAGTCGATGATGAGCGAAGTCGCGCGCCTTGAAACCGGCATGATGTGACCAGGCCGGGCACTCTGTTCAGAGCGTCTCCGCATCGCCCAAGCGCCGCATCGATAAGCGCCACATCGATAAGCGCCGCATCGATAAGCGCCGCATCGATAAGCGCCGCATCGAGTTGACTGCCCCCTGACGGCTCCGGATGCAGCCGCCACGCGTAGCCGCCGAAGTTGTCCAGCTCCCCGCCGCGCGCCGACCACCCGCGCGTTGACACAAATTTGCGCAATTGGGCAGCTGAACTCGCATTCAGCTGAGCATGCCCCTGCACGCATGCAGTGCATTTCCGCACCCGACGTGTGCGTGCTGTCGGAGTCGCAAGTCGCTGATCTCCCCCATATTCCTGCACTTATCGCAAGATGACCGGACATTTATGGTGCATCGCACAATAGTTTCTTGTGAAACAATGACTTAAGTCACAGTTTTCGCTTGACGGGTGCCTTAGCCGCCGCTAGGTTCGCGACTGTTTTTGCCATTGAGAGACGGGGCAGAAACCTCACCTGGACCCGACCAGCAACTCGAAAAATCGAGGGGTTGATCGGAGCGAAAGCCCGGTCGCGACGGGGGGCGTTGCGACCACAACGGGCTTGGATGCAGTCGGAGCACTGTGTCAAGGGTGTGCGAAGGGAGGCTGGGCGGCCGTGAGATGCGGCTTCTACCGTCAACAACTTTCTTTTATCTTGGGGTCAACTCACGTGCACTCACGCAACGCTCGCTCGCTTCGTCTCAATGCGCTGGCTATCGCCACCGCTATGGTTTTTGCCGGTAACGTCAGCGCCGCCGGCGCACCGCCCAATGGCGGTTCGAAGGTGCAGAACCTTGACGTTGTCGCCGAGAAGGGCCAGACCCGCTTCATCGTGAAATTCCACGAGGGCTCTCCCCAGCGGTCAAGCGAATCGTCGTTGCGCGGGCTGTTGAGCAGCATGAGCACCAACGGCACACGCAGTGGCGGCTACACCATCACCCACGATAAGCGACTGGCGATTGGCGCCGATGTGATTGAAGTCAGCAGCGCGCTGGATCGCTCCGCCGCCGAGGCCTTCATGAACCGCTTTGCAGCCAACCCGGACGTCGAGTACATCGAGCCGGACGCGATCATGACCGTCGCGCTGACCCCCAACGACACCCGCTACGGCGAGCAGTGGGGCTTCTCCAGCGCCACCGCCGGCATCCGCGCGCAAGCGGCGTGGGATGTCAGCACAGGGTCTGGCATCCGGGTGGCGGTGCTGGACACCGGCATAGCGTCGCACAGCGATCTGAACGCCAACATCGTCGGTGGCTACGACTTCATTTCGGATGCGACCGCCGCCCGTGACGGCAACGGTCGCGATTCGAATCCGGCGGATCAGGGTGACTGGACCACCGGTGAGTGCGGCGCAGCGAGCAACTCCAGCTGGCACGGCACGCACGTGGCCGGCACGGTTGCCGCCGTGACCAACAATGCGAAGGGTGTCGCTGGCACGGCGTTCAACGCCAAGGTCGTACCGGTTCGCGTGCTTGGCAAGTGCGGCGGTTCGCTGTCGGACATCGCGGACGGCATCGTGTGGGCTGCCGGTGGCACGGTCAGCGGCATTCCGGCCAACGCCAATCCGGCCGAGGTGATCAACATGAGCCTCGGCGGCTCGGGCACCTGCGGCTCCACCTATCAGGCGGCGATTGACGCGGCTGTCGCCCGCGGCGCGACCGTAGTGGTGGCGGCCGGCAACAGCAACGCCAACGCGGCCAACTTCCGCCCAGCCAGCTGCAACAACGTCGTGAACGTCGCCGCGATCACCAGCGCCGGCGCACGCGCCAGCTTCTCCAACTTCGGCACGTCGATCGACGTCTCCGCGCCGGGCGCCGGGATCCTCTCGACCCTGAATGCGGGCACCACCACCCCAGGCGCCGAAAGCTACGCCAGCTACAACGGCACCTCGATGGCAGCTCCGCATGTCGCGGGCGTGGTGGCGTTGATGCAGGCGCAGTCGGTGCGCACGCCGGCTCAGATCGAGAGCCTGCTGAAGAGCACGGCCTACCCGTTGCCAGGTGCCTGCACGGGCGGCTGCGGCGCGGGCATTGTCAATGCGCAGGCCGCGCTCGGTGGCAGCACGCCGCCGCCGCCGCCGCCGCCGCCGCCGCCGCCGGCCGGTGGCTCACTCACGAAGGGTGTCGCCGCTACCGGTCTTTCGGCGGCGACCGGTGTATCGCTCAACTACACCTTTGTGGTGCCGGCAGGTTCAACCAACCTGACCTTCAACACGTCGGGCGGCACCGGCGATTCCGACATGTACGTCAAGTTTGGCAGCGCGCCGACCGACACCGTGTATGACTGCCGTCCGTATGCCTCAGGCAACATCGAGGCCTGCACCTTTGCAGCGCCGTCGGCCGGTACCTACCACGTCCGCTTGAAGGCCTACACCAGCTTCAGCGGCGTCAGCCTGGTTGGCAACTACACCGCTGGCAGCGCCGGTGGCGGGGTGCAGACCTACGGCAACACGGCGGACTTCCAGATCCGTGATCGCACCACGGTCGAGTCGCCGATCACCGTGTCGGGCCGGACCGGCAACGCGCCGACCACCAGCAAGGTCAATGTACGGATCATCCACACCTACATCGGCGACCTGCTGGTGCAGCTGGTGGCGCCGGATGGCAGCCTCTACACGCTGCACAACCGCGCTGGCGGCAGCGCTGACAACATCATTACCGAGTACACGGTCAACCTGTCCAGCGAGGCGCTCAACGGCAACTGGAAGCTGCGGGTTAACGACAACGCCAACGGTGACACGGGCTTTATCGACAGCTGGTCGCTGACGTTCTAAGAACAGCGGACCCTTCGGGGGCACCGGGTCCGGTGCCCCCGTTTCTTTTTCAGAGGAGCACCTCCATGGGTTACTCAATCCGTCGCCTCACGGCGATGATCGGCTGCGCGTTGACCGGCGCCGCACTTTTCGCTTCACCGTTGGCCATCGCGGCCGACTCCGACGTGCTGCTGTTGCCATCACCTGACCTGTCCAAGCTGCAGCTCGAGGACAGCAAGTCGATCGGCGGCGCGTACCGCTACGGTATCCAGGTGCCGGTCGAGTCGCTGCGCGTCGACGCCAACAGCGCCGCCGGCGGCAGCTGGGTTACCCAGAAGGACGGCTCGCTGCGCTGGTCGCGCGAGATCGCCTCGCCCGGCGCGCTGACCCTCGACTTTCATTTCAGCAAGCTGCAGCTGCCAACCGGCGCTGCGCTGGTCATCCGCGGTGTCGGCAAGGGCAACGCGCGCAGCATCAGCGCCGACGCCCTGTCCGGCAATGGCGAATTCTGGTCGCCCTACGTGCTTGGCGAAAAGGCCACGCTTGAGGTCACCGTTCCCGCCGCCTTGCGCGACAAGCTGGTGCTTGAACTGTCCAGCGTCACTCACGGCTATCGGGGTCTGTTCGAAGCGGCAGGCGGGCTGGAGAAGTCCGGCTCCTGCAATGTCGACACTGTCTGTCCGGCCGGCGACACCTGGCGTGACCAGATCGACGCGGTGGGCCACTACACCTTCAGCCAGGGCAGCAGCTCGTATGTCTGCACCGGCACGCTCGTTGGCAACACCGCGCTGACCACCACGCCGTATTTCCTTACGGCCAACCACTGCGTCAGCACCGCCACGGTCGCCGGCACCATCGTCGTCTACTGGAACTACCAGAGCGCGACCTGCCGCACGCCGGGCTCCAGCGCCAGCGGCTCGCCGCTGTCCAAAACCATCGCGACGCACAGCCAGTCCGGCACCACCCTGATTGCCACCAACGCCGCCAGCGACTTTGCGCTGCTGCGGCTCAATGCCAATGTGCCGGCGGCGGCCAATCCATACTTCTCGGGTTGGGATGTGACCGGCACCACGCCGACCTCGGCGGCCGGCATCCATCACCCGGCTGGACATGAGAAGCGCATTGCGATCGAAGACCAGGCGCTGCAGGTATCAGCCTATGGCGGCGGCACCGGTACCACGCACTGGCGCGTGGTCGATTGGGACCAGGGCACCACCGAAGGCGGCTCGTCCGGCTCCGGCCTGTGGAACCAGAGCAAGCGCCTGGTCGGCCAGCTGCACGGCGGCTCGGCGGCCTGCGGCAATAACCTGTCGGACTATTACGGTCGGCTGTCGGTGTCGTGGAGCGGTGCTGGCACCGACGCGACGCGGCTGAATACCCATCTGGCTCCGAGCAGCAGCGCGACGACACTCAATGGCTATCGCTCCGGCGGCAGCGGCAACGTCGCGCCGACCGCCAACTACAGCTTCACGGTCAGCGGCCTGACGGCGTCGTTCAGCGACAGCTCTACCGACAGTGACGGCAGCATCGCCTCGCGCAGCTGGAACTTCGGCGACGGCACGACCTCGACTGCGACCAATCCGAGCAAGACCTACTCGGCCGCGGGCACCTACACCGTCACCCTGACCGTGACCGACAACGGCGCTGCCACCAACGCGACCAGCAAGTCGGTGACGGTCACCGCGACCACGCCTCCGCCCACCGGCGGCACGTTGACCAAAGGCGTGGCGGTGACGGGTCTGGCGGCAACCGCCGGCAACGCGCTGAACTACACGCTGGCGGTGCCGGCAGGTTCGACCAACCTGACCTTCACCATGTCCGGTGGTACCGGCGATGCGGATCTGTATGTCCGCTTCGGCAGTGCCCCCACCGACACGGTGTATGACTGCCGGCCGTACCTGGGCGGAAATGCCGAGACCTGCACAATAGCAACGCCGTCGGCGGGTACCTACCACGTCCGCGTGAAGGCCTACAGCACCTTCTCGGGCGTCAGCCTGGTGGGCAACTACACGGCCGGCAGCACCGGTGGTGGCGTGCAGACGTACACCAACGGCACCGACTTCGCGATTCGCGACAAGGCGACCATCGAGTCGCCGATTGCGGTATCGGGTCGCACCGGCAATGCGCCATCCACCAGCAAGGTCGACGTCCGCATCCTGCACACCTACAGGGGTGACCTGAAGGTCGATCTGGTGGCACCCGACGGCAGCGTCTATGTCCTGCACAACCGCACCGGTGGCAGCGCCGACAACATCATCACCGAGTTCACGGTGAACCTGTCCAGCGAGGCACTGAACGGCTCGTGGAAGCTGCGCGTCAATGACAACGCTAACGGCGACACCGGGACCCTCGACACCTGGTCGCTGGTGTTCTGATCGGTTCAGTGAAATAAATGTTGCAGCGAACCCCGGCTCAGGCCGGGGTTTTCGTTTTCTGGTCAGTAATCCCTTTGCAGCGCCGTCCACGGAGGGCGACGTCGGACGGCGCCACCGATCAGGGCCGCTAGTCCTGAGCACGACTCCAGCGGCCAATTCGACCGGAAGCGGTCTTGGCAGGAACTCACGCGGACTCCGTTCTTGGCCGGATGGATCAGCCCGGATCGGAAACACACGCGAACGAGGACACCCAAAGCACGCACACGCGAACATTCACACGCGAACGCCCCCGTTCGTTACACGTTCGTTGTTGATTCAAGATCGGCAAGGAACGAGCGGATGGCAGCGTGTATTACCTTGACGCCGCTGCTCAACGCAGACAACACTCCCGCTGACGACCCGCAACTGCCAACGGTCCATGTGACAGCGGTTCACATTAATGAAGATGAGCTTTGTACCGGCCACGCATGCTTTGGGTTGTTCGGACCTGGCACCGTCACAGCGCCGCTGCCAGGCGAAATATCCCTCGTTGACCCAGAGGAGAGTCGGCCCGAAGGTGAGCTGGGTGAAATTGGTCGCGAAAGCGCAGTGTTCAGTTTCTATCGCGATCAGCTTTACGCCAGATATGCAGGCTATGGGATGTTCCGCCAGATTATGGTTGAACGTGCGGACAACGCAAACCGTGCAAACGGTGGCGCGATACTAACTATTTCGTTCAGCAACGGTTCCCAAGGGGAATATCGACGGACAGACTCCGGGCTAAACGGCACGCATGGTTTTGACGAGCAGGCGGCCCCGAACTGTGGGTAACGGCGCACCCAATCAACAAAAGCACCAGAAGCTCCTCGCGCTGCTAGTTGCCGCTGGTCTTGCTGCATGGGCGTGGGTGTACGTCGGAGCCTACGGTTCGAAAGTGCCGGGGGTCGAAGGTGCGGTTTCGCCGGCAGTCCTGACCGATGAGGGGCAGTCGAGCGTAATAGCGGCAACGGGATTGAAGTCTGGCGTTAACCACGCGTCCGCAGTTGCGGCACTCTCTACTATGGCGCTGATCGATGGTAGAGAGAACGCCCGCGCCGTCGAAGACGAGCTGCTCCTCCGTTTGGATTCGGGAGAAACGGCGGCGTTGGTCGCCTTGCGAGCTTTGCATCTCAGGTGTCGTCCTTTCTACGAGGAGCGACCAGAAAACCGCCCCATGATGGCCGTTGAACGCTCGGAGGCGGGAACGGCAGAACGGGCGGCTCGGCAGTTTGCACACGACACGCTACTGCGTTTTTGTGATCGTCCGTACGCGCCTGGAGAAGGCATGGATCTCTATCAAGACATCACTGAGGCGCTCGATCAGGCATTTAAGGATGGAGATCCAGTCGCTCGTGCTGAGCGATTCTTCGAAGGCGAGGGAGAGCGCGAGCTCTTATCACTGCTCGAAGACACCAATGACACATGGATGGTTGAGCGGGCGCTTGCCGCACTCGCGCAGGTGGATGGTCCTTTTGCGAGGCAAGTAGATATGGAAGTTTTTTCCGGGCGTGGCCTCACGCGTGTCGAGATTGCGAGCATTCGCTCGTCCGCCGCTCGCTGGTATGCGTGCGAATTGGGCGCGCCCTGTGGCGGAAACCATCCAGAGCTGCTGACTCGCTGCCTCTATGAAGCTGACTGTGCGATCGGTCTCGACATGCGCAGGTATATGCGTGAGCGCGTGTTAACAGGTCAGCAATACGAGCTAATGCAGCGCTACCTTGAGGCGTTGAAGCGCAGGCTGAACCCGCCAGCTGGCGCTGGTTGAGCCTCGCAGCGGTCAAGGGTCGCGGGCATCGCGGTTTCACCGCTCACGGGTCGAACTTCCACGCTTGCCGCGATCGTCCCTTTCTCAGGACACGCTCTGCGCTGGGCTAGAGCGGGCGCGCAGGGCGCGGGGTCAGGTCTAGAAACGTTGCATTTCAAGTCTCTGAAACACCCCGATTTTCCCGCAGCTGCCTGATGGCGGCTCCACCTCAGCTTCTGCGAACCGCGGCATCTGCCGGATATCTGCCAATCAGAATCCCGCTGGGGGCGACTGCACATCTGCGCATCCAAGGACGTCCTTGGCGAGCTTCAGGCTGGCTTTCCACTTCCTGATTTCGTCCATCCGCACAAGCGCAGCTCTTGCTGACGGAAACCAGTCGATGGCTTCAAATCGATTGGCGGCGACGTTCTTGCGCACGGCGGCGGGGTCCCCGATGCGCCCGTTCATGGCGATGTAGACGCCCGCTGGCCGGCGTCGCACGGCGCCCACTGCGCAGCCGATGTTGAACTCTGCGTCGGATCCGCGAAAGCGCGCGGGGTTCAGCGCGCCGGTCAGCACGAGGGTCTGGTTGGGAATCGCGGCGAGCACGCGTGCGGTTTCCACCATGGTGTCGGCTCCACGGGTCACCAGAATGAGGCATGCCGACTGTGCTTCGATGGTCTCGCGCAGCAGTTGGCGATCGGCGTCGGTGAGGTGCCGCAGGGGGCAACGCAAAGCTGGTCCATGGTAGGGGTCGCGGTGGGCCGGGGCTCCGAAGTAGAGGCAGCGGCGCGCCGGGGCCGGCCGGCACTAGCGATTGCTGGTTGCTGGCTGCGGCCTGAGTCGCGGCGCTGCTGAATGCCGCGTCAAGCAGCTTCCGCGTGGCTCAGGTCCGGTATCGCGAGACTCGCTCAGTGCGAAGTGGCGGCGGCCGGCGGCCAGCGGCCGGTGGGTGCAGGCTCGCTGTCGCCCCCGCCCGGCAGATAGGGCTCGCCTGTCAGCAGCCTTGCCTGCTCGCGCTTTTCCAACGCGTAGCACTCGCAGACGCGCGACTCCAGGCCCTTGCGATCAAGCACGGTGATGTGGCCGCGGCGATAGCTGATGAAGCCGGCACTGTGAAGCTTGCCGGCGGCCAGCGTAATGCCTTCGCGCCCTACGCCAAGCATGCTTGCGACCAGTTCCTGAGTCAACGCAAGCTGGCGTGCGGACACCCGGTCAGCCGCCAGCAGCAGCAGGCGGCAAAGCTGCTGGTCGACGCTGTGATGACGGTTGCAGGCGGCGGTCAGCATTGTCTGGTTCATCAAGGCTTGGATGTAGCGCAGCAGCAGGCCACGGACCAGGCCGCCGCGCAGGAACTCCCGCTGCAGTACGGCGCGGTCAAGTCGCCAGGCGTGGCCTGCGGCTTGCACCATGCATGAGCTGGAGGTGGTCTCGCCGCCCATGACCAGCGCGACGCCCACCATGCCCTCATTGCCGATTCCGGTGGTTTCGGCCGATGCCCCGGAAGCCATGACGTAATGCAGGGAAAGAATGCAGGTGGTCGGAAACAAGGCGTGCTGCAGGTGTGTGCCAGGCTCGTAAATCACTTGCCCGAGGGGCTGCGCAATCAGCTCGAGGTGCGGGCGCAGGCGCTCGAACTCGGCCGGCGGCAGTGCATCAAGCAGTTGGTTTCTGGCCGGGCTAGCCATGTGCGGCGTCAGCCTCGGATATTTGCACGCCAATGCCTCGATAGCCCCGATAGCGGCAGGATTGGCTGAACATCGGCTCGCCGCTCACCCGGTAGCGTTGCCGCGAACCGTTCGCGAGCGTGCGGCTGAAGACAAAGTCCAGAAAGGGCTGGCGCGCCTCGATGGTGGCGCGCAGGTGGGCCCGCTCGGTTTCGTCCCAGCCCGCGGTGTCCTCGTCGCGCTGTTCGCCGACCAAGGGCTCGACTTGTATCCCCAGCATTTCCAGCACCGGTCCGGAGGCGCGCGTGAAGTGGCCCTCTTCGTCCTGCTCCCAGTACCAGTCCGAGGCCAGCTCGGTCAGGCTTCGGTAACGCGCCTCGCTCTCCCGCAGCTGCGCGGTTCGCTCCTCCACCAACTGCTCCAGCACGGCCTGGTGCGCTTCGAGCTTGCGGTACAGCAGGCGTACCTCCAGCATGTTGTGGATGCGCGTCGTGACCTCGACGAGGTCGAATGGTTTGCTGACAAAGTCTTTCGCGCCGGCCTGCAATGCGCGCAACTTGTGACCAGGCTGGGCGGTCAGAACGATCACCGGCAGGTAGGGATCGCTAGCGTCTGCGCTCAGCCCCGCCATCACCTCGAATCCATCCACGCGCGGCATCTGCAGATCGAGCAGGATCAAGTCATACCGGTTGTGCCGATGCAGACTGCAGACTTCGCCCGGATCGCGGGTGCTGCTGACGCCGCTGTAGCCCGCGTCGCGCAGGAGCTGCTCAAGCAGCAGTACGTTGGCTTCCTGGTCGTCGACGATCAGGATGCGGGCGGCCAGTATCTCGGCCTTACTGAGGATCATGCGTCGCTCTCCGCTATCGGCGCGTTGATGCCGGTTTCGGCAAATCGCAGCGCGCTGTCGAGGGTATCCATGAATTCGGCCACCTTGATGGGTTTGGTGAGATAGCGGAAGAAGCCGGCGTCCATCCCCCTGCGGATGTCGCGCGGCATGGCGTTGGCGCTCACTGCGATTACCGGAATGTGCGCAGTGGTCGGATCGCTGCCGAGCAGCTGGAGTGCCTTGATCCCGCTGATACCGGGCAGGTTGATGTCCATCAGGATTACGTCGGGCTGCGCTTGTCGAGCGATGACGATGCCGGCATGCCCATCGCGAGCGCTGAGCAGGCGCAGGTCAGAACGGCGTTTGATCAGGTCTTCCACCAGCATGAGATTGGCTGGATTGTCCTCGACATACAGCAGGGTACGGGCAGCGCCTGCAGTGTCCGCCGCTTGAGCTTCGGCGGTGATTGCTTCGGGTAGCGCCGCGTGGAGAAGGGGAGCTGTCGCAAGCAGCATATCCATCCAGAAAATGCTGCCCTTGCCGACCACGCTCTGCACGCCGATGGCGCCGCCCATCAGCTCGATCAGGCGCTTGGCCATGACCAGGCCGATGCCGGTGCCCTCTTCGGCACTGGCCTCCTGGCCCAGACGATTGAACGGCTGGAACAGCTGCGCCAGCTTGTCGGCAGCCAGTCCCATGCCGCTGTCCCTGACCTGAATCCGGACTCGACCCGTCTGGTTCGCGGTGCAGGCAACCTCGACCTGACCGTCAATCCGGTTGTATTTGATCGCGTTGGACAGCAGATTGATCAACACCTGCTTGATGCGCACGCGATCAGCGTTCACTGTGCATGGCTCGTCGAACTGGGGAAAGCTGAGGCTGATGCCGCGCTGCTGGGCCTGCGGCCCGATCATGGTGCGGCATTCGTCCAGCACCTCGCCCAGCGAGACGGCTTCGATCGACAGGGACAGATGGCCGGACTCGATCTGCGCCAGGTCAAGGATCTCGTTGATCAGCTCCAGCAGATACCAGCCCGCCTTGAGGATCTGCTCGATCCCGCGACCCTGCGCCGGCGTTGGCAGCGGCGAACCCGATTCGATCAGCTGGGCGAAGCCAAGGATTGCGCTCAACGGGGTGCGCAACTCGTGGCTCATGCTGGACAGGAAGTCAGACTTGGCCTGGTTGGCTTTCTCCGCCGCCAGCAGGGCTTTCTGCAGGTCCAGCTCGAATCGCTTGCGGACCGAGTTGTCGGTGCCTATCAGCAGGTAGCCGATGATTTCATCGTGGTCGTCCCGCAGAGCGGTGATCGAAACGATCGCCGGGAAGCGGCTGCCGTCCTTACAGATGTAGGTCAGCTCGTAGACGTCCTCGATGCCGCGTGAGGCCTTGAACGCCAGCGCCTCGAAGCCCGGCGTGATGGTAGTGCCAAGCTCCAGGCTGAGCGCCTGGGCGCGCGCCAGCACCTCGGTGGGATCATGGATGTCGCTGGGGTTGATCTGATTGACCACCTCGGCAGCCTGGTAGCCCAGCATGCGCTCGGCGCCCGAGTTGAACAGCTGGATGATGCCCTTTTCATCGGTGGCGATGATTGAGAAGTTGGCGCTGGTGAAGATGGCGTTCTGCAGCGCTCCGGCCTTGAGCAGGGCGCGCTGGTGCTGAACCTCCTGCTGGCCGCACGCGATTCCGCTGACGGTCGCCGAGGCGGATCCTGATGCTGATTCGGACATCGAAGCTCCGTGTGCGGACAAGAGACAAGCGAGGGCGTGTGAGAACCTGGAGTATGCGGGTTAGGGACGAAAGTTCGCCGTGATGGCTCGCCCTTCGTCCCTCGCCTTGGAGGTAACGCGCACTGTGCGCAGTACTCCTGACCGCGTCAGTGCGTTGGCGATCATAGCGCGGGGACTGCCCATTCCTCCGCCAGCTGTCCGGGTACCGACAAAGTGAGATTTGGGTCAGCACCGGATCAACGAGCGATCCGAGGTTGCCGTGCACACTCGACCATCGGTAGCGATTTGGCGCATCGACCATCGCGGCGCGCACTGGA